>NZ_JAMSHW010000013.1:0-162822 GCF_023757525.1 Pseudomonas sp. MWU13-3659 | reverse complement strand
CATTCGTATTGAGCATCACGCCCAGAGGGAGGCCAGATTTCAGCCTCCATCAAAGCCCCATCGCCAATCCAGCTCACTGGTACGTCAATTCCTTCGGTACTCCATACCGGCCGCCGTCATAATCCAGGCTGAACATCTTCGTCCCCGACTTGACCTCCATTTCTTCACAGTCATCCTCACCCTTGAGAACGGCCTGCCTGCCAGTCGAAACCTCGGTAACCCGTATTTGGCTGAATCCATCCTTGCCAGGTTTGCCAATCGCCAGGGTCCGCTTTGTCTCGCCGAACTCACCGGTGCAGACACCGTCCCATTCGCCCTGGCTCTCACTGACGACCAAGTGCCCCATGATCCGGCGCAACTGCGAACCGTCGTTCACGTACAGACTCAGGGTTTCACTGCCATACGGATTGACCCGTGACGAACCCGAATGGCTGATGCGCACACCAAATGCTCGCAGCCCAGGCGCTACCTGATAACGTGCAGTGTCCAGGCCCAGGCCTGAAAATCGCATCGCATCGGAGATGATCGCAGCGTGTTGATAACTGCGGGCAATAATCTTGCCACTGGCGGCATCAGCCACCAACACATCAAGGCCGTAATGGCCATGCCCGTCTTCATCGATGTCCACTTTCATGGGCAAGGCTGCCACGACCTGGCTGGCGTCTGCGGGATTGACCTTGCAGACCGCATATTCGCTGTCGAGCTTCAGTGTCGGATGCAGCGTCTGGGCCCAGGTCTGCAGGTACTGCGTGCAGTCGCCCCAGGCGGTCAAAGAGAGAAACAGCAGCGGTAATACGGTAAATCCACGCATGGAACTCAATCCTTTGAAGGTTTGTCATGGTAAATAGGCCAGGCACCAGCAAAGCGTGCTCACACCCTTCTTGAAGTCTCGATAAGCCCAGGGTTGATAACTCAACTAAATATTCATTTAGTTGAGTTATCGTTAAACAGGCGTGCTTGTTGAGGCCGTTTACTTAAGCCAAATCAAGATAAATACAACCACACAGGAAAGACTCACCGCTGCGCCGATAGCGGACACCCAGTCACTTCCCTGGGGGGCCTTGAATCGTCCCAGTGTCACGCCCTTCAAGACCCCATAGCCGATGAAATAAAGCAAGACCTCCCAAAACAGGTGGGCCAGGAAATCGAGCATGCCGCCTCTCCTGCTGTGCGCTCCAACGGCAACCAAGCCGGGCCTCTCAACGTTGCGGTGAACCCGGTTCGAACCCCAGCGCGCGAAAGTCTTCTTCGAAAGACTGGCTCGACATCGTGCGCTTCACATTGAAAAACGCTGCAATGCCCCACACCGTCAGGCCGCCCACGATAAGGGGGGCTTTCGCTACAAACCATTTGCCAACCTGCTCGAATCGCTCTGCCAGATCCACCAGCCAGTGCTCGGTTCCAAGTACAGCTTGAAAATAGGTTAACGCCAGTACCGCGAGGATAAAGCCAAGCAGTGCAAGGTCGACGGTGACGACTGTCGCCACTTTGATACGCTGCCACCATCGCCGCACGCCCCCTTCGATGGGAATGATCCGTACGTCCTTTATCCGTAGCACATTGCCTTCGCAGACAGTATCGCGCTTCTCCCAGACCACGTCGCCGAATTCACGGCTCCAGTGCTGACCGAACAGGCGCTTGAAAAAGTGCAGGCCCAAGATCGGATGTGGGGTGAATTTTTCAAGCGCTGCATCGGTAAACAGCAACGCACTGCGAGGCTTGATGGCTTTGGTGACACCCAGTTTCGACATGAAGGACTTGTCGAAATTCAAGGTGTACAACCGGCCTTGAGTCTGAACTTTGAATTGCCCTTGCGGGCGGTCGAAAACGTCGATTTCTGCATGAGAGTAGTGAATCAACGCACGAGGCGATTTAAACAGTTTCATTCAATCACGTAACCCTGGATCTAGGCATCACCTATTAAGTCGGCGATCTGAAACAAAACTGTAATTCTAATCAAACACCTGCCTTGGTCTGCCCGTACCCTGCCCTCGCCTTGAGTTCCCCTTGGTCGTCCACCCACCGCAACACGATAACGGCTTGTCATGCGGCGAATCGCACCCAGCAATCTATGCTCACCAGACCTACCTCATGGAGCCGTTCGATATGGATATTCGGCAGAAAACCATCGGTTTCGGTCTGGTCAGCATCCTCGCTGCCCTGCTGCTCGGCGGCAGCGGCCTGCTCGCCGAGCATGACCAGAACCAGGCGCTGACGCGCAACGAGGACAGCATGTCCGCCCTGCGCAACCACATGGAGGGCGACATGATGCACGATGCCCTGCGTGCCGACGTGCTGGCCGCGTTGCTGGTCAAACCTGGCGACGTCGATACCGCCAACCAGGTACTGGCCGACCTCGACGAGCATGCCAAATGGTTCAGGAGCGTGATCCAGAGCAACCTCAAGCTGCCGTTGGATGCGGATCTGCACGAGGCCATCAGCGAACTCGGCCCATTGCTCGACAACTACATCGCCAGCGCCACATCGATCATCCAGCTGGCACTGAAGTCTCCCGAACAGGCACAGGCTCAGTTGCCCTCATTCATGGAGGCGTTCAAGGAACTGGAGGAACGCAACAGCAGGTTGAGTGACCTTATTGCGAGCAACGCCGACAAGAGCCGCGCACAAAGCAAGGCAACCCTGCATCAAGGCATCGTCGTGCTGATAGGCGGCATGGTCCTGGCGACGCTGGTCCTGGCGCTGTGCACGTTCATGCTGCTGCGTTCGGTGCTGCGCCCCCTGCGCCAGACCGTGGCCGTGGCCGAACGGATCGCCCAGGGCGACCTCACCACCGAGATACGGGTGCATGACCGCGACGAAACCGGCCACCTGTTGCGCTCGCTGGCCGACATGCGCGACAGCCTGGGCGCCATGATCAAAGCGATCCACGAAGAAAACCAGCAACTGCACGATGTCGCCGAAGAGTTGGGCCAGGCTTCGAGCGGCCTGGTCGAGCGTACCAGCCAGCAGTCGGAAAGCGCGGTGAGCATGGCCTCGGCCACCGAGCAGATGATCGCCAACCTGTCGCAGATCGCCGAGCATGCCCGCGATGCGCAGTCGATCTCCGGACAGTCGGAGCGCCTGGCCAGCGATGGCGGCGAAGTCATCCTGAATGTCGTGGGCGGCATGCAGGGCATCGATGAAGCGGTGCACCGCTCTTCCGAGACCATCACGGTACTGGGGCAAAGCTCGGAGGAAATCTACTCTATCGTCCAGGTGATCAACACCATCGCCGAGCAGACCAACCTGTTGGCGCTCAACGCGGCCATCGAGGCGGCACGGGCGGGTGACGCCGGCCGTGGCTTTGCCGTGGTCGCCGACGAAGTGCGGGGCCTGGCCGCGCGCACGGCGCAATCGACTCGAGAGATCGCCGACATGATCGAGCGCATTCGCCAGAGCACGGGCAACGCGGTGCAAAGCATGCAGACCGGCGTCACCCGGGTGCGCGCCGGCGTGGAGCTGGCCACCCAGGCCGGCGCCTCCATCCAACAGATTCGCGAAGGCGCGCGCCAGGCCGCCTCGGTGGTGGAAGAAATCTCCCACACCATTGGCGAACAGACCCTGGCCAGCCAGGAAGTCGCCCACCAGGTCGAGCGGATCGCGCGGATGTCCAGGGAGAGCACGGAAACCACACGACAACTGGCTTCGACCGCGCGACGCCTGGGTGACATCGCGCAGGGCATGCAAGCCAGCGTTTCGCGCTTCCGTGTATGAAGGATCGGGTGCCTGCGGGCACCCTGCCCTTATAGACAACACATATTGGACATCGCGATAAATAACTCAGTCAGATATCCAGCATAGGGCGTCGACACGTGTTCGAGTTATAGTCAGCGAATATATTTGACAGTGTGCCTCAACGCTCTATATTCCCTCCTCGGCAACTGGAAGGAGTCCAGTTGCCCACTTCAATAGTCACACTACTGTCAGGAACGACATAATGTTTTTGCTCATGGATGACGCATATCTGCGACACTCGGCCACCTCGATTTTATTGACCGGCACTTGGCTGCAGCCCTCGCTACCTGAGGCGTCTCGACAGCGTTAACTGCCCTTGCTCGTGCCTGTGAATTGCCTTGGGTAATCACAGCGTTCGCCTGCCGCCAATAAATATATTCAGGTGTGCCATGACCTCGACAAACGTGCTCCATAAGTCCGTATCCACGCCCGTGGATATCGAGACACGTACTGACGCCTTTGATTACCGCCCAGGCCATATCAACGATATTCCTCGACTCGCCCAGTTGTTCCAAAGCGTCTACGGGCAAACCACCCACCCCTGCCAAAGCCCGGCCTATATCCGCAGTTCGATGGACTCCGGGCAACAACAATGGTTTGTCGCCGAACTCGACAGCTTCCTTGTCGGTTGCTGTTGTGTCGCCCGCCGACCGTGGAACCAGTCCTGGGAAATGTCCCATGGCGTGGTCCACCCGGCCGCGCGCAGAACCGGGGCGATTTCCAATCTGGTCAGGCTGGGACTCGAGCGCCATCGGCCACACGCCATGGAGCTGGGTTTCTATGTCACGCGCAACATTGCCAGCCACGCCTTGATGAAGAAGATCAGGCCGGGCGTGCTAGTGGGGCATGACGGCGGGCCAGACAAGGTCGACGGTATCAGGGAGTACCACCTGACCGCCCTGCTCCCTCCGGCGCAGGAAGGTTTCGTGCATGTCGCACCGGGGTATGCGCATAACGGGGTGGCTGGCCCGATCATCGCCAGGCTGTACGACGCATTGCGCCTCACCCCACCGCTCGGCACCTATCCGGCCACTTGCCTGAGCGGCCCACCCGGTGCCGAAGTTCATGGCCCGTTGCGCTTCAACCATGAGCCGGGCGCGGATGCACTGATGGTGTCCGGCCATCTTGGCGACAACCCGACGCAACCAGCCACATTGCAGGCAATCACTGCCCTCCTCCAGCGCCATCCCCAGGTGCAGTACTTCAGCGTGCATATCCTCGCCGACAAGCTGGAACTACTCGCCGGCCTGGTCAGCCTGGGCTTTGCGATCACGGCCTACCTGCCGGCCTGGCACCTGGAGGGCGGTGTCCGCTACGACTGCATCCTGCTGGTGTTCGAAGTATTTGCCGACGCCCCTCGCAGCCATGGCTTCGATGATGAGGTGGCGTTCTTCGACCAGGTCTACGCGAAGTTGACCGACAGCCTATGCGGCATTGCCCTGCAATGAAAACGCCCCATAACTACCGTGCATTCCCATCCCGCAACGGATGAAGACTGGAGTATTCAGACAATGACAAAAGACCAATGGCTCGTCGTACGCAAGCAGATCCCCGATGGCGCGAAAGAGCCCTGGACCGTGATGTTGTGGGTCGCCGACCTGTTGCTGCTGGTGCTGGCGTGGAACTTCTGGCTGAGTGAGCCCACTGCTTTGAAGGTTCTGGGCCTGCTGGTCGCGGGCCTGGCCACGGTGCAGCTGTACCTGATCCTGCACGAAGCCCTGCATGGCGCGACCTCGGACAATCGTCGGCTCAACGACATCATCGGCCACTTCAACGGCTGGCTGATCGCGCTGCCGTTCCTGGTCCGCCGACGCTTCCACATGGCCCACCACACCTGGACCGCGCACCCGCTCAACGACCCGGAGAACCGCGGGATGATCGAGCGGTTCGCGGTCATGACCAAGAAGCAGGAGCGCACCCTGGAGTTCATGTGGAAGCACTGGCTGCCAATGATCGCCGTGAACCATTTCCTGCTGAACTGGCGTGCGCCGTTCATTGCCCGGGCCCAGGGCGACGACTCGCCACGTATCCTCAAGGAGATTCGTTTCGCCCGCCTGTACCTGGTGGGTTACGGGGTGGTGGCGGCCATTGCCTGGGCCTTTGGTCACCTGGCAGACCTGGCGTTGTTCTACCTGATCATCTGGCTGTTCCTCGCCCTGATCGTGGAAC
The DNA here is from genome assembly GCF_023757525.1 of Pseudomonas sp. MWU13-3659. Lineage (NCBI taxonomy): Bacteria > Pseudomonadati > Pseudomonadota > Gammaproteobacteria > Pseudomonadales > Pseudomonadaceae > Pseudomonas > Pseudomonas sp. MWU13-3659. The sequence continues at coordinate 156,918 of NZ_JAMSHW010000013.1, read as the reverse complement.
TGGTCAACCTGCCCCACCATGCCGAGGCGCCGCTGCTGGCGAAAGATGGCGAGCGCCTGCAGTTCTGGGAGCAGGATCGCGTGTCGCACGATTGCAAGAGCGTGCCGGTGTGGTCGCGCTTCGTGATCCTCAACTTCAACCTGCATATCGTGCACCATGCCTTCCCCTCGGTACCTTGGTACCGGCTGCCCGAGGCGCACCGGATGCTGCACGAGCAGGACGGCAGCCCAGCGGCATCGCAGCTCAATGAGTGGGATTTCTCCAGGAAGAATCGCCGCAGGCCATTGCTGAAGCTGATGGGGCACTTCTTCGATCACCGAACCTGACCTGGCGATGCGTCTATGAATCATCAGGCGTGAGCGACAGGGTGGCACATCGCCATGAATCTGCTTTAACTGATTAGATGTGACCCCCTGCACTTGCGAGAATTGCTATGGAAAGGGAACGTTCCACCTCGGCGGCACAGGTTGAACAATACCGGGCAGAACACGCCCGTATCGACGAACGTCGCCGCCTGCTTGGGCTTCCCCCAAAGAAACAGGGCTACTGGGCGTTGGCGCTGTCCGGCGGAGGGATTCGCAGTGCGACGTTCTGCCTGGGTGTACTGCAGGCACTGGCTCGGGCCAAGGCGGCCAGGACGCCAGACGAACAACAAAGTGTCGGCAAACGCCTGCTGGAACAGTTCGATTATCTGTCGAGCGTGAGTGGCGGTGGCTATCTGGGTGCGTTCTTCGGCACCTTGTTCCTTCCAGACCGCTTGCGTGTGCAAGAGAACGCACAGGTTGCGGTAACGCCTGCAGTCAAGGCAGCGCAAGATGCCTACGAGGTTTTCGATTTCGAACCCCCTGGGCGTATTCACACCAGTACCAATTATCGAGACGCGCCAGTGGGGGATGCGCCATTGGCATGGCTGCGGGAGAATGGCCGATACCTGACACCTGGTGGTTCTGGTGACATCCTTTTCATTCTGGCGCTGTCCATGCGCAACCTGCTTGCGTTGCACTTCGTGATTGGCATGCCGCTGTTGTTCCTGCTGGCCATGGCTGCACTGTTCCAGGCCTACATCCCGAACAGTGGATTGTTCGCGCTGTTGACCCAGGTGTTCTCTCAAGACCAGTTGGGGGGATTGTATGGTTCGCTATGGTGGGTGCCCGCTGCCGCGGCCGTCCTTTGGGTGATACCGCTGATGCTGGCCTATTGGATGGTCTATGCGCGCAAGGATCAGGACGAAGCATTGCATCTGTGGAACTGGTCGACAGTTTTGTACAGTGCTGCAGCGGCAATGTTCATGGCTCTGGCCCTTTCTCCCTGGCCAATCGAAAACGAACTTCGCCTGTTGCTGGGCACCTGCGGATTGGTGTGCGCGCTCGGGGTGATCGCCTGCGTCGTGTTGGTCCTGCGCCTGCGTTGCTCCCGGGACGGTGATAAAGCCCTGGCCCGCCACGACAGTGTGCGCACGTATCGCGTTCTGGTCACTCGATACCTGGGCAAGGCGCTGGGTGGCACGTTGGTGCTGGCATTCTTCGCCTTCATACCCTGGCTAAGCGAACTCGTTTATGCCAAGGGCATTGCCCTTGCCTCTTCCGCGGCGCTGCTACCGGTACTGATCGGGGCCATCCGCACACTTTCCAGCCTGCTTGACGACAAGCACTTGCCGGGCTGGCTGAGCCGCTTGCCTCTGAGCGCCATCGCCGGGGTGGCCGGCCTGCTGATATTCGTGCTCGGCGCCTTGATGTGGGGGCTGTTGGTGCAGTTCGTGCGCCATCAGAGCAACCCACACGACACAATGGTCCATCTGGCCAGTCTTGCTGGCCTGGCGCTGATCCTGAGCCTTGCGGCGGGTAGCTTTATCGGCTTTCTCAACCAGTCCTCTTTACAGTCGTTCTACAGTGGCCGCCTGTCCCGGGCCTATCTGGGGGCCTCAAATGGGCAGCGTTTTTCGGGCAAGACCCGCAAAGCGCGTCGCCAGTACCTGAGCGTTGCCGAGCCCTTGCCTGAAGATGATGTGTCAATCGAACGCTATTATGGCGCCACCCCCTGTGCTCCGGTGCATCTGATCAACGTAACCCTGAATCTCACCGTCGACCCAGCCGAACAACTGGTTCAGCGCGACCGCAAAGGCAAACCCCTTTGCCTGGCCCCCAGCGGCTCGGCCACTTCCGGCAGTGTCAGCTATATCCTCGATGGCGAGCCGCGCGACCGCTCCTTGCAACGCAAGTGGTACAGCGAAATCTATCAGCCACTGGCATTGTCCCACTGGATCGCAACCTCAGGTGCGGCCGTATCCACCGGCCTTGGCCGGGCAACCTCGCTAGGCACCTCCCTGGCGCTGGGCCTGACCAACCTGCGCCTGGGTACCTGGTGGCCGGCCAACTTCCTGGAGGATGGCGAAACCGTTGAAGGGAGCCGGTGCTGGCGTGACGGCCTGATGGCGACCATTTTCCCAAGCCAGGCCTACCTGTTCTGCGAACTGACTGCACGCTTCCATGGCGTGTTGCGTGATTATCAGTACCTGTCTGACGGCGGTCATTTCGAAAACACGGCCACCTACGAATTGCTCCGCGAAGGACGCAAGATCGAGCTGATCGTCACCTGCGATTGCGGGGCTGATCCCACCTACCGTTTTGATGACCTGGCCAACCTGATCCGCTTGGCACGCATCGACCAGGCTCTGGAGATCGAGGAGGATGAGGGCGTGCATCTGATCCCTGAGTTGGCGCCCTACTTTGGCCGCATGGACAGCTTTACCACGCCAGCGCCTGGTAGCATGCGTTGCGCGATGTTGTTCAACGTAAGCAATCGCCTGGGCCAACGCACAGCGCGAATCCTGGTGCTCAAACCTAGCTTGATCGGCGGTCTGCCACTGGACGTACTCAACTATGCCAGCGGTCATCCCACCTTCCCCAACGAAAGTACCGCCAATCAGTTTTTCGATGAGGCACAGTTTGAAAGCTATCGGCAGTTAGGCTTGCAGATTGGTCAGCGTCTGTTTGGCGATGGCCAGGGGAATTCAGTCTCTCAGGCGTTGATGAGTTATTTGTAATTGTGTTGAGCCAGCGACGTCACTTGGGCGGCTGGCGCGGCCAACGACCTGTTTGGTTCATGACGTGCCGGCATGGCTCTGAACCGGCCTGCAAGACAGGCGGGGCGGTCCTTCATCCCATGAACCGTCGGTTGTGTATGTGTTGCAGGCCAAGATTGTCGCGCAAGGTTCGCCCCTCGTACTCGCGCCTGAACAACCCCAGGCGCTGCAACTCGGGAATCACCCACTCGACAAAATCATCCACCCCACCTGGCAGATGGGTAAAGAGCAGGTTGAACCCATCCGCGGCGCCCTCTTCGAACCAGCATGCCATCTCCTCGACGATCTGCCTGGGCGTCCCCACCAGCAAACGATGCCCACCCGCGCCGAGCTTGCGCAGCAACTGCCCGGCGGTGGGGTTTTCGCGGCGGATCAGGTCCACCACCAACTGCTGGCGGCTCTTGTGGCGCTCGGTCAATGGCACCGGGTCTGGCAACACAACAGGCGCATCGGCCGGCAACCGCGCCAGGTCGATACCGATATCCAGCAGGAACGACAGCGCCTTGAGCGCCGCTTCCGGGTCCACCAGCGCCTGCAACTGCTCGGCCTTTTCCTGCGCCTCGCTGACTGTGCGCCCCACCACCGGCGCGAGGCCGGGAAACACCTTGAGCCCCTGCGCAGGCCTACCGGCCAGGGCCAGGCGCTGGTGGATGTCCTCGTAGAAGGTCCTGCCCTCTGCCAATGTCTGCTGGGCGGTGAACACCAGTTCGGCACTGCGCGCCGCCAGCGCTCGGCCAGCTTCCGAAGAGCCCGCCTGGGCAATCACCGGCCAGCCTTGCAGCGGGCGAGGCGCATTCAGCGGGCCACGCACGCGAAAGTATTCACCCTGGTGATCGAGCACACGCATGCGCGCAGGATCGAGGAAGGTGCCCGAGGCCTTGTCCAGCGGGAAGGCGTCGTCCGCCCAACTGTCCCAAAGCCCGGTCACCACCTCGAAAAATTCCTCGGCGCGGGCGTAACGTTCGGCATGGGGCAGGTGCGTGGCGTGGTTGAAGTTCTCACCGCCGATCAGCGCCGTCACCAGGTTCCAACCGGCGCGGCCATTGGACAGATGATCGAGGGAGGCGAACGTACGGGCAATGTTGTAGGGCTCGTTGAAACTGGTGTTGGCGGTGGCGATCAGGCCGATATGACGGGTCACAACCGCCAGTGCCGGCAGTAGGGTCAGAGGGTCCCAGCGCAGGCTGTAGCCACTGCTGCGAAGCACACGCGGATCCAGTTCGCCGACCGCCACGTTGTCGTTGAGGAACAGAGCGTCGAAACGCCCACGCTCCAAGGTTTGCGCATACTGCCGATAGCGCTCGAAGTCGAGCGAGGCATCGGCGTCGGCCTGCGGGTGGCGCCAGCTGCCGGCATGGGCGCCGGTGCCGGAGAGGAAGGCGCCCAGGCGCAGCCGGCCATCAAGCCTCGCCATGGCTGGGCTCCTGGTTGGCGGCAGCGGCAACGGGTGCGCGCAGCAACAGGGCCACCCCTGCCCAAGCCAGCAGCAGCGCAACGGCGAGGAAAACCATCACAGCCTGGTAACCCTGGAGGAATGCTGCATGTACCCAGCCTTGCAGCACATCACCACCCTGCCCCAGGTGCTCGGCCAGCAGCACCGCGCCCTGCTCCGGTGCCGCTGCCGCGAGCGCCAACCAGTCGGTCTGTGCAGGCACGCCACTGGCGCTGGACAGCGCTCGGCTCGCGATTTCGCGATACAACCCTACCCCCGCCGCCAACCCCAGCCCACCGCCGACATTGTGCAAGGTCATCAGCGAACCCATGGCCACCGAGCTTACCTGCTGCGGCACGGAGGAAATCCCCAGCACGGTCGAGGGGCCGAGTATGCAGGCCCAGCCCAACCCCATCACGGCGAAGGCGCCGAGCAGATGCACCAGGGACGTGTGTTCGCCGAACGCCGCCTGCAGCGCCGCAGACAGCACGAACAACAGCAATCCCACCTGGACCAGCAACGCCGGCCCCTTGCGGTCCACCAGGCGGCCGACCACAGGCGAAAGCACCGCCACCCCCAGTGTCGTCGGCAATAGCAGCAGCCCGCTGGCCTGCACGTTTTCACCGCGGATCAACGCCAGGTACAGCGGCATCACGAAGAACGCCACGCAATAGAACAACGCAAGACCGAAGCTGGCCGTCACCGCCGCGACGAAACGCCGGTTGGCGAACAAGCGCAAGTCCACGATCGGCGCCCTCACCCGCAACTCGACCACCGCGAATGCGGACAGCGTCACAAGCGCCAGGCCGAGCAGTGCCAGGGTGTTTGCCGAGACCCAGCCCCAGGTCGCGCCCTGGACGATCACCAGTACCAGGCTCGGCAACCCCACCAAAAGCAGCACCGCGCCAAACCAGTCGAGCCGCACCCCGTCCTGCTCGGCCCGCGACTCGTCCGCCGCCAGTGCGATGATCGCCAGGCTCAGCAGGACAAAGGGTACGTTCACCAGGAAGATCCATTGCCAGCCCAGCGCACTGGTGATCACCCCGCCCAGCACCGGCCCCACTGCCAGCCCGATGCCGTTCACACCGAACAGCACGCCGAACGCCTTGCCCTGCTCCTCGCTGGCGAAGGTCGCCGCGACGATAGCCCCCGAAGCGGTGTAGAGCACCGCGCAGGCCAGCCCTTGTGCCACCCGCGCCGCGACCAGCGCATCGATGCTCGACGCCAGCCCCGCCGCCAGTGACGCCAGGCCGAACACCAGCAGGCCGATGTTCAGCACCCGCCTGCGGCCGTGCAGGTCAGCCAGGCGCCCCACCAGCACCATAGTGCTGGACAGCGCCAGGATGAAACCGTTGATCACCCACTGCAGGCTGCCCACCGACGCACCGAGCTCGGCCTGCACGGCCGGCAGCGCGGTGTTGACGATGGTGAAGTCCACGCACCCGAGAAAGCTGGCGATGCTTACCCCAAGCAAGGCCCACCATTTGCGTTGCTGTTGCGCAAAAACGCCCATGGAAACTCCTGTCCGTCAAAACAAGTGAAGGCCGTCGTCCGTGTGGCGTGGGGCCGATGTCGAAGGTTGTGCTCAGATGGCGATGGCGCTGCCGGCCCAGGCCGGATGTACCGCGCCAGGCGAGGTGAAGGGAATCGGAATGCCGCGCTTCTTGAACTTCAGCGGCAGCCAGTGCACCCGGTCGGGGCTGTGCGGTTCGATCAGCAGGCGCCGTGCCGTGGCCATGGCGTGGGTCATCTGCTGCGGGTAGATTACATAGTCGTAGCCCTCCTCCGCCCACTGCGGGAGGATGATCGGCACTTCCTCGAGGATGTACTCGCGGCATTGCGCGGCGGCACGTTCCAGGTCGGCGTCGGGGTCACGCAATCGTAGCCGTTCGGTGAACACACCAATGGTGGTCTCGATGGCGCTGCGCAAGTCTTCGTTTTCGCGGTACAGCTGGTTGACCTGTTGGCGCAGGTCGGCGTAGCGGTCCGAGGCCAGCTCCTGGTTCCAGCGGCTGATGCGCACTGGTGCCTCCAGCCCAGCCAGGTACTTGCGGTTGCGCGCAAGCCACGCATCACCGTCGCGGATCGCCGCCGACAGCGCCTCGCCCGGCGACTTGCCGTGCTTGTTGTGGCGCTGCAGGGTGTCGGCCACCACGACTTTCACCTGGCTGAAACCGGACTTGTTGATCAGGTGCACGGTGGAGCTGAGCTTCTGCTCCTCGTGGTACTCCTGTCCGACGCTGACGGCCAGCACGCAGCGCTTGCCGGTGAAGTCCAGTGCTTCTCCACCCTTGTTGAAATAGGCTTTGAGGTTGATCGCTTCCACATTGCTCATGTCGCTTAGCTCCAGTAGGCCAAAGGCTGGTCGTCGCCGAAATAACCGATGAATACGCCAAGGGTGACCCGGGTGCTGGTGACCGAGGGGCGCACCGCGTGGATCAGCCGTGGGTTGAGGAAGATCAGGTCGCCGGGCTCTGGCTTGACCACCAGGTCCGGCGGCGGCAACAGGTGGCGCTCGATGCCGTAGGCACGCTCGCCGCGCAGGCGGTCGTACTCCGCCTCGTCGGGGTGCAGGTTCCAGATTTCCAGCTCGCCGCCGTCGTCCGGGATCTGCAGGTAGATGTTGGTGGAAAGCTGCGTCAGCAAGCGCGGTTTATGGTCCTGGGGGGCGTTGCGCGCCAGGTCGTCGGTGTGGGGCGTGAGGTCGACATTGTTGCCCTGGAAGCGGGCGATGCCGACGAAGCATTTCTCGCCGTTCACATCCAGCAGCCGCGCGCCCTTGGGCCAGACCTCGTCAAGCAACAGGCGCAACTGGTCGATGGGTGATGCCAGCGGGCCGAAGGCGCCGCGGATCTTGCGGATGTTGGCGATGGCCTGGCCGTGGTATTCGGCGCGGCTGGCTGCGTCCTTGATTTCGATGTACGCCTTGCCCAGGCGCACGAACTCGGTCTGCTCGCTGAAGGCACCACGCAGTTCGTGGTGGCTCAGGCGCTCCAGCGCCAGGGCCACGGTATCGGCCGAAGCAAAGCCTTTGATCTGGATGCCCAGGGTGCGGGCATCAATGACATCTTGCAACTGAGCAGCGGTCAGATCCTCGACCGTGGTGATGGTCAGCATGAACACTCCCTCGCCTGTCCGTTGATGTTTTATCGCACTTTCCACTGGCATCCCTGCCGAAGTAACAGCGACTTCCAACCGTCGCCAGGCCATATTCAACAAGCCTCAAGCGCTTGTGAAATATCGTTTTTCTCTAACATCAAAACATTTTTCAAAATATTGCCAGCCAACTTTAAGACTATTAACTGCACGCATGAAGATTATAAAAAATGCAACTTCGCCGAGCGCAAAACATAACGTTCACTGCGCGCCGTTCATTTCGTTGAACTGCCTGTCCACCCGTTGCTCGGCGTTGAATCCGGGGCTGATGACACCTTCGTCCTGGTACAGCCGTACGGTGTCGGCCAGGTCCTGGAGCAACCCATCGTCCACGTCCACCCTGCGCGGTCGGGAATAGCGGTTGGAACGCAGGTGAACATCCAGCGGCAAGCCGCTCTGGCGGGCCTGGATGGCCGAGTACTGCTCGATATGGGCATTGGCCCAGGCCCAGGCGCGTCCAACCCTTTGCAGGAAGTCGCGCAATTGCCGGGGTTTGTCGCGGATCGCCTCGACATTCGCCACCAACAGCATGTTGCCGGCGAACAAGCCCTCACCGCTGACCAGCACCCGCGTACCGCCCTCCAGCTGCGCCATGCTGGTGTACGGGTCCCAGGTCGCCCAGGCATCGGCGCCACCGTTGGCCAGCAGGGTGCGTGACTCGCCGGGTTGCAGGAAAACGAAGGTGGCGTCACGGCCACTGTGCCCGCTCGAGTGCAGCGCCGCCAGGGCCAGGTAATGCCCGATGGACCCGCGTGTGGTGGTGATCCGGCTACCGACCAGCGCCTTGCCATCGATCAACGGCGAACCCTGCGGGACGATGATCGCCACCGCCGTGGGCGTGACCTGCAGGCGCACCACACCGACGGCCTTGAGGTCGACGTCAGCCGACGTGGCGAACACGAACGGCGCGGTGCCCAGGGTGCCGATATCCACCGCGCCGGCCGCCAGGGCCTCGGCGGTGGGCGCGGCGGCGCCGAACGAGGCGAACTCGAGTGGGTATGGCACGTTGTCGAGTTCGCCGGCAGCCTGCAATAGCACCTGCAGCGAGTTCTTCTGGCTGGAGACACGCAGTGTTTCATCTGCGTGGGCAATCCCGAGCATCAAGCTCAGTAGCCCGAGCAGGATGTACTTGAACCTCAGATCACCCACCATCCCTGTAGGAGCGGGCTTGACCCGCGATACAGACGACGCGGTGAATGGCACCGGCAATGCCGGTGATCGCGGGGCAAGCCCGCTCCTACAGGACGACATACCGACGCTTCCCTGACCCATCAGAACGCCACGCTCACGCGGCCATAGTAGTAACCGCCACCCAGGCCATAGGGCGAAAACATCCCGTACTCATAAGTGCCCGCCCACGGCACGATGCCGATCTTGTCCGGGTACTTGTCGAACAGGTTGTTGGCGCCCACCGCCACGGTGATGTTCTGCGTCAGGTCGTAGGCCACGTCGAGGTCGGTGATCCACTTGGCGCTGTAGGTACGGTCGTTGGCCGGGATGTTCGAGCCCTCGGTGTACTCGCCGTAGCGCGTCAAGGTGAGGTTCACCGTCCAGTCGTCGACCTTGTAGTTGCTGTTGACGATCCACTTGTCCTTGGGCGTGGCCTTGGTCAGGTCGATCTGCTGCTGGCGGTCGAACAGCACATAGCCGGCACCCAGGCCGGACAGGCTGGCCGGGGTGTCGGCGAGGTCGCGGATGGTGGTCTTGTTGTGGTTGTAGGCCAGGCTCCAGCGCACGGTGCCGTACTCGGCCAGCGGCTGACGGTACTCGGCCACCAGGTCGACGCCTTTGGTGCGGGTATCGGCGGCATTGGCGAAGTACTGCCCGGACAGGCTCGGCGACAACCCGTTGGCCACCAGGATGTTCGACACTGCGGGGCCTGTGAGCACGCCGGTCTGCAGGATGCGGTCATCGATGTCGATCAGGTAGAAGTCGGCGGTCAGGCGCAAGCGCTCGGTGGGCTCGGCGGTAAAGCCCAGGCTGTAGTTGCGCGAGGTTTCCGGTTCCAGGGTCTTGGCGCCGAGCGCGATGGCCTCGGGTGAGCCGGGGCGCATCTGCTTGGTGCGTGCGGTGCTGGTGGCGCCGCCGGCACCGAAGATCGTCACCGAGCTGGTCGAGGAGAACACGTTCTGCGCCAGCGACGGGGCGCGGAAGCCATTGCTCACCGCCGCCCGCACCGCATAGCCCGGGGCGAATTCGTAGCGGGTGGTGAACTTGCCGCTCAGGGTTTCACCAACGTCCTGGTTGTAGCGTTCGTAACGCAGGGCGAAGGCGCTGTACCACTGCGGTGTGATGTTCAAGCCGAAATCCACGTAGGCCGCGCCGCTGTGGCGGATCATCTGCCCGGCATCCTCGGGCGTGGTGCCGTTGACCGAGAACAGCCCTGGGTCCGGGCGCCTGCCGGCCAGGGGGCCGCTGGGGATTACGTAGTCGCCATAATTATAGGAGTTGGGCTCGCCTTCGGTGAGCTCGTACTTCTCCCAGCGGTACTCGACCCCGAACGAAGTCTCCAGCGGGCTGGACCAACCGATGTCCAGGGCACGGCTGAAGTCCAGGTTGGTGGTCCATTGGTCGAAGATCTCGTCGGTGAGGTGGAAGCGCCGCTGGCTCAGTAGCGGGTCGTTGGACAAGTTGAGGTTGTTGTCGGTGTACAACTTGGCCTTGTCGCGCCCGTAGGTGGTGGACAGGTCCCAATCCCACTCGGCCGCCAGGCCCTTGAGGCCGGCGAGGAACTGGTAGTCGGTCTCCTCCACTTCGCGGGTGGCCTGGCCGCCCTTGGGGTAAGGCGGGTTGGGCAGCCAGTTGGTGGCGGTGATGTCGGTGGGGGCGCGGTGGCCGAGCACCTTCTTGCCGTCGCGGTAGCTGAGGGTGGAGAACGAATACAGCTTCAACTCGTCGCCCAGGGGCAGTTCCAGGTTGTAGGCACCGCTGTAGGTGCGATCACGCCCCAGGCCATACTCCTCGCCCCAGCCATGGCGCTCGGTCAGGCGTGGGTCCGGCTGGCCGTTGGCCAGGGTGGTGAAATTGCCGTTCACGGCGCCGGCACGGTCGTAGGGTTCTTGCAACTTGGCGTCGAAGGACACATTGAGGAAACCACCCTCGCCCAACGCGAAACCGGCATTGGCGGCCTCGTGGCCACTGGTGCCGTCGCCGCTGTAGTACTGGCCCACCGAACTGTCGGAACTGATGCCTTCGGCGTCCTGCTTGAGGATGATGTTGATCACCCCGGCGATGGCGTCCGACCCGTACTGGGCGGCGGCGCCATCGCGCAGCACTTCGATGCGTTCGATCGCCGCCGTCGGGATCAGGTCCAGGTCCACCGGCACCGCGGCGGTGCCCACCCGGGCGTTGTTGTTGATCATCGCCGTGTTGTGCCGGCGCTTGCCGTTGACCAGGATCAGCACCTGGTCGCCGCCCAGCCCGCGCATGCTGATGCCACGCACCAGGAACGCGGTGCCACCGCCGTTGATGGTGGGCGCGTTGAACGAGGGCAGCAGGCGCGTGAGCATGTCCTTCAGGCCGTTCTGGCCACTGGTGCGCAATTGCTCGCCGGAGATCACGTCCACCGGCACCGGGCTGTCGGTGACGGTGCGCTCCTGGCTGCCGCGCACGCCGGTCACCAGCACGGTGGACAGCGCCGGGTCGGTGGCGGCGAGGGCTTCGCCGGTGATGGCCAGCGCCAGGGCGGCGCTGAGGGGTGAAAGTACGAGGGACTTTGGCATGGGGGCTTCCTATGGCAATGGGCAGTGGCTCAGCGGGCCTTGGCGGCGACCGCCTCGACCTCGATCAGCGCGCCGGGCAACACCAGGCCGGCGACCTGGACGGTGGTCCGGGTCGGCTTCAATGGCTGGCTGTCGCTGCCGAAGAACTGCCGGAAGCCCCGTTGCAGGCCCTCGAAGTCCATGCGCCCCTGCAAGTTCGGGTCGCCCACCAGGTACACCCGCAGTTGCACCACATCACCGAGCCCCAGACCCCGGGGCGCCAGGGCCGACTCGACCTTGCGCAGCACGGCGACGGTCTGCGCCTCGGTGTCGCCAGCGGCTCGCAGCTGATCCTTGGCGACCTTTGGGTCGGCCGGGTCCGGCAGGATCCCGGAAACGAAGGTCAGCACCGTGCCGGGTGGCAAGGTTGCCGCCTGGAGGATCGGCGAGTTGGGATAGGTCGAGGGAATGCGCTCGATCTCGGCCGCCTGGCCGACGCTGGCGAAAAGCACCCCCAACCCCAGAAGGGCATGTTTGAAAGGCATGGCGAAGCTCCGTTTTTCTAGGCGCCAGCCTCGGAGGTCCGCTACCTGGCTATTTGGTTGTGTGTTGTTTCAGGCGGTCGCAGTGGCCTGCGCACGCTCGGAGAGGTTGCGCACCACCCGCCGCGCGGCGGCAACGGCGGTCTCCTGCCAGATGCCCATGCCGCTGTGGGCCAGGCCATCGCTGGTCAGGTGTACGCGGCCCTGGGGCTGGTTGAGCAGGCCGTAGTCGCTGTCCGGCAGCGGCCGGCTGATCCACGGCCCCAGGCTGTAGGGGATACGGCCCCAATCGACCACCAGCGGCTTGCGCAAGTCCAGGCCATGACCGGGATGCAACAATTCCACCGCCTGGCGCGACAAGGCGATCTGCTCGGCGACGGTCTTGTCGCCGAACTGCCGGGCGACCTCACCATTGTTGTAGGCGGCCACCAGGATGCCTTCGGGCTGGTTGAAGCCACCGCTGGGGTACCACAGCCCGGACGACGCCTGGTTGATGAACGACAGGCCGCCGTAGATCTGGTAGTCGGTCTCCCAGAAGCGCCGCGACTGCCAGGCCACCTTGTTGGCGAAGCCGAACTGCACAGCGGCGATGGCCTGGCGCGCGGGAGCGGTAAAGTTGTTGTCGATCTTAGCCAGCAGCGGCAGCGGCAGCGCGATCACTGCATGGTCGCTGCTGATGCGTCGTTGCTGGCCGTGCTGCTGGTAGCCGATCTCGACGCGGTCTTCGAAGTTGCGGATCGAACGTACCTCGGCACCCAGCTGCAGCGCGCCTTGCAGATGACGCTGGAATGCTTGGGGAATGCGGTCCATGCCGCCCACGGGCTGGAACATGGTCGGCGAAAACTCCGGATACTCATCGATCATCAGTGCCGTGCCCAGTGCCGGGTTGAGCAAGGTGCGCAAAGGTAGCGGGTCGTTGCGCTGGGCCAACTGGTCGCCGGCACCCGGCCAGACCTTGTAGCCGGAGCGGGCCGAACCGAGATACTCGAGCTTTTCCGAAAGATCGCCCCAGGTGCGCAGGAAACCCAGCAGGTTGCGCTGGTCGTCCAGGCTCAGTTCCTGGTCCAGGGCCTGACGGTTGACGGCCTTGGCCAGCAGTTCGGCCAGGTGGCCACGGCTGTCGTTCACGGCCTGGCGGATCTGCATCGGGGGCTGGTCCAGGTCGGGGCGAACCAGCGCGTTGCGGCTGGTGTTGACCAGCACCTCCAGTTCCACACCCAGCTCGCGGCAGTAACCGAGCACCAGTTGATGGTGGCTCGGCAGGCGGCCAGGGCCTGCGTTGAGGTAGAGGCCCTCGTCGAAATCGGCGACCTGCACGCTGCCGTCAGTGAATTCGACGCGATCACCCCGGCGTACCGTCCAGTTGCGCCCGCCGACTCGCTCACGCGCTTCCAGCAAAACGACCGTGAAACCTGCCTTGCGCAGCTCGTAGGCGGCCACAAGGCCGCCGATCCCAGCACCCACCACGGTCACCGTGGCACCCTGCCCCACATTGGCCGGTTTCAGGGCTGCGTAGGTTTCCTGGCTGCCTCGTGCCGGGCTCATTGCACCGAACAGCCCCATGGCTGCGGTGGCAGCCTGGATGCCACCGACAACGCCGATACGGGCAATGAGCTGTCGTCTGGTCAATGGCATCGCGGGCACTCTCCTTGGTCCACGTTTATTGCGTTCAGTTATGACCCGTGGCCACAAGCAGTGAAAACGCTCTATGTGGAGCCATCCTAAAAGAGTGGGATGGGATAAGAGAAATACATTTTGAGCATATGCAAATATTAAAATGTGTAATGTTTTTATCTTTGCAATCTGCATAACGTGCATAATTATTTAGTAACACCTCCACCTCGGCAGGAGCGGCTTCAGCCGCGATCACCCGCAAAGCGGGTGCCAGGCACCGCGATGGCCGCATCGCGGCTGAAGCCGCTCCTACAGGGATCGTGCCGCTTGCGCCATCACCCGCAGCAGGTTGCCACCCCAGATGGCGGCAAGGTCCTCCTCGCTGTAGCCAGCCGCCAACAGGCGCGCACTGATTTCCGGCAACTGGCTGACATCGCGCAAGCCTTCCACGCCGCCACCGCCATCCCAGTCCGCACCGATACCGACATGGTGCGGGCCGACCACCTCCAGGATGTGCAGCAGGTGGCGCATGAAGTCGTCCAGGCTGGTGCTGGGCAGCGGATGCAGCGCTTCGGCGTCGTGAATCCGCCGGGCCAGGTCGGCCACCTGCTCGGGCGGTAGGCTGGCGGCCTGGCGAAACTCCCGATACAGCGGCGCCAGTGCCTTGTCCCGCTCCGGGTTCGGTGGTCGGGGAACAAGATCACTGGCGAAGCTGTTGACCTGCACCACGCCGCCTTTGGCGGCCAATTGGCGCAGGCGCTCGTCATCGAGATTGCGCGGGTGCGGGCCGATGGCCCGGGCGCCGGAGTGGGAGGCAATCACTGGCGCCCGGGACAGCGCCAGCACCTGGTCGAACACCGCGTCGGAGGCATGGGACACATCGATGAGAATCCCCAGGCGGTTCGCCGCCTGCACCAGCTCGCGGCCGGCCGGGCTCAGTCCGTGCCATTGCGGCAGCGCGGTGGCCGAGTCGGCGAAGTCGTTGTTCTGCGCATGCACCAGCCCGAGCATGCGCAAACCCAGGCGGTGATAGGTGGCCAGGCGTCCGGGGTCGGCGGCCAATGGCTCGGCGTTTTCCATGCTGATCAGCACCACCCGGCGTCCGCTGGCGACGATATCCAGGACGTCCTCGGCGCGGGTGGCCAGGGCGAACTCGTCAGGCCGCGTCGCGACCATGTCACGGATGCGAGTGATCACCGCCAGGCCATGCTCGCTGGCCTGGGTGCGCCCCTCGGGCGTGCGCGGGCCCTGGGGGGTGAAGATCGCGAAGAAACCGCCGTCCAGGCCGCCTTCGATCATGCGTGGGAGGTCGACCTGGGAGAGATCCTCGGCGTAGGTGTGGCGCTGGCTGATGTCCCAGCCGGGGCGTGCCAGGTGCATCGGGGTGTCGAGGTGGCTGTCGAGCACCAGCAGGCGTTCGTGCAGGCCGCGGATGGCCGGGGGAACCTCGGCATGGGCGCAGCAGCAGGCGCATAACAGTGCGAGAGAGGCGAAATGGGGGGCGCGACGCATAGGCGCATCCTTGAAATGCCGGGTTTGTGCGCGAAGGAGATACCGTAGCGCCTGGCACCGGCTTGCCGGTGATCGCCGGCAAAGCCGGCTCCTACAGGTACAGCGACGGCTATCCCCAGCGGAAACTGCGGTCCCACAGCGGCGCCACGTCAAGCCGCTGGGGCAACACGCCTGCCGCGAAGAAGGTATCGGCCACCTCCTGCTGTGAGCGCACCGCGGCATCATCGACCGCCTGCAACACCCTCGGGCCGCTCTGGGCCCTGTACTGGGCGATGAATACCTCGCGCGGGATGCCCAGGATCTTCTCGCAGCGCGCCGCCCAGGCCTCGGGGTGGTGCTGCACCCACTGCCAGCTGCGGTACTCGCGCTGCACGTAGTCCTCGATGGCCGCGCGCTTGCCCGGGTCCTCGATTGCATGCTGGTTGGCGGCGATCACGTAGTTGCCCGACAGGTAGCCCTGCCCGGTGCGCAGCACCCGCGCGCCGCTGCGCAGTTCGGCCAGCTGGATGAAGTAGCCGAACGTCACCCAGACATCCAGGTTGCCGTTCTGGAACGCGGCGAAACCGTCCTGCGGCGTCAGCGCCAGGGGCTGGATATCGTCCAGGGTCAGGCCATGCTCCTTCAATGCCCGCAGCAGCATGTAATGGGATGACGTGGAGCGGATATACCCCACCCGTTTGCCGGGCAACTCCGCCAGCGACTGCATCGTCGAACCCTTGGGCACGACGAAGGCCTGGTTGTTGACATCGCCCGTCAGCACGGCGATCAGCTTGACCGGTGCCTGGTTGCGGATGCCGAAGATCGGCGGGATCTCGCTCATCGGCGCCAGGTCCAGGGTGCCGCTGATCAGCGCCTCGAAACCCAGGTTGCCGCCGTTGAACTCGGCATACTTTACCGCATAGGGCGGGCGCTGGATGCCCGCATCCTCGAAGAAGGTCGGCGCGGCACCCTTGTAGGTGGCCACGGCCAGGGTCAGGCCCTGCCAGTTGCGGGCGAAGGCGCCCGGCATGCAGCAGGCGAGCCCGGCCAGGGCGCTGTAGTGCAGAAAACGTCGGCGATGCATGGTGGCTCCTCAGTCGAGAAAGTCGGGTTCGTCGCGCAGCAGGCGGTCCCAGTACGGCTGGAAGCTGAACCAGCCACCAAACTCGGTACCCACCTGGCGTGCGGTGTGTTCGGCCACCGCGGCGGGGATCGGCCGTGGCGTGCCGGCCGCCTCCGCGAGCAACTGGGCGTGGGCGGCATTGTCCAGGGCGATGAAACGCCATACCGCCGCTTCCACCGTGCGCCCCACGGTCAGCAGCCCGTGGTTCTGCAGGATCAGCGCCACCTTGTCCGGCCCCAGGGTGGCGGCGATACGCGCGCCTTCGCTGGCCTCCAGCACTACCCCGGTAAAGTTGTCGAACAGCGCGTGCTTGCCATGGAAGGCGCAGGCGTCCTGGGTCAACGGGTCGAGCAGGCGGCCCAGGCTTGACCAGGCCTTGCCGTACAGCGAGTGCGCATGGGCGGCGGCGACCACGTCCGGGCGTGCCTCGTGCAAGGCGGCATGAATGGCGAAGGCGGCCAGGTTGAGCGCGCCCTGCCCTTCGACGATCTCACCCTGCGGATTGACCAGCAGCAGGTCGCTGACACGGATGTGGCCGAAGTACACGCCCACCGGGTTGACCCAGAAGTGGTCCGGGTACTGCGGGTCGCGCACGGTGATGTGCCCGGCGCCGCCCATGTCGAAACCATGCCGGGCGAACAGTCGGAACGACCCCGCCAGGCGTTGCTTGCGCAGCAGGCGCTCGGCCTCGACGGTCGGCTGCTGCGGTGGTACTTGCCAACGGAATACGGTGTGGCCGTCGCGGGGCAGCGAATAAGCGGTCGGCGGCAAGCCAGTCATGGCGTCTCTCCTTGGGTGGGCAACTGGTTTTCCAGGCGTCGTCCGTGCTGGAAGTGCTCGACATTGCGGGCCAGCAGCGCGGCGAGGTTGTGGTACACCCGCGAGGTGTTGGCCGAGGTGTGCGGGCTCAGCCGTATTTTGGGGTGGCTGTAGAACGGGTGGCCCGCCGGCAGCGGCTCGGGGTCGGTTACGTCGAGGCTGGCTAGGGCCAACTGGCCGTTGTCGAGGGCTTGCAGCAGCGCCTGCTGGTCGATGAGACTGCCTCGGGCGAGGTTGATCAGGTGCAGACCGGGCTTGGCATGGGCCAGCGTTCGCGTATTGATCACATGGTGCGTTGCTTTGCTGGCAGGCGCAGCCAGCACCAGGTGGTCGGCGCAAGCCAACAATGCCTGCACGTCAGTTGCTCGCTGCACGCCCGGCACTTCAAAAGGCTGGGCCGAGCGTCGCAGCGCGACGACCTCGATATCCAGCGCCAGGGCCTTGCGCGCCAGGGCTTGCCCGATGCTGCCGAAGCCGTACAGCCCCAAGGTGCTCCCCGCCAGCGAGGCCAGCGGACGCGGCTGCCACTGCGACGGGGTGTCGATCCACACGCTAGGCAGCTGCTTGGCGGCAGCAAACATCGCGGCCAGGGCGAACTCGGCGAGGCTGTCGGCCGTCACGCCCCGCGCACTCGCCACCGGCAGGCTATCGAGCAGCCAACGCGGGAAAGCGTCCACCCCAGAGCTGACCAGTTGCACGAAGCCAAGGCCGAACGGCCAGCCGGGAGGCGGCCTGCTGGCGTCACGCAGGCCAGCATGTGGCGCGGCCAGCAGGACGCTTGCCTCCTGGGGTAAATCCAATGGCACGCCCCGGGCCAGCGGCAGCACCTCCGCGCCCGGCAAATGATCACGCAACAAGGCGTTGAAACGGCTGTCGAGCTGACTGGCGATCATGCCTGCCCTCCTCGGCTGGGCAACGCAAATGCCGCCCGCCCCGCCGCGCCGAGCACCGCGTCGTTCTGTGGCGTGTGGATACGGCTGCACAGCACATCGCGGTAATGCCGCTCCAGCGGGTTGCCACGGGCCAGCGCCGGGTTGCCGATGGCTTCCAGGCCCAGCTCCACGGCACTGATAGCCTGGGTGGTGACCAGGTACTTGACCTGGGTCGCCTCGCTGGCGGCGATGCGCCCTTCGGCGGCGGCATCGAGCAGCACGCGGTTGGACAACAGCAAGGCATCGATCCGCCCTACCAGTTCCTGGAAGCGCGGCAGGCTCGACAGTGGCGCGCCGAGGTTGGCCGGTGTGCGCCCGGCCAGCCAGCCCACCAGCCAGTCGCGGGCGGCGCGGGCTACGCCGTCATAGAGGCTCGACAGCAGCACGGCCAGCCACAGCACGCCGTTGTGGTCCAGCTCCGATGGGCGGGGTTGATGGGCTGGAAGGATGTCCACCGCGTGATCTTCAGGCACCAGTACATCCTCGAAGATCACGTCATGGCTGCAGGTGGCGCGCATCCCCAGGTGGTCCCAGGTTTCCTCGATGCGGATGCCGGGCGTGTCGCGGTGTACCAGCCAGGTGCCGACGCGTGGCTCGGCTTCGTCACTGCGCGCCCACACCGACAACCACGTCAGGCCGGGAATGCCGGTGGAATAGATCTTGCGCCCGCTGATGCGCCACCCCTCCGGCACGCGCCGGGCGATGGTGGCTGGCAGGCCGCCACGGGCCGGCGTGCCCAGCTCGGGCTCGACGCGCAGGGCGTTGACCAGCGCGCCCTGCTCCACCGCCTCGCGGGCCAGGCGCAGGCGCAGGTGTTCCGGCCAGGCCAGGTTTTGCTGGAGCCGCGTGTGTTGGAGGTACTGCATCACCAGCACCAGTGCCGTGGACGGTTCACCCCGGGCCACGGCAGCGATCACCCGCCGTGCCTGGGCCAGGCTGGCTTCGCGGCCACCCAGGCGCCGAGGCACGGTCAAGGCCAGCAACCCATGCGCGTGCAGCCGCTGGAAGTTGCCGTGGGGGAAGCTGCCCTGGCGATCGTGTTCGCCGGCGCTGGCGGCGAGCTCGTCGCTCAGTCGCGCCAGCACGTCGGCGAAGGCCGGCGAGTCGAGATCCAGTGTACGGCTGGCATGGAAGGTATTCAGGCTCATCGTTGCGCTGTCCGTGCAAGGGTGTGGGCATGGGAAGCCGCCGGTGGCTGGACACCCAGCAGTGCGAGCAGATGCTGGCGCAGGTCCTGGAAACCACGGCTGGCCACTTCGCGATGGCGCGGCAAGCGCACCGGAATCTGCTCGGCAATGCGCCCGGCCTCCAGTACCACCACCCGGTCGGCCAGCAGCAGTGCCTCGTCAACGTCATGGGTGACCAGCAGCACCGAGGGTTGATGAGTGCGCCACAGCTCGATGATCAGCTGGTGCATGCGGATGCGGGTCAGCGCGTCGAGCGCGGCGAACGGCTCGTCGAGCAACAGCAACTGTGGCTCGCGCACCAGCGCCCGGGCCAAGGCGACACGCTGGGCTTCGCCGCCGGACAAGGTGCCTGGCCACGCTGCGGTGCGATGGGCCAGGCCTACCTCCCGTAGCGCGGCCAACGCGCGAGCTTGCGGGTCACCGCCCCGCAGGCCCAAGGCCACATTGCGCCAGGCGCGCTTCCAGGGCATCAGGCGCGGCTCCTGAAACACCGCGGCACGCGCCTCGGGCACCTCCAGCGCACCGGCATCTACCGTGTCCAGCCCGGCCAGCGCGCGCAACAAGGTGGTCTTGCCCGAGCCGCTGCGCCCGAGCAAGGCGACGAATTCTCCGGCCGCCAGGTCCAGGTCGAGGCCATCGAGCACCGCCTGCCCGGCAAAACGGCGCGTGAGCCCGCGCACCCGCACCGGTGGGCGCAGGCGTTGCAATGCGATATCCATGGTCAGTTCCTTATGAAGGTGGGGCGCCAGGCCAGCGCCAGGCGTTCGAGCAGGCGTACCAGGGCGTCGATGGTCAGGCCCAGCACGCTGTACACCAGCAGGCAGATGACGATCACATCCGTGCGCATGAAGTCCCGGGCGTCGTTGACCAGGTAACCGAGCCCCGCGCTGGCGTTGATCTGCTCGACCACCACCAGCCCCAGCCAGCTGATGCCGAAGGCGTAGCGCAGGCCGACGAAGAACGAAGGCAGCGCGCCGGGCAGGATCACATGCCAGACCAACCCCAGCCGGCCCAGGCCGAACAGGCGCCCGGCCTCCACCAGCTTGGGGTCGACGCCGCGGATGCCGGAAAACAAAGTGAGGTAGACAGGAAAGGTGGTGCCCAGGGCGATCAGGGCGATTTTCGGTGTCTCGCCCACCCCGAACCAGAGGATGAACAACGGCACGATCGCCAGGAACGGCAAGGTGCGCAGCATCTGCACGGGCGAGTCGATGGCGAGCTCACCGCGGCGCGACAACCCCGCCAACAAGGCCAGCAGCGTGCCGGCCGAAACACCGATGGCCAGGCCGCTCAATGCGCGTTTGAGCGACACCCAAAGGTGCCCGGCCAACTCGCCGCTGGTGACCATCTGCCAGAGCGTGCCGCCGATGGTGCTGGGGGCGGCGATGATACGGGCCGGCAGCAGGCCGAACCGTGCCGCCAGTTCCCACAGCACAAGCAACAGCAAAGGGCTGAGCAGGCGCAGGCCCAGGTTCTGCCAATCCTGCCAGCGCGGCAGTAACAGCATCGGGGGGTGGCTTTGCCGGGACATTCCTTCTCCTCGCATGGGGCCTTTTCATTGTCTTCGGGCCGCAGGCGGGAGCGTGGATCAGGGCTGCTGCCTGGGTAGATCCACATGCTATCGATCTTAAAAACCGTCGTGAAATTCGATCTGCTTCTAACCTAATATGCGAATTGTTAATTTGAATGTATTTTCTATATGCATGATTTTTAATTTTTTCAGGCGTTAGGCGAGACGTATCTTGCGCCTGCATCGCGGATGAATCCGCTCCTACATGATTGGTGCTATTGCCCTGTAGGAGCGGATTTATCCGCGATGCGCCGCACGAGCGGCGCTCGGCCTCCCAGGCAAAAACGTCCTGGAGGCGTACGCCTCCCCGCTCACCCCTGGTTCGCCACCCGCTGCGCCACCGTCTCGCCAAACATCGCCACCGGCGCCTGCAGGTTGCCGAGAAAACGCGGATGAATCAGCCACAGGTCGATCACCGGCTTGAAATCACTCACTGGCACGACTTCCAGGCGCTCCCGATGCCGACTGTTCTCCAGCAACGGCCGTGGCACCAGGCCATAACCCAGGCCATTGGCAATCAACCCCAACTGCAACTCGGTACCGAAGGTTTCCAGGTTGATCCGCAAAGACAACCCTTCATCGTTCAGCGCCCGCTGCAGGCCTGCACGAAAACCGCAACCGTCCGGGTTGAGCACCCAGCCACGCTGGTAGCAATCGGCGAGCTTGCAACTGCGCTTGCCCACCTCGCCTCGGGCGGCCACCACCACCAGGTCCATGCGTGCCAGCGAGCGCCCGACAATACCTTCGGGAAACACCTTGCCAGCCGGGAACAGTGCGGCCACGGCGTCCAGCTCGCCGTTCTCCATCTTGCCCAGCAAGTGGCTGCCCCATCCGGTGGACACTTGGGTCTGCAGCTCCGGGTACAACGCCTTGAGCTGGCTCAGGGCATCGAGCAGCACCACATCACCGACGGTCTGCGGTACGCCCAGGCGCAGCGCGCCGCTGGGCGAAGAATCGCTGAGCACCAACTCGCGCAACGCATCCATCTCGCGCAGCACCGCCCGGCACTGCTCATACACGCGCATGCCCATGGGGGTCGGCTTGAGGGGTTTGGTGTTGCGGTCCAGCAGGCTGACCCCGAGGGCCTCCTCGAAGTTCTGCACCCGGCGAGTGATGGCGGGCTGGGTCAAGCGCAGCGATTCGGCCGCCTGGCTGATGGACTGGCTGCGGATGACGGCCACGAATGCATCGATATCATCTATCTTCATTCTTAATTCGCATAATAAATATCTGGAAAAATACGCAACAAGAATAATACCTTTTCCCACGCCACGGTAGCGCCCGGCGCTGCCCCTCTCACATGGACATCGAGGGAAGTCATGTCTCAAACGCCCAACCTAGGACGGCTACGCGATTTCATCGGCGAACTGGCCGAGTTGCTGGCCCAGCACCCGGACGAACCACGCCTGCTTGAGCAAGGCGCCGGACTGCTGCGCGCACTGGTGAATGTCGATGATTGGCTGCCGGACGAATACGCTCGGCCCAGCCCTGAACGCTACCAGCAGTACCTGCTGCACGCCGATTCCCGCCAGCAGTTCTCCATCGTCAGTTTTGTCTGGGGGCCGGGCCAGGAAACGCCCGTGCATGACCACCGCACCTGGGGGCTGATCGGCATGTTGCGCGGTGCCGAGACCAGCCAGGGCTATACCCTGTCACCTGGCGCCCTGCGTGCCGACGGCGCCGCTGAAAGGCTTGAGCCCGGCCAAGTGATCGCGGTGTCGCCGCGCATCGGCGACCTGCATCAGGTACGCAACGCCTACAGCGACCGCACCTCCATCAGCATCCATGTCTACGGCGCCAATATCGGCGCGGTGCGGCGTGCGGTGTACAGCGCCGAAGGCGCAGAGAAACCGTTCATCTCCGGCTACAGCAACAGCCACCTGCCCAACCTCTGGGACCTGTCGAAAGAGAACCGCGCATGAGCCAAGTCAACCATCGTTCCTATCACGTTATTCGCAGCGCCCTCCTCGACCGCCAGGAACTGGCCCTGCTCGATGTCCGCGAGGAGGACCCTTTCGCCCAGGCCCACCCGCTGTTCGCCGCCAATGTGCCGCTGTCGCGGCTGGAACTGGAGATCTTCGCCCGGGTGCCACGGCGTGACACGCCCATTACCGTCTACGACGACGGCGAAGGGCTGGCACCGGTCGCCGCGCAGCGGCTGCAGGCCCTCGGCTACACCGATGTGGCGCTGCTCGAAGGTGGCCTGGCGGGTTGGCGGGATGCCGGTGGCGAGCTGTTCAAGGATGTGAATGTACCGAGCAAGGCCTTCGGCGAACTGGTGGAGGCAGAGCGGCACACGCCGTCGCTGGCGGCTGAAGAGGTCAAAACGCTGCTCGACGCCAACGCCGATGTGGTGGTGTTGGATGCCCGCCGCTTCGATGAGTACCAGACCATGAGCATCCCTGGCGGCATCAGCGTACCGGGTGCCGAACTGGTGCTGCGGGTGGCGGAACTGGCGCCCAATCCGGCTACCCGGGTGATCGTCAACTGCGCCGGGCGCACCCGCAGCATTATCGGCACCCAATCGCTGGTCAATGCTGGTATTCCCAATCCGGTGTCCGCCCTGCGTAATGGCACCATCGGCTGGACCCTCGCCGGGCAGGCGCTGGAGCATGGGCAAACACGGCGCTTCGGCGCCGTGTCCAACGCCACCCGTGTCGCTGCCGCACAACGCGCCCGGCAGGTGGCCGACCGCGCAGGCGTGGCGCGCATCGACCTGGAGGGTTTGCACCGATGGCAAGCCGAGACGTTGCGCACCACGTATCTGTTCGATGTGCGCACGCCCGAGGAGTTTGCCCTGGGCCATCTGCCCGGTGCCCGCTCCACACCCGGTGGCCAGTTGGTCCAGGAGACCGACCATGTCGCCAGCGTGCGCGGTGCGCGCCTGGTGCTGGTGGACGACGATGGCACGCGCGCCAACATGAGCGCGTCATGGCTGGCGCAGATGGGCTGGGAAGTGGCGGTGCTCGATGGGCTGTCCGCGTCGGACTTCAAGGAGACCGGCGCCTGGGTTGCCCCCGTCCCCGTGCCTCCTCAGGCCGAAGCCATCAGCCCTGCCACGCTCGTCGAGTGGCTCGAAGAGCCGGGTACGCAGGTGCTGGACTTCACTACCAGCGCCAATCATGTCAGGCAGCATATACCCGGGGCTGTGTGGGCATTGCGCAGCCAGTTGCAGCAGGTGCCGGCGTCGTTGCCCGGGGTGCAGCGATATGTCGTTACCTGCGGCTCGAGCCAACTGGCGCGCTATGCCGCACCGGAAGTGGCGGCCTTGAGCGGCAAGCCGGTGTTCGTGCTCGAAGGCGGCAACAGCGCATGGAACGCAGCCGGGTTGCCGACCGCGCAAGGTGAACAGCACCTTGGGGCGCCGCGTATCGATCGTTATCGACGGCCCTATGAAGGGACGGACAATCCACGTGAGGCCATGCAGGGGTATCTGGATTGGGAGTTCGGGTTGGTGGCGCAGTTGGGGCGTGATGGGACACATGGGTTCTTCGTGGTCTGAAATGATCGCCGGCAAGCCGGCCCCTACAGGGTGATTTTTCGACCTCGGCTAACCTGTAATTGCATGCCGACATTTCTGCGGCATGGTCAAGGAGAACAGGATGAAAACCTCAGATCACTCGCTGCACCACAGAACACCGACGGTGGCGGTCCGCGACAATCGCGGCCTGGCCGTGCGCCAGATCGTCTACCACCGCCATCCGGATACACCCGCGGACATCGACGAACGCATCACCCGCCACCGGTTCGATGCGTTTGGCCATCCCGTGGAAAGCACCGACCCACGCCTACCCGCCCCCAACTTCACCTATCAGCTGTCCATGACCGGTGAAACGCTGCGCACCGACAGTGTCGACGCTGGCCGCAGCATCGCCCTGAACGACAGCGCCGGGCGCCCGCTGATGCACCTCAGCGCCAATGATGTCTTCCGCTATCACCACTATGAATCGGCGCCACTCGCAGGGCGGCCATTAAGTGTCACCGAGAGCTTCGCCGGAGCAACGCCCCGTATCGCCGAGCGCTTTGTCTGGGCCGGCACCGACCAGGCTAGCAAAGACCATAACCTGGCCGGTCTACCTGTCCGTCATTACGACGCTGCCGGCCGTCTCGGGACCGACAGCGTCGCACTCACCGGTCTGCCGCTGTCCTCGACCCGCCGACTGCTGAAGGCCAACGACGAAGCCGACTGGCAAGGCGCGGACGAAGCGGCATGGGAGCGGCTGCTGGCGCCAGAAACCTACACCACCCTCGCTCGCGCCGACGCCACCGGCACGTTGCTCGAACAGACCGACGCACGCGGGCACCAGCAGCGCCTGGCCCATGATATCGCCGGGCAACTGGCCAGCAGTTGGCTCACCGTCAACGGGGGCTCCGAGCAAGCCATTCTCGTGTCCGTCGCCTACTCGGCCGCCGGCCAGAAACTGCGCGAAGAACACGGCAACGGTGTGGTCACCACCTTCACCTACGAACCCCGCACCCAGCGCCTCGTCCACATCCTCGCGGTACGGCCAGCCGATGCGAAACGGCTGCAAGACCTGCGCTATGCCTATGACCCGGTGGGCAATGTGCTCGACCTGCACAATGACGCGGAAGCGACACGCTTCTACCGCAACCAGAAGGTCGACCCCGAGCACCACTACACCTACGACACCCTGTACCAACTGGCCAGCGCCACCGGCCGAGAACTGCTCGACATCGCCAACCGCCCAACGAAACAACGCTCGACCACCCTCCCGCTTCCCTCCGCCGACGGCACCCTCGTCAACTATGTGCGCCACTACCACTACGACCGTGGCGGCAACCTGACCGGCTTCAACCATAACCCCGGCGCCGGCTTCAACAGCTACAAGATCGAACTGACGGTCTCCGATCGCAGCAACCGAGCCGTGTCCAAGGACGTGACGGAAGATCCCTCGCAGGTCGATGGGTACTTCGACGCTGCGGGTAATCAACGCCAGTTGCAGGCGGCCCAACAGCTGGACTGGACCGCCCGGGGCGAACTGGCGCGGGCCGTGCTAGTGGCCCGTGACAGCCTGGCGGCCGATGAAGAGACCTACCGCTACGACGCCCGCAGCCAGCGGCTCGTCAAACGCCGCTCGGACCTGACCGCCGGGACCCTGCGCCTCAGCCACGCGCTCTACCTGCCGGGACTGGAGCTGCGCACTCAATACAACGACACGACCGTGGAATCGTCGCGGCACGAAATCATCGTCGGCGCCGCCGGCAGTGCCCAGGTGCGGGTGCTGCATTGGGAAACCGGCCTGCCCCCGGGCATGGCCAACGACTCGATTCGCTACAGCTATACCGACCTGATTGGCAGTATCGGACTGGAACTGGATAAAGACGCCGAGATCATCAGCCAGGAAGAGTACTACCCCTACGGCGAAACGGCGATGTGGCTGCCGCACAACACCGTGGAGGCGGCGTACAAGACCGTACGTTATTCCGGCAAGGAACGGGATGCGACGGGGCTGTATTACTACGGTTATCGCTATTACCAGCCGTGGCTGGGGCGTTGGTTGAGTGCCGACCCGGTGGGAACGGTGGATGGGCTGAACTTGTACCGGATGACACACAACAATCCGATTACCTATAAGGACATGCTTGGATTGACAGGGACTAACCTTAGAAGGGCCGAAGGCGTGGAGGATCTGTCAGCGGTCAGCAGCGGAAGTGATATGAAAATACACGCGCTTCACGCCCTCGACAAACTCAAGGGCTTTTTCATCCAAGGGGCAGACAGAGAGAGCATGATGACTTATTTCAATGCCGTGGAGGGGGCGCAAGATATTTTTTCAAGCACCCGGGAGGAGGCATTGAGTTTTGTTGACTCAAAGCGCCAACATATTGCTACACGAGGCGGCTTGAATATACTTACAACTTTAATTGCCTCGACATACTCCGGCCTGATAAGCATTTCGTCAGCGTCAATACTGGGGGGTATAGGTGCGACTGCTTTAGGAACCGCCGCAAGTATAGCTGTAAAGTCTTCTGTTGGGGCGCCACCTCCGCTCCCTGATACTGACATGGCGAAAAAAATCAATGACCAATTGCTCTCTACGAGTGAGAAAGTCGGTGGAAAGATAATGGAGCTGATTGATAAAAAAAATGTGGCAGGGATGTTAACGAACTTTTCCCTAAATACAGGGATAGGATATCTAGCCGCCGAGTCCGGGTACAGCGACAGCACGCCGTCCTTCCCATTTCAGGGGCTATTCAATAATGGCGTGGATATAAAAAAAGCAATGAACACCAAAAAAGATGACTTCCTTGCCGAGTTAAGCCAACGCATATCGCAAGCAAGATCTATACTGGAGAGTTTTAATGAAATGTTTGAGGATGCATTCGCCAACACCTCACGTGCCGTCAACTACAGTGCTGCAAATGACGATTGGATGATAGTGAGCGAGGGTGACCATGTTGGCAGGGAAAGGGCCATTCCGACAGAAAAGTATGGACTTCCGTACTTACTTACCCGCACAACATACAATGGCCAGTATTCGATGGCGGTCGCACACCTGGATCTTCTTGAGTCGACGCTCAACCAGGCCATCGCTGAACGTGGCATGAGGTATACGCGTCAGTAATTTATCAAAGAAGCGGGAGCACCCATCTATCTGCGGAGTGTTGTTTTCATCAATTGAAAAACCGAGAACAGGCAAGGTTCGCCTTGGTTCGATCCCGCCCTGCGGCCTAGCCTGTTCTCTATTACCCTTGGACCTTCAACCCAACCCGCCAAATCGCTTGAAGAAACTCTCGCTCGCATCGGGCAACGGCCCATCCGCCGTTTCCAGCGCACTGGCCAGGTATTCCTCCGCCATGCCCTGCACCAATCGATACAGGTTGCGGCACAGTTGCCTCGCCGCACGCCCTTCCCAATCCCCTGGCAACAGCTCATCCGGCAACTGCGGGTCACGCAGCAACAGGCGGCGGTACTCATGAATCAGCAGCGTGCGGGCCAGGAAGCAATCTTGTGGGCTGAGCGTGTCCATGTCCTTCAGGGCCTGCCACAACGGGCGGAACAGGCGAATGAACTCGCTGTAGTGCTGGCCCAGTTCCTCAGTGCTCCAGCTTTCCCGCACCTGCGCACGCAAGGCCTTTGAGGCGAGTACTTCCTGGGCCTGGGTCTCGAAGACGATGCAGTCGTCCTCGACCTCCAGCTCACGCAGGGTGGCGGCGAGGTCGGCACGGTCGGTACGCGGGCAACCCAGCAGGTTTGCGCCCATGGCGCCGAAACCCTGCCATTCCAGTTCTTCACGCACGGCCTTGCGCTTGGCGGCGTCAAGCTGCGACAGCAACACCAAGGTCCAGGCGCCATTCCAGGCCGGCAAGTTGGCGCTGTAGACCCGCTTGAAGGCTTTCTCGAAGCGTCGCCGCCCGGTACCGGTAAGGCTGTAGTAGCTGCGCCGGCCAACTTTCTCGGCAGTCAGCCAGCCCTCCTTGGTGAGGCGGAAGATCGAGGTGCGGATCAGCCGCTCGTTGATGCCCATCGGCTCCAGCAGGTTGATCAGGCTACCCAGCCAGACCGTGCCGCCGTGGGGTTCGATGGCATCACCGTAGAGGGTGATGATCAGCGAGCTGGCGCGGATCGGCGTCTGCTCCTGGAAACGGGTGATCAGGTGATTCAGGGGGGCAAGGCTGCTCATGGGGGGACGAGGCGCGGCTAAAGCCTCGACTATACCTGCCTGCCGCGACCGCGCAAGGCTCATGCACCGCCCTCGGCCTTGGGCCTGAAGCCCGAGTCGCCCATGCGCGGGCGTTGACCCTCCACCTGCGTCAAGGGCGGGCACTCCACCAGCGCGGTCATGCAACGCCGGGTCAGGGTGTGGTACTCGGTGGTACCACGTTGCTTCCAGGCCAGTTCCTGGGCGCTGAGCGCACGCTTTACCTCGGCTGGCGCACCGACCACCAGGCTTTGCTCCGGGCATTGGAAGCCGGCCTTGACGAAGGCGGTGGCGGCGACAATGCAGCGCGGGGCGATGTGCGCACCGTCCATGACCACCGCGTTCATGCCGACCAGGGTGTCCTCGCCTACCCGGCAGCCATGCAGCACGGCGCCGTGGCCGATGTGACCGTTGCGCTCGACCACGGTGTTGCCGCCAGGGAAACCGTGCATCACGCAGGTGTCCTGCAGGTTGGCGCCCTGCTCCAGGACGATGCGCCCGAAGTCACCGCGTAGCGATGCAAGGGGGCCGACATAGCAGTCCGGACCGATGATCACGTCGCCGATCAGCACTGCGCTCGGGTGCACGTAGGCGCTGGGGTGGATCACGGGGGTCAGGCCATCCAGGCGGTAGCAGGGCATTGGTCACCTCAATTAGTGATTCAAAATAATTCAAATAATCAATCTATTGAAATCACATTGTCAATGAAGGCGATACATTCCCCTGTAGGAGCCAGCCTTGCTGGCAAACGGAAAAACAGTGATTTATAGCGTTGGTGCCGGTTCGCCAGCAAGGCTGGCTCCTACAGATCGAATCACACGCAGCGATACCATTTTTATTTTTCATTGTTGATTTTGTGTATCGTATTAGGCCTATACTCCTCCACCAAGGCATGGCCTGCCCCTTCCCGGCGCCATCGCATACAACACCAAGAAAAGCCGGCCACCCCCGTGCCGAGCGTGCAGCCTGAGGTATCACCATGCCGCGCAACCTCGTTGTGCAGGCACCAGCGGACGGCGTCCGCCTGGTCACCCTGCAACGCCCACAAGCCCTCAACGCCTTGAACACCGAGTTATTAGCCGAACTCGCCACCGAACTGGAGGCGGCCGAGCGCGATCCGCAGGTCCGAGCCGTGGTCATCACCGGCAGCCGCAAGGCCTTCGCCGCCGGCGCAGACATCAACGAGATGGCCGAGCGCGACCTGGTCGGCATCCTCAACGATCCGCGGGTGGCCTGCTGGCAACGCATCGGCGCGTTCTCCAAACCCCTGATTGCCGCGGTCAACGGCTTTGCCCTCGGCGGCGGCTGCGAGCTGGTGATGTGCGCCGATATCGTCATCGCCGGCAGCGACGCCCACTTCGGCCAGCCAGAAATCAACCTTGGCATCCTTCCCGGCGCCGGTGGCACCCAGCGCCTGTTGCGCGCCGTGGGCAAGCCACTGGCCATGCAGATGGTCCTCACCGGCGAGGCCATCGATGCCCGCCACGCCTTGCAAGCGGGCCTGGTCAGCGAAGTCACCCAGCCTGAACTGACCATAGAGCGCGCCCTGCAGGTGGCCAACGTCATCGCCGCCAAGGCACCGCTGGCAGTGCGCCTGGCCAAGGAAGCGCTGCTCAAGGCCCAGGACATGGACCTCGCCAGCGGCCTGCGCTTCGAGCGCCACGCCTTCACCCTGCTGGCCGGCACCGCCGACCGCAACGAGGGCATCCGCGCCTTCCAGGAAAAACGCCCGGCCCGATTCCAAGGGCTGTAACTGACGGAGCACACCTGTCATGCCTTACCAGCACATCCTGTTTTCCATCGCCGACGACGGCGTCGCCGTTCTTTCATTGAATCGGCCCGAACAGCTCAACAGCTTCAACACCGCCATGCACCTGGAGGTGCGCGACGCGCTCAAGCAGGTGCGCCTGAGCGAACACGCCCGGGTGCTGCTGCTGACCGCCGAAGGCCGAGGTTTTTGCGCCGGCCAGGACCTGTCCGACCGCAATGTGGCGCCGGGCGCGGACATGCCGGACCTGGGCCAGTCCATCGAGCAGTTCTACAACCCGCTGGTGCGCAGCCTGCGCGACCTGCCGCTGCCTGTGGTCTGCGCGGTCAACGGCGTGGCCGCCGGGGCCGGCGCCAACCTGCCGCTGGCCTGTGACCTGGTACTGGCGGCGCGCTCGGCGAGCTTCATCCAGGCATTCTGCAAGATCGGCCTGGTACCCGATTCCGGCGGCACCTGGCTGCTGCCCCGCCTGGTCGGCATGGCCCGAGCCAAGGCGCTGGCCATGCTGGGCGAACGGCTGAGCGCGGAACAGGCCGAGCAATGGGGGCTTATCCACCGCGTGGTGGACGACGCTGCGCTGCGCGACGAGGCGCTCAAGCTGGCCCGCCAACTGGCCAGCCAGCCCACTTATGGCCTGGCCCTGGTCAAGCGCGCGCTGAACCAGAGCTTTGACAACCGTTTCGACGAGCAACTGGAGCTGGAGCGCGACCTGCAGCGCCTGGCCGGGCGCAGCGAAGATTATCGCGAAGGGGTCAGCGCCTTCATGAACAAGCGCACCCCCGTGTTCAAGGGGTGCTGACCATGAGCGCACTCGATTGCACTGCGCAGGTCGCGGTGATCGGCGCCGGCGCCATGGGTGCAGGCATCGCCCAGGTGGCTGCCCAGGCGGGACATCCCGTCCACCTCTATGACAACCGCCCCGGCGCCGCCACTGAAGCGGTACAGGGTATCGATCGCCAGCTCGGCCGCCTGGTGGAAAAAGGCAAGCTGGACGCTCAAGCTCGCGAAGCGATCATTGCCCGCCTGAGGCCGGTGGAAACGCTCGATTCGCTGGCCGAAGCCAGCCTGGTGATCGAGGCCATCGTCGAGAACCTGGCCGTCAAGCAAGACCTGCTACGACAACTGGAGGCCCTGTGTCACGACGACTGCATCCTGGCGAGCAACACGTCCTCACTGTCGATCACCAGCCTGGCTGCCGGCTTGCGCTTGCCACAGCGAGTGCTCGGCATGCACTTCTTCAATCCGGCGCCTTTGATGGCCTTGGTGGAGGTCGTGTCCGGGTTGGCCACATCCCCCGACGTGGCTGCCAGGGTCCACGCCACCGCGCAGGCCTGGGGCAAGGAGCCGGTTCATGCTCGCTCGACGCCAGGCTTCATCGTCAATCGCGTGGCCAGGCCGTTCTACGCCGAAAGCCTGCGCCTATTGCAGGAAGGCGCGGCCGACTGCGCCACCCTCGACGCACTCCTGCGTGACGCGGGCGGCTTTCGCATGGGGGCCTTCGAGCTCACCGACTTGATCGGCCATGACGTCAATTACGCCGTGACCTGCTCGGTGTTCGAGGCCTTCTACGGGGACTTCCGTTTCCAGCCTTCGCTGGTGCAGAAGGCACTGGTGGAGGCTGGGCGGCTGGGCCGCAAAAGCGGCCAGGGCTTCTATGACTACAACGATGGCGCCGTACGCCCACAGGCGAACGAATTGCACAGCGACACTGCAATCGAGCGCTGTACCGTCGAAGGTGACCTGGGCATCCTGCGACCGCTGGCCGAGCGCCTGCGCAATGCCGGTATCCGCGTGACCGAACGGGCCGGCACCGGCCTGTTGAGAGTCGGCGACGCGACCCTGGCCCTGTCCGACGGCCGCCTGGCCAGCCAGCGCGCCCGTGAGGATGGCTTGCACAACCTGGTGCTGCTGGACTTGGCGCTCGACTACCTGCAGGCCACGCGCATCGCCATCAGCCATAGCGCCGATTGCACGCCCGAAGCCCTTGATCAGGCTGTGGCCCTGTTGCGCAGCACCGGGCTCAAGGTCAGCGCCGTCGCCGACCTGCCCGGCCTGGTGGTGCTGCGCACCGTGGCGATGCTCGCCAACGAAGCCGCCGACGCCGTGCTGCAAGGCGTTGCTTCGCCCGCCGACATCGACCTGGCCATGCGTGCCGGGGTCAACTACCCGCGCGGCCCGCTGGCCTGGGCCGATGCCATGGGTATCGGCTACACCCTGCGCGCGCTGGAAAACCTGCAGCGCAGCTACGGGGAGGAACGCTACCGCCCTTCCCTGCTGCTGCGCCGCACTCATGCCCAAGGAGGACGCCTGCATGGCTGACCATTCCCCTGAAACCTTGGCCTGCGCCTGCGCCAAGGCGATGTTCAGCCGCGACGCAGCGAGCCAGGGCCTGGGCATCGAATTGCTCGAGGCCGGCCCCGGCAGCGCCCGCCTGAGCATGAGCGTGCGCGCCGACATGATCCAGGGCCATGGCACCTGTCACGGCGGATTCCTGTTCGCCCTGGCCGACTCGGCCTTCGCGTTTGCCTGCAACAGCTACGATGAAGCAGCCGTGGCCCTGGGTTGCAGCATCGACTACGTGGCGCCGGCGCGGCTGGGCGACCAGCTGACCGCCACCACCAGCGAGCAGAGCCGCAAGGGCCGCACCGGCAACTACGACGTGCGCATCGAGAACCAGCAGGGCGAGCTGATCGCCCTGTTCCACGGCAAATCCTACAAGGTACGCGGCAGCGTGCTGACACCGGAGACTTCTCATGACTGAAGCCACCCTGCCCCACGCGCTGATCATCGACGCCGTGCGCACCCCCATCGGTCGCTATGGCGGCGCCTTGTCGAGCGTGCGCGCCGACGACCTGGCCGCTGTGCCGATCAAGGCACTGATGGCGCGCCACCCTGAACTGGACTGGAGCGCCATCGACGATGTAATCCTCGGCTGCGCCAACCAGGCCGGCGAGGACAACCGCAACGTCGCGCGCATGGCCAGCCTGCTGGCCGGGCTGCCGATCTGCGTACCGGGAACCACGATCAACCGCCTCTGTGGCTCGGGCCTGGACGCCATCGGCAACGCTGCTCGCGCCCTGCGCTGCGGCGAGGCCGGGCTGATGCTGGCCGGCGGCGTCGAGTCGATGTCCCGGGCGCCGTTCGTGATGGGCAAATCGGAGCAGGCCTTCGGCCGCAGCGCCGAACTGTTCGACACCACCATCGGCTGGCGCTTCGTCAACCCGCTGATGAAAGCCCAGTACGGCATCGACTCGATGCCCGAAACCGCCGAGAACGTCGCCGAGCAGTTCGGCATCTCCCGCGAGGACCAGGACGCCTTCGCCCTGCGCAGCCAGCTCAAGGCCGCCGCCGCCCAGGCCAGCGGGCGCCTGGCGCGGGAGATCGTACCGGTCGAGATTACCCAGCGCAAAGGCCCGCCCAAATGCATCGAACACGATGAGCACCCGCGTGGCGACACCACACTGGAGCAGCTGGCCCGCCTGGGCACGCCGTTCCGCGCTGACGGCAGCGTCACGGCCGGCAACGCCTCCGGGGTCAACGACGGCGCTTGCGCCCTGCTGCTGGCCAGCCCCGAGGCCGCGCGCCGTCATGGGTTGAAAGCCCGAGGCCGGGTGCTGGGCCTGGCCTCGGCGGGCGTGGAGCCGCGCATCATGGGCATCGGCCCGGTGCCGGCCACCCGCAAGGTGCTGGCACTGACTGGGCTGTCGCTCGCCGACATGGACGTGATCGAGCTCAACGAAGCCTTCGCCGCCCAAGGCCTGGCCGTGCTGCGCGAGCTGGATTTGGCCGACGACGACCCGCGGGTCAACCCCAACGGCGGCGCCATCGCCTTGGGGCACCCGCTGGGCATGAGCGGCGCCAGGCTGGTCACCACCGCCCTGCACCAGCTGGAAGCGACGGGAGGCCGCTACGCCCTGTGCACCATGTGCATCGGCGTCGGCCAGGGCATCGCCCTGGTGATCGAGCGCCTCTGATCCGCCCGGCAAGACTCAAGACGATGCGGGCAGTATGCTGCCTGCCATGACACTCAGGGCCCTGGCCCACGACAAGAACAACTCGAGTGAAACCATGAACCTCTACCACGATGCCGAACGCGCCTTGCTTGACCCGATGGAAACCGCCAGTGTCGACGCACTGCGCCAGCACCAGCTGGAGCGCCTGCGCTGGAGCCTGAACCACGCCTACGCCAACGTGCCGTTGTACCGCCAGCGCTTCGACGCCAGCGGCGCCCACCCCGACGACCTGAAGTCGCTGGATGACCTGGCCAAGTTCCCCTTCACCGGCAAGAACGACCTGCGCGACAACTACCCCTACGGCATGTTCGCCGTGCCCCAGGACCAGGTGGTGCGCCTGCACGCCTCCAGCGGCACCACCGGCAAGCCGACGGTAGTCGGCTACACCCAGAACGACATCGACACCTGGGCCAACGTGGTTGCCCGCTCGATCCGCGCCGCGGGTGGGCGCAAGGGCGACAAGGTGCACGTCTCGTACGGCTACGGCCTGTTCACCGGCGGCCTCGGCGCCCATTATGGCGCCGAGCGCCTGGGCTGCACGGTGATCCCCATGTCCGGCGGCCAGACCGAGAAGCAGGTGCAGCTGATCCGTGATTTCCAGCCGGACATCATCATGGTCACGCCGTCGTACATGCTCAACCTGGCCGACGAAATCGAGCGCCAGGGCATCGCCCCGGGCGACCTCAAGCTGCGCCTGGGTATCTTCGGCGCCGAACCCTGGACCGACGAACTGCGCCGCGCCATCGAGCAACGCCTGGGCATCGACGCGCTCGATATCTACGGGCTCTCGGAAATCATGGGGCCGGGCGTGGCCATGGAGTGCATCGAGACCAAGGATGGCCCGACCATCTGGGAGGATCACTTCTACCCCGAGATCATCGACCCGGTCAGCGGCCAGGTGCTGCCGGATGGGCAACTGGGCGAGTTGGTGTTCACCTCGCTGAGCAAAGAGGCGCTGCCGATGGTGCGCTACCGCACCCGCGACCTCACCCGCTTGTTGCCTGGCACGGCGCGGCCGATGCGGCGCATCGGCAAGATCACCGGGCGCAGCGACGACATGCTGATCATTCGCGGGGTCAACGTGTTCCCGACGCAGATCGAGGAGCTGGTGCTAAAAATAAAACAGCTTTCAGAGCTTTATGAAATTCATCTGTATCGCAATGGAAACCTCGACAGCGTGGAGGTACATGTGGAGCTGCGCAGTGACAGCCAGTACCTCGACGAGGGCCAGCGCAAGCAAGTCGTGGGAGAGCTGGCACGGCAGATCAAGACCTATATCGGCATCAGCACGCAGATTCATCTGCAGCCGTGCGGCACGCTGAAGCGCTCGGAGGGCAAGGCCTGTCACGTGTATGACAAGCGGCTGGCCAGCTGACAGGCAGCGTTCTGCGAAAGCCCAGGCATCGTCCTGGGCTTTTTATTGTCTGCGTGGTGGCTGGGTGCCAGACGAATGCCTGGCAGCGCGCTCTAGATCGAGCGCCGCCCGCGCGGCGCATCGCGGATGAATCCGCTCCTACAGCGGCTGCAATGTACCGCACCTGTGAGGCCATGGTTGCCAGCCTTCATGGCCTATCGGTCATGGCCACGCTGCAACGAATGTAGGAGCGGATTCATCCGCGATGCGCCGCGCAGGCGGCGCCCGGTCTCGAACACACCCCGACTCCCCGTCGAGCAGCTAGAAAGCGATACACAAATCTTATTCGATACATCAAATACTATTTGATGTTGCGTTTTGTATCGCTTATAAATGGTCCACGCCCCAAGCAGCCCACAACCGGGAGCCCGACCATGTACGCACAGCTCGTAGAAACCGGCGTCAAGCGCCTCAAGTCGCTGGAAGAGATGTCGCCCGAAGAGCGCGCCTTCCAGGAAAAGATCGACGCCGAGATCAAGATCGAAGCCAAGAACTGGATGCCCGATGCCTACCGCCAGACCCTCATCCGCCAGATCTCCCAGCACGCCCACTCGGAAATCGTCGGCATGCTGCCCGAGGGCAACTGGGTCACCCGCGCCCCCTCGCTCAAGCGCAAGCTGCAACTGATGGCCAAGATCCAGGACGAAGCCGGCCATGGCCTGTACCTGTACAGCGCCATGGAAACCCTCGGCGCCGACCGCGACGAAGAGATCGCCAAGCTGCACAGCGGCAAGGCCAAGTACTCGAGCATCTTCAACTACCCCACCCTCAGCTGGGCCGACATGGGCGCGGTGGGCTGGCTGGTGGACGGCGCGGCGATCGTCAACCAGGTGGTGCTGCAGCGCACCTCCTACGGCCCCTACGCCCGCGCCATGGTCCGCATCTGCAAGGAAGAGAGCTTTCACCAGCGCCAGGGCTACGAACTGCTGCTGACCCTGATGCGCCACGGCACCCAGGCCCAGAAGGACATGGTCCAGGACGCCATCAACCGCCTGTGGTGGCCGGCATTGATGATGTTCGGCCCCAGCGACGAACACTCGCCCAACAGCGCCCAGTCCATGGCCTGGAAGATCAAGCGCCAGACCAACGACGAGCTGCGCCAGCGTTTCATCGACCAGACCGTGCCGCAACTGGAGCTGCTCGGCTGCACCGCGCCGGATCCTGCGCTGAAGTGGAACGAAGCCCGCGGCCACTACGACTTCGGCGAGATCCAGTGGGACGAGTTCTACGAAGTGATCAAGGGCAACGGCCCCTGCAACCAGGAACGCGTCGCCACCCGCCGCAAGGCCATTGAGGATGGCGCCTGGGTGCGCGAGGCCGCCGTGGCCTATGCACGCAAGCAACAGAACAAGAACGCCGCCTGAAGCGGCGAATGATGCGGAGAACCCCGATGTCTGTCTGGACCCTCTTTGAAGTCTTCGTGCGCAGCAAGCACGGCCTCAACCACAAGCACGTCGGCAGCGTGCACGCCGCCGACGCCGCCATGGCCATCGAGAACGCCCGCGAGCTGTACACCCGCCGCAGCGAAGGCGTGAGCCTGTGGGTGGTGCCCTCGGCGCTGATCACTGCCTCCTCCCCCGACGAAAAAGACCCGCTGTTCGCCCCGGCGGACGACAAGGTCTACCGCCACGCCAGCTTCTACGAGCTGCCGGCTGAAGTCGGACACATGTGAGGCGCGCCATGCACAAGCAAGCTTTGATTCAATACCTGCTGCTACTCGGCGACAGCGCCCTGGTCCAGGGCCAGCGCCTGTGCGAGTGGTGCGGCAAGGCGCCAGCGCTGGAGGAAGAGCTGGCGCTGATGAACGTCGGCCTGGACCTGGTCGGCCAGGCGCGCAACTGGCTGGAGTATGCCGCCGAGCTCAGTGCAGACGGCCGCGATGCCGACGCGCTCGCGTTCCGCCGTGACGAGCGTGCCTACCGCAACCTGCTGCTGGTCGAGCAACCCAACGGCGACTACGCCGTGACCCTGCTCAAGCAGTTCCTTTACGACGCCTGGCACCACGCCATGCTCGACGGCTTGAGCACATCGACCGATGAGCGCATCGCCGGTATCGCCGCCAAGGCCCTGAAGGAGGTGACCTACCACCTGCGCCGCTCAGGCGAGTGGGTGCAGCGCCTGGGTGGCGGCACCGAGGAAAGCCGCCGGCGCATGCTCGACGCCATTGCAACGCTGTGGCGTTTCACCGTCGAGCTGACGGCCGCCAGCGACAGCGAAGCGCAACTGGCCCAGGCCGGCATCGCCGCCGACCCGACGCAGGTTATCCGCCGTTGGCAGGCTACGGTCGATGCGATTTTCGTCTCGGTCGAACTGCCGCTGCCCAAAGCCGCCAGCCACTTCTACCTGGACGGACGCAAAGGCCTGCACACCGAACACCTGGGCCTGCTGCTGGCCGAAATGCAATGCCTGCCGCGAGCCTACCCCGATGCGACCTGGTGAGTTGATCGCGGGCGATCGCGGCGCCCGCGCCCTGCGCGACGGCGACCTGGCCCAGGCCTGGGCGGTACTGGCCGAGGTGATGGACCCGGAGGTGCCGGTGGTCAGCGTGGTCGACTTAGGGATCGTCCGCGACCTCGACTGGCGCGCCGGCCACCTGCACCTGGTGGTCACCCCGACCTACTCCGGCTGCCCGGCCACCGAGGTGATCGAGGGCGATATCCGCCAGGCCCTGGAACAGGCCGGTTTCGCCGAGCCCGCCCTTGAGCGCCGGCTGACCCCAGCCTGGAGCACCGACTGGATCAGCGACCTTGGCCGCGAACGCCTGCGCGCCTATGGCATCGCGCCACCCGTTGGCAGCACCAGCCTGCGCGGCGCATCGCCCACCGTGTGCTGCCCGCAATGCGGTAGCAGCCAAACCGAGCTGCTCAGCCAGTTCGGCTCCACCGCCTGCAAGGCCTTGTACCGCTGCCGCGCGTGCCTGGAGCCGTTCGACTATTTCAAATGCCTTTGAGCCGTGGAGAACGCCATGAGCCAGTTTCACAGCCTGACCGTCCGGCAAGTGCGCCAGGAAACCCGCGACGCGGTGTCCATCGCCTTCGACGTGCCCGCGCACCTGCGCGAAGAGTTCCGCTTCACCCAGGGCCAGTACCTGGTCATGCGCACCCGCCTGGATGACCAGGAAGTGCGGCGCTCCTACTCGATCTGTAGCGCGGTGCAGGATGGCGAACTGCGCGTGGCGGTCAAGCGCGTGCCGGGCGGGCGCTTCTCGGCGTTCGCCAACGAAGCGCTCAAGGCCGGCCAGCAACTCGAAGTGATGCCGCCATCAGGCAGCTTCTTCGTGCCGCTGGACCCGGCACGCCAGGGCAACTACCTCGGCGTGGCCGCCGGCAGCGGCATCACCCCGATCCTGTCGCTGATCGCCACCACCCTGGCCAGCGAGCCCCACAGCCGTTTCACCCTGCTGTACGGCAACCGCGCGAGCAACAGCGCGCTGTTTCGCGATCGCCTCGAAGACTTGAAAAACCAGTACCTGGACCGCCTCAACCTGATCTTCGTGTTCAGCCGCGAGCAGCAGGATGTCGACCTGTACAACGGGCGCATCGATGCCGACAAATGCGGCCAGCTGTTCTCCCGCTGGCTCGATGTGAAATCCCTCGACGCAGCGTTCATCTGCGGCCCGCAAGCCATGACCGAAACCGTGCGCGACAGCCTGCAAGCCAATGGCCTGGACAAGGCGCGCATCCATTTCGAGCTGTTCGCCGCCGCCGCTGGCGAGGCACGTCGCGAAGCCCGCGAGGCGGCGCGCCAGGTCGATTCGGCGGTCAGCCACGTCACCGTGATCAGCGACGGCCGCGCCCTGGCCTTCGACCTGCCGCGCAACACCCGCAGCGTGCTCGACGCCGGCAACGCCATTGGCGCCGAGCTGCCCTGGTCGTGCAAGGCCGGGGTGTGCTCGACCTGCAAGTGCAAGGTGATCGAGGGCGAGGTGGAGATGGACAGCAACCATGCCCTGGAGGACTACGAAGTGGCGGCCGGGTATGTGTTGTCGTGCCAGACCTACCCGCTGAGCGACAGGGTGGTGCTCGATTTCGATCAACTGTGAATGCATCTCTGTAGGAGCGGCCTTGAGCCGCGAAAGGGCTGCGCAGCAGCCCCGGCAATCGCTGAAATGTTTCAGATCCCGGGACCGCTTTGCGGTCCTTTCGCGGCTCAAGGCCGCTCCTACAGGGACGGTGCAAACAGCAACACCCGCGTGACCTGAAAAAACAATTACAACAGCCAGAGAGAACGCTCCCCATGACACCCGAACACCTCGAATCCATCAGCAACCACCCCGCCTTCCAGCAACTGATCAGGCGCAAGCGCCGCCTCAACGGCTCGCTGACCCTGACCATGCTCGTCGCCTACTACGGCTTCGTCCTGCTGGTGGCCTTCGCCCCCGGCGTGCTCGGCCAATCGCTCAACGGCGGGGTGACCAGTGTCGGCATGCTGGTCGGGGTGCTGATGGTGCTGCTGTCCTTCGCCCTCACCGGCCTCTACATGCACCGCGCCAATCGCGTCATCGACCCACTGAACGACGTGGTCAAGCAGGAGTGCGCGCGATGAACTGGACGGCTATCTCGATGTTCCTGGTGTTCGTTGGTTTCACCCTGCTGGTGACCCGCTGGGCCGCTTTGCGCACCCGCTCGGCCAGCGACTTCTACACCGCCGGCGGCGGCCTCACCGGCATGCAGAACGGCCTGGCGATCGCCGGTGACATGATCAGCGCCGCGTCCTTCCTGGGTATCTCGGCGATGATGTTCATGAACGGCTACGACGGCCTGCTCTACGCCCTGGGCGTGCTGGCCGGCTGGCCGATCATCCTGTTCCTGATCGCCGAGCGCCTGCGCAACCTGGGCAAGTACACCTTCGCCGACGTGGTCTCCTACCGCCTGGCCCAGGCCCCGGTGCGCCTCACCTCGGCGTTCGGCACCCTGGCCGTGGCGCTGATGTACCTGGTGGCGCAGATGGTCGGTGCCGGCAAGCTGATCGAGCTGCTGTTCGGTATCAGCTACCTGTACGCGGTGATGCTGGTGGGCGTGCTGATGGTGCTGTACGTCACCTTCGGCGGCATGCTCGCCACCACCTGGGTGCAGATCATCAAGGCGGTGATGCTGCTGTCGGGCACCACCTTCATGGCCTTCATGGTGCTCAGGCACTTCGGTTTCAGCACCGAGGCGATGTTCGCCAGCGCCGTGGCCGTGCACGCCAAGGGCCAGGCGATCATGGCGCCCGGGGCGCTGCTGTCCAATCCGGTGGATGCCATCTCGCTCGGGCTGGGGATGATGTTCGGCACTGCGGGCCTGCCGCATATCCTCATGCGTTTCTTCACCGTCAGCGATGCCAAGGAAGCGCGCAAGAGCGTGTTCTACGCCACCGGTTTCATCGGCTACTTCTACCTGCTGCTGATCGTCATTGGGTTCGGCGCCATCGTCATGGTCGGTACCGAGCCCAGCTACCGCGATGCCACCGGCGCGATCATCGGCGGCGGCAACATGGTCGCGGTGCACCTGGCCCAGGCGGTGGGCGGCAACCTGTTCCTCGGGTTCATCTCGGCGGTGGCCTTCGCCACCATCCTTGCCGTGGTGGCGGGCCTGGCGCTGTCGGGGGCCTCGGCGGTGTCCCACGACCTGTACGCCTGCGTGGTGCGCAAGGGCCAGGCCAGCGAGCAGGAGGAGATGCGCGTGTCGCGCCTCGCCACCCTGGGGATCGGCTTGTTCGCGGTGCTGCTGGGGCTGCTGTTCGAGTCGCAGAACATCGCCTTCCTCTCCGGCCTGGTGCTGGCGGTGGCTGCCTCGGTCAACTTCCCGGTGCTGCTGCTCTCGATGTTCTGGAAAGGCCTGACCACCCGCGGCGCGGTGTGCGGCAGCCTGGCCGGGCTGGTCTCGGCGATCGTGCTGGTGGTGCTGGGGCCGGCGGTGTGGGTCAACGTGCTGCACAACGAGCGGGCGCTGTTCCCCTACAGCAACCCGGCGCTGTTCTCCATGTCGCTGGCGTTCATCGGTGCCTGGGCCTTCTCGGTCACCGACACCTCGGAACGGGCGCGGGAAGAGCGCGGGCGCTACCTGGCCCAATTCATCCGCTCCATGACCGGTATCGGCGCCGCCGGCGCCAGCAAGCACTGACTTCAAGAACAATGACACTGTCGGGAACAACAACAATGAACCGCACGTCCTTCACGTCAGCCGCCTGGCTGGCCACCCTCGCCCTGCCCCTGCCGGCCATGGCGGACTTCATCGCTGACAGCCACGCGCGCATCGAGCTGCGCAACCATTACATCAACCGCGATTTCCGCCAGAGCAACGCTCCTCAAAGCAAGGCCGAGGAATGGGGCCAAGGCTTCACCGCCCGCTTCGAATCGGGTTTCACCGAAGGGCCGGTCGGCGTCGGCGTCGACGCCATGGGGCAACTCGGCATCAAGCTCGACTCCAGCCGCGACCGGCGCAACACCGGGCTGCTGCCCTATGGGCCTCGCAGCC
The DNA here is from genome assembly GCF_023757525.1 of Pseudomonas sp. MWU13-3659. Classification (NCBI taxonomy): domain Bacteria; kingdom Pseudomonadati; phylum Pseudomonadota; class Gammaproteobacteria; order Pseudomonadales; family Pseudomonadaceae; genus Pseudomonas; species Pseudomonas sp. MWU13-3659. The sequence goes on along the minus strand of NZ_JAMSHW010000013.1, from coordinate 114,952 downwards.
TGGAGCCGGTGGACGACTACAGCGAGCTGGGCCTGACCGGCAAGCTGCGGGTATCGAAGAGCACCCTGCGCCTGGGCACCCTGCAACCGATCCTGCCGGTGGTGGTGTACAACGACACGCGCCTGCTGTCGTCAACCTTCCAGGGCGGCCTGCTGACCAGCCAGGAACTGGACGGCCTGACCTTCAACGGTGGCCGCCTGACCAAGGCCAACCTGCGCGACTCCTCCGGGCGCGACGACATCGGCTACGGTGCCGCCACCAGCGACCATTTCGACTTCGGTGGCGGCAGCTACGCCATCACGCCACAGACCAGCATCAGCTACTACTACGCCAAGCTCGAGGACATCTACCGCCAGCAATACGTCGGGGTGTTGCACACTCAACCCCTGGCCGAAGGCGTCAGCCTGCGCAGCGACCTGCGCTACTTCGACAGCCGCGGCGATGGCGCCGAGCGCGCCGGGCGCATCGACAACCGCAACTTCAACGCCCTGTTCACCCTCGGCGTGAAGGCCCACAAGCTCTCCGCCACCTGGCAGCAGATGTCCGGCGACAGCGCCTTCCCGTTCCTCAACGGCGGCGACCCGTACACCGTCAACCTGGTCACCTACAACACCTTCACCCGCGCCGGGCTCGACTCCTGGCAACTGCGCTACGACTACGACTTCGTCGCCCTGGGTATCCCCGGCCTGAGCTTCATGACCCGCTACACCGATGGCCGCCACGCCGAAACCGCCACGGTCAGCAATGGCCGCGAACGCGAGCGCGACACCGACATCACCTACGTCATCCAGAGCGGCCCGTTCAAGGACGTCAGCCTGCGCTGGCGCAACGTCACCTTCCGTTCCGGCAATGGCCTTACCAATGCCGTGGACGAGAACCGCCTGATCATCGGCTACACCCTGGCGCTCTGGTAACCGCGCCCCCCTTCAAAGGAGAACAGCATGTCCGCCGCCCCTACCCTGCAAAGCTTCATCGCCGGCCGCTGGATCGGCCAGCACGGTGCCCAGGCCCTGCGCAGCGCCCTCGACGGCCACGTCCTGGCCTACAGCCACGAAGAACGCCCGGACTTCGCCGAAGCCGTGGACTTCGCTCGGGCCCAGGGCCTGCAACAACTGCTGGCGATGGACTTCCAGCAGCGCGCCGCCCGGCTCAAGGCCCTGGCGCTGTACCTGGCCGAGCGCAAGGAGCAGCTCTACGCCCTGTCCCACCACAGCGGCGCCACCCGCGCCGACAGCTGGATCGATATCGAGGGCGGCAACGCCACGCTGTTTGCCTATTCGAGCATGGGCCGGCGCGAACTGCCGTCCGGCAACCTGGTGCATGAAGGCCCGGCGATCCCGCTGGGCAAGAACGGGCACTTCGTCGGCAGCCACATCCTGGTGCCGCGCGCCGGTGTCGCCGTGCATATCAACGCCTTCAACTTCCCGATCTGGGGCATGCTGGAGAAGTTCGCCCCAACCTTCCTCGCCGGCATGCCGTGCATCGTCAAGCCTGCCACCTCGACCAGCTACCTCACCGAAGCCGTGGTGCGGCTGATGAATGAATCGGGTCTGTTGCCAGCCGGCAGCTTGCAGTTGGTGATCGGCAGCACCGGCGACCTGCTCGACCGCCTGCAAGGCCAGGACGTGGTGACCTTCACCGGCTCCGCCGACACCGCCGCGAAATTGCGCGTCACCCCGAACCTGGTGCGCCACTCGGTGCCATTCACCGCCGAGGCCGACTCGCTCAACTGCGCCATCCTCGGCCCGGACGTCAGCCCCGACAGCGAGGCGTTCGAGCTGTACATCAAGGAAGTGGCGCGGGAGATGACCACCAAGGCGGGGCAGAAATGCACCGCGATCCGCCGCGCCATCGTCCCGGCCAGGCACATCGATGCGGTGGCCACACGCCTGCGCGAACGTCTGCGCAAGGTGGTGGTGGGTGATCCTTCGGTCGAAGGTGTACGCATGGGGGCGCTGGCCTCCCATGACCAGCAGCGCGATGTCGCCGAGCGGGTGCGCCTGCTGCTGGACAGCTGCGACCAGTTGCTGGGGGCCAGTGACGGTTTCAATCCGGTCGGCGATGGCGTGGCCGAAGGCGCCTTCTTCGCCCCGACCCTGCTGCTGGCCCGCGACCCGCACGCCGAGGGCGGCGCCCACGACATCGAGGCGTTCGGCCCGGTGAGCACGCTGATGGCCTATGACGACCTCGACGAGGCCCTGGCCCTGGCCGCCCGGGGCAAGGGCAGCCTGGTGGCGTCGCTGGTCACCGCCGACCGCGCCGTGGCGGCCAAGGCCATCCCGGTGGCGGCGGCCTGGCATGGGCGGCTATTGGTGCTCGACAGCGAGGCGGCCAAGGAGTCCACCGGGCATGGCTCGCCGTTACCTCAACTCAAGCACGGCGGGCCGGGCCGCGCCGGGGGCGGCGAAGAGCTGGGCGGCCTGCGTGCGGTCAAGCACTACCTCCAGCGCGCCGCAGTCCAGGGTTCACCAAGCATGTTGATGGCGGTGACCGGCGAATACGTGCGTGGCGCCGAGGTGATCGAGACCGAAGTGCACCCGTTCCGCCGTTACTTCGACGACCTGCGTATCGGCGAGTCGCTGCTCACCCACCGGCGCACCGTGACCGAAGCCGATCTGGTCAATTTCGGTTGCCTGTCGGGCGATCATTTCTATATGCACTTCGACGAGATTGCGGCGAAGCAGTCGCAGTTCGGCAAGCGCATTGCCCACGGTTACTTCGTGTTGTCGGCGGCGGCTGGGTTGTTCGTTTCTCCGGGCGAAGGGCCGGTGCTGGCCAACTACGGGCTGGACACCCTGCGCTTCATCACGCCGGTCGGGATCGGCGACACGATCCAGGCACGGCTGACCTGCAAGCGCCGGATCGACCAGGGCAAGACCAGCCCGCAGGGGCAGCCGCAAGGGGTGGTGGCATGGGATGTGGAGGTGACCAACCAGCTGGGTGAGCTGGTGGCCAGCTATGACATTCTGACGTTGGTGCTCAAGCGGCCTGAGTAATCCTGAGCACGCGCTCGCGGCAAGTCGGCCATCCCAAGGTCGGCATGCCCGCGAGCGCCATCGGACAGCAGGTGGGCTCAATGGAAGATCAGGCTGTCCACCCTTTCGATCTGGAAGTCTTTGTCAGCTCTCACCAGTAGCACTTCGTCAGGGGCGTTGCGCAGGATTGCTATCATTACAACTGTGCCAGTTTCGGTGAGCCCCACCAGGGCCTCCGTGCCTCGACCTCGAACAGGGACAAAATAGGTTGGCCATTCCTCACCTTTGGCGACAATGTACCCATCGTATTCGGGCGTTCCATACTTCGGAATGACCTTTGCCGCGTCGGGTTTACCTTGGTCCTTGAGCCTTAATCGGAGCAACGTGCTCAGCCTTGCATCGCCGTCGTCGAGCGGCCTGTTGCCAAAAAAGCGGGCCAGCTCGAATCGCAGTTTTTCCGGGTCACTGGTGATCCATTCTCTGAGAAAGGCACGAGCCAGGGTTTGAACCGACTCCGGCGCGTCTGCTCTTGGGTGTGAAAGCAGCTCGTTCAGAGCCTTTTCGTTCTCGAGATCCGATCCATTTTCCGGATCCGGATACCAGCCCGGTACCTGCTTCTCATACTCTGGGATGGTTGGTTGCGGGGTCTTCACCTCGGGTAGAGCGCTCACCAGATCCATCCGCGGCGCCCCATAAAAACTCCGCTTACCGTTTTCCAGGCTCAGATTTCTCGCAATGGCTTCAGGCTGAGGGACCCCTTGCGTCTTTAACCAGTCAGCTTTGTCCGACTTCGTCGGCGCTTTGCAGAAGGATAGCGTCGCCGCCTTCAGTGCCTGCCAATCCTTGGCTGGCCTACTGAGTTGCATATGCTCTCGGTAACTCAGCAGGAGGTCGTAGGCTGTGCGGGCTGCCTCTACGCACTTCTCTGCCTCCCAATGCGTCTGATCGGCCTTGTGTGAAATTACAGAGCCCTTTGCCACGGGGTGCGACCAGATCCACTCACTGGGGCAGAAATACTCAAACCTGTTTGATACGCCTTCGTGCGAGTAGGAATCCTGCCAACCATGAAGCGCCTGGCCAAACTTGCGCAGGTGTTCGACTTGTTCAGGCTTGCCCTCCGCGATCACACTTCTTGCCTGGGTTTGTGCGTAAGGATTGCCCACATTACTGAGGGGGCGATCCTCAGGCTGAGCCGGTGGCGCCTGCCTGGCCCGAAAGTGCAGCTGCCTGGTCTTGAGGCTCGCATCGTGGTTCCCCATGATGCACAGCTCCCAGATGATGGCGTGCTTGGCATCCAGGAAGCCGGTATCGGTGAGCTCATTCCCTTGCGCAATGGCATTGCTCTGTATGGCGTTGTATCCCGCTTTCGAAGCCAACCAATAGGTCAGGCCATAATGGACATCGGACTCATAGGCTAGCGCCGACCCGCTGGTGACGATGAATAACTGCCCGATCACAAGAGAGTGCAAGGGTCTCATAGGTGCCTCCGGGTGGGTCGTTCAGAACCTGACTCAAAGCCACCACGACGTGCCCGTCGGCTTCCCAAACGACAGCCTAGTTCACCAATCCGGAGTACGCACCACCTTGAGGCCGACATGACGCTCGCGCTCCCACACTCCCAACCTCCGTCACATTGTCCAAGGGCAATCTATAGTTACGTGCAATAGCGCGCCCCTCGCAGTTTAGCCGGCCCGCCCCACACCCAAGGCAGTATCGCTTTGTAATAAGGGGTGCCATGACACCGTTAGCGTACGACCCCGCCAACCGAACGCTTCATCACACCAAGGGCTGGCAAAGCCTGCGCCTCCCTGACCAAAGAGCACAGGCGTTCTGGCCCGTTGGGAGCCCAACATGACAAGTTCGGTGATTTCATGCGAATTACCGTAGCAGTTGCGTTGCTGATAATGCTTGCCGGCTGCACCCATGCCCCTGAGGACATTCACATGGAGGTCAGTGATCGGCATGGGCTGGCTGAGCCGAAAATTGAATACCTCGGGGTGGGGGGTTGGCTGGTGCATTGGAGAGGTGAAGGGTTGCTGCTCGCCCCTTCTTTCAGCAATCCTGCCACGCTAGGGCTTCGAGGGGTTCCGCCATTGGGGGTGCACGCCGATGACGCGAAAATCGACAAGTACATGGCGCCTCTTCATGCCGAGGATGTGACGATGTTGCTGGTGGGGCACGCTCATTACGATCACCTCCTTGACGTGATACGCGTGATGCAGGTGCATACGCCCAAGGCCACAGTCTACGGTTCCGAAACCGTGGGGCACATCCTGCAAGTGGCAATCCCCAGGGCGCGCATCGTTGAACCAGAAAGAGCAGATATCGCCTATCAAAAGGACCCCAGCTACAGAGGCACCTGGTTCTACTCGCAACCTGCCAGTGTCGGGAAAGTAATGAAAGTCAGGGATGGCAATTCAACTGATCTGGAAGGCAATCGCCCCACCGGTAAAATCCGCGCCATGCCGCTCAACAGCATGCACGCGGGCCACATCTTTCGAGTGAACTTGATCCCCGGCGCCTACGACCATGACCTGGATGCGCTACCGGGTGGCGTCCTGGACTGGAAGCTTGGTCACCACACGCTGGCCTGGCTGATCGATTTGCTGGGTGATGACGGCAAACCGGTATACCGCATTCACTACCAGGACAGTGCTGCCGAACCACCCTTCGGATTTCCGCCCGTCATTGCCGACAGCAAGGCGGTCGATATAGAAATCCTGTGTGCCGGCGACTGGACGCAAGTGTCGTATTACCCCGACGGTTTGTTGAGGGTTACCAAGCCGCGACTGGTCTTGGTGGGCCATTGGGAGAACTTCTTTGGCAACGATCTTGAAAGGCCCCCTCGCACAATACCCTTGCAGAACCCGAAGCCTATGGTCGAGCGCATAAAAGCCGCCCTGCCTGACGCCGAAGTGGTGGTACCAAAACCGCTTTCCGAGTGGCCGCTGCCAACGCCCAACTAAGCGAACCCTCTGGATAGCTACAACACCGAGGCGACCAACGTCACGAGAGGGAGCCATGGCAACATCTCGGCGCAGGGTTTCACTGCTCTATTACGCTCGCTGGTTCGCCAGTTCGGCTGCCAGGCCAACCAGTTGCCTACCCTGTTCAGCACTGATTTCGCGTTCGGCCTCCAGGCGAAGCGTCTGAGCGTCCAGTTGCCGGCGCATCTCTTCGCTGGCGCCCTGAGCCTGGGCAAGGATGGCGCGCAAGCCCTGCACCTGGGCGTCGCGCTGTTCCAGTTGCTCACTCATCACCTTGCGCTCGGATTGTGCCTGCCGCTGCTCGGCTTGCAGTCGCTCGTTGTCACGGTGCAGGCGAGTCAGCTCTTCCTGGCGAGCAGTCATGCCCAATTGGACGGTCTGCAACTGCCCCTGCAACTGGCGAACCTGGGTCTCATGGCGGCGCTGGTCCTGTTCGCGTTGCTCTCGGTTGCTGGCACGCAAATGCTCGATGTCTTCATGGGCCTGGCGGTGCTTTGCTTCCAATGAGTGGACCTGTTGTTCCTTGTCCGTCAGGCGCACCTGCAATTCACCCAAGGCCTGGCGGGCCAACTGCAGTTGCGACGCCAGTTCCCGGCGTTGGTTGTCCAGCTCGGCCTGGGCGGCATCGATGCGTGCCTGCCCCTCCTCCTGCAGCTGTGCCGCCAGTTGCTCCACCAACTTGCCCAGCGGTTCGCTGAGGCTGGCCATGCCGCTGAGGCTCACTGGCTCCAGCTCTTTCAGATAACGATGAATCGTGGTTTTCGAGCCGGTGTTGCCCAATTCGATACGTACAGCATCGATACTTGGATGCTCGCCCCGGGCAATCAACAACTGCCGCGCACGCTGTACTGCAGCCTTGTCGATTCCGGTCCTGGCCATGTTGGCTCCTGACATTTCATACCATGGTACGTACCATGCAATTACGCGAATTCTGCACCTGTATCGAAGGGATTTCAAGGTGCCGCAGGCATACCCTTCACCTCGCCTCGTTGCAGGCTATCTACCGTGTTGCCCATGGCATCCCGCGCGTCGAGGTCGGCGCCTCGCGCCTCCAGGGCCTGCAGCACCTCGGTGCGCTGGAACAGTGCGGCGTACATCGCCGCCGTCTGCCCGGAGGCATTGTGCTGGTCGGGGCTGCAGGGGGCATCGATCAGGCGTCGAGCGATACGCACCTCGCCCTTGAAGATGGCCCCCATCAGTGCCGTGTTGCCGCGCAGGTCCTGCACGCAAGGGTCGGCACCTGCCGCCAACAGTTGCTCAACGGTTTCGCCCTGGCCGTGATAGGCCGCCAGGATCAGGCCGGTGTAGCCCTTCGCATCACGCACGTTCAGGTCGAACCCGGCTTCGATGAATGTCCGCAGCATGGCCTGGTCGCCGCGTCGCGACGCGTCGAAAAAGTAGTCGTGCAAGCGCTGCTCAATGGCAAAGCCCTGCGCATCGGCCTGAGCAGTCATCGTCGTCAGCGCGACAAGTGCCGCAAGAAACCATGCCCGCATGGTGGCCTCCTCCAATATTTAGCGCGACCGTTGTAGGAGCGGCTTCAGCCGCGAAGCGGGTATCAGGCACCGCGTCGCCTGCATCGCGGCTGAAGCCGCTCCTACAGAGGCTGGAAGCGGGCCCGAAGGCCCGCTCGTGAGTCATCAGTCCTGCAGCTTCGCCGCCAACTGCTGGACCCGCTTCAGGTCGGCCTTGGCCACCTTGGCCAGGCCCGTGCCGTAATTGCTGTCGGCCTTGTAGAAGAACGACAGCATGATGTAGCGGGCCTCCTCGTCCGCAGTCGCCAGCGCGGCGCCCAGGCTGTTGATCAGGTCGGTCTGGTCCTTCTTGCCGTAGGAGCGGAACAGCTCGCCGGTCTGCTTGAAGTTCTGCTCGCGCTGGATCTTCGCCTGCTGGGTGCTACCACTGAGCGGGGTCGCGACGTAGCGGGCGCTGGCCTGCTCATCCCGCGGCTGGCGACGACTCGGCTGGTAGTTCACGCCACTGTCGGTGTGGCCGGTGTTCATCGCACCATCCTGGTTGATGCTGTTGACCTCGGCGCGCGGGCGGTTGACCGGCAGGCCCAGGCCATTGGCGCCGATCCGGTACATCTGGGTGTCGGCGTAGGCGAACAGGCGGCCTTGCAGCAGGCGGTCCTCGGACGGCTCGATGCCCGGCACCAGGTTCGACGGTGCCATGGCGACCTGTTCGGTCTCCTGGAAGAAGTTGTCGACGTTGCGGTCGAGCACCATCTGGCCGACCTTGCGCTCGGGCACGCCGGGCCAGATCTTGGTGGCGTCTAGTGGATCGAAGTCGAACTTCGCCAGTTCTTCAGGCTTGAGTACCTGGATGTACAGGTCCCATTTCGGGAAGTTGCCCTTGCCGATCGCGCTGACCAGGTCGTGGGTCATGTGGCTGTAGTCACGGCCCTGGACTTGCTCGACCTGTTTCGGGTCGAGGTTCTTCTGCCCTTGCAGGCTCTTCCAGTGGAACTTCACGTAGTGCGTTTCGCCCTTGGCGTTGACCAGCTTGTAGGCGTGCACGCTGTTGCCGTCCATCTCGCGGTAGCTGGCCGGGGTGCCTTCGTTGGAATACAGCAGGGTCAGGGTGCGGGTGGCCTCGGGCACATGGGAGAAGAAGTCGAAGCGGCGTGAGTCGTCGTCGAGGTTGCTGCGCGGGTCGGGCTTGAAGGCGTGGACCATGTCCGGGAACTTGATCGCGTCACGGATGAAGAAGGTCGGGAAGTTGTTGCCGACCAGGTCCCAGTTGCCGTCCGCGGTGTAGAACTTGGTGGCGAAGCCGCGCGGGTCGCGCAGGGTCTCGGGGGAATGGTTGCCGTGCACCACCGAGGAGAAGCGCACGAACACCGGGGTCTTCTCGCCAGGGCGGAATACCTTGGCCATGCTCAGGTCGCTGATGTCGGCGCTGGCGGTGAACTGGCCGTGGGCACCGGTGCCACGGGCATGCACCACGCGCTCGGGGATGCGCTCGCGGTCGAAGCGCTGCAGCTTTTGCAGCAGTTGCACGTCTTGCAGCAGGACCGCGCCGTTGGGGCCGGCAGTCTGCGAGTTCTGGTTGTCGCCCACCGGGGCGCCATTGTCGCGAGTCAGGGTGGCGGCCTGTACGGACATCGACAGCAGGCTGGCGGCGAGGCTGGCCGCTACCAGCAGGCGGCCGGGTTGGAACAGTTTGAGAGAAGGGATCATGAAGCTACTCCTAATGGCTCTATCAGGCGTCTTTGGTGCGCCTGGCAGAGGGTAAGGAAGTGGGTCGTGATCGCTAAATTGATACTCCGTATCAGTTCGATTGGTAACTTTTATGGCTATGTATATTCGTTTCGGATATATGTGCAGGGCGTTCGGCGAGAGAAATGTAGCGTGGTTGAAATCGAGCGCCGCCGTGCGGCGCATCGCGGATGAATCCGCTCCTACAGTGAAGTTGCGTCGTCTGTAGGAGCGGATTCATCCGCGATGCGGCGCGCCAGCGGCGCCCTACCCTCGAAGCATCGCCGCCACCTGCCGCGCTGTGGCCTTGGCCGACTGTGGGTTCTGCCCAGTGACCAGACGCCCGTCCACCACCACCTTGGAGGTAAACGGCAACAGCGCCTTCTCGTAGCGTGCGCCGCGCTCGCGCATCAACGCCTCGGCGTTGTAGGGCACCTTGCCCGCGACACCTGCCAGCAGTTCCTCGATCCAGGCATAGCCGGTCAGGCGCCGCCCCTTCACCAGCAGGCTGCCATCGGACAATCGCGTATTGAGCAAGCCACAGTAGCCATGGCACACCGAGGCAACGACGCCACCCTGTTCGTAGATCTCGCGGGTCAGGCGCTGCAGGCCCGGATCGTCCGGAAAGTCCCACATCACGGCATGGCCACCGGTGAAGTAGATGGCATCGAAGTCGGCCGCCAACAGGTCTTCAGGCCTGGCAGTGTGGTCCAGCAACGCCATGCTGGCCGGGTCGTTCAACCAGGCCTTGCCCGTGCCATCGAGCAATGGCCATTTCAGCGAGCGCGGTTCCAGCGGCGATTTGCCGCCTTTCGGGCTGACCAGGCGTTGTTCATAGCCCTTGGCCGCGAACACGTGCCAGGCATGGGTGAGCTCTCCCAGCCACAGCCCGGTCGGTTCGTTCGGGTCGGTGTAATGGGCGACGTTGGTGACGACATGCACGATGCGCTTGGTCATGGAGCCATTCCTGCGGGTGATCGATACCCCTCACGTTAGCCTTCAAGTCGACTTCAAGGTCAAGCGCATGGCGACACGCTGAGTCGACGCTTGACATTAAAGTTGAGTTGAACGTTAGGGTAGTCCCGCATTCAACCCTGGAGAGCTCGAACTGTGAAACTTGCAACTGTTGCGGCAATGACCGGAATGCTCTTGGCGCCCTGCGCGGGCAGCGCACTGGCGGACACAGCCGACACCACGGTGATCGACATCGCCGGCCACCCGGTGCCCGTACTCAAGGGCGGGCTGTACGACCGCTACCGCTCCAACCCGCCCCTGTCGGTGATCCAGGCGCAGGCACCGGAGCTGGACCTGAGCTGGTTCAAGACCTTGCCCAAGACCCAGGTCGATATCGGCTTCGCGTCCTACTCGCCGAACTTCTATTACCGCAACAGCCGGGTCACCGCGGTGTACACCGCCGACCTCGAGCGCCTGCGTGCCCTGATTCCAGCCAAGGTGCTGGAGCAGGTGCAGCCGCTGCAGGTCTGGCCAGGGCGCGGCCTGGTGGCGTTCACCGCCTACACCTACGACTACTGCGACAATGACAGCTACAACGAGGTCGCCCTGTCGATCATCACCAACCAACCGGGCAAGGCGAACCTCGGCCCCATCACCTTGATCGGGCAATCGATGTCGAAGGACTTCTGGGGCTATGTGCTGAAGCTGCCGGTGAACACCGAGCTGGCCCGGGTGCGTGGCGTGGTCGGCTACAACCTGCCGAAATGGCTGACAGGCATCGACCGCCATGAAGACGCTGCCACGGTGACCTACGACATCGTCGACAGCCAGACCGGCAAGGTGGATGTGGTGTTCAAGGCGAACAAGCTCGACGATGTGTCCAACGACGTCGGCATGGTGACCAATAGCTTCACCAACCTCGACCATGACGGCCAACTGACCTACGGCTACGCCACGTCCCGGCAGACCCGCCATGCCAGCAGCACGAGCGCGGATGCGGTGCAGATGCAACTGGGCGATGGCAGCCTGTCGACCTACATCCGCTCGCTGGGCCTGGGCAAGATGGTCAAGTACGAGTACGTGCCGGCGTTCCAGAGCGCGCTCTATGCGCCCAGGCCACTGGCGTTGCCGGGCAAGGGCGTCTGAGGCGCCGGGTCAATTGCCGCCGCCTGCCTTGCTCGCGGCGATGTCCTCGCGCAGGCGGTCCAGCACCCGCTGGGTGTTGTCCACGCACTGCATGCCTTCGGGCTTGCTCTCGATACCGTCGATCACCAGCAGCAACTGCTCCTTGTTACGTGCCAGGCGCTGCTGCAGCAGGTCGATCTCCTCGACCTTGCGCTTGAGCCCGTCGAGCAGTTCGCCATGCTGCCAGCCGCTGGCGTTCACCGGCAGCAGCTGGCGGATCTCTTCCAGGGAAAAGCCCGCCGCCTGGGCGCTGGTGATCATTTCCAGTACCCAGACGGCATCGTCGGTGTAGTCACGGTAGCCATTGGCCTTGCGCCCGACGGTCCGAATCAGCCCGCTGGCTTCGTAGAAACGAATCCGCGAAGGGGCAAGACCGGTAATTTTTGCAAGCTCTCCTATTCTCATCTGGCACCTTGAAAACGCGTTGACCTTAAAGCGCACTTTAATCCTACAGTGGCGGCGTGGCCAAGTGGCTCCCCACCACATGTGTAGTCCGCAGACCTTGAACAGGAGAAGCGAAATGGGATACGTCACGACCAAAGAAGGTGTCGAGATCTTCTACAAAGACTGGGGCCCCCGCGATGCCCAGGTCATCTTCTTCCACCACGGCTGGCCGTTGAGTGCCGACGACTGGGATGCGCAGATGCTGTTCTTCCTCGCCCACGGGTATCGGGTCGTCGCCCATGACCGCCGTGGGCACGGGCGCTCCAGCCAGGTGTGGAACGGCCACGACATGGACCACTACGCCGACGATGTGGCGGCGGTGGTACAGCACCTGGGCGTGCAAGGCGCCATCCACGTGGGGCACTCGACCGGCGGCGGCGAAGTCATCCACTACATCGCCCGGCACACCGAGGACCCGGTCAGGAAAGCCGCCATCATCAGCGCCGTCCCGCCGATCATGGTGAAAACCGCCAGCAACCCGGGCGGGCTCGACAAGTCGGTGTTCGATGGCCTGCAGGCCCAGCTCAAGGCCAACCGGGCGCAGTTCTACCACGACATCCCGGCCGGCCCGTTCTACGGCTACAACCGCCCGGGCGCCAAGGCGGACCCGGGCGTGGTGCTCAACTGGTGGCGCCAGGGCATGATGGGCTGCGCCATTGCCCACTACGACGGCATCGTCGCCTTCTCCCAGACCGACTTCACCGAAAGCCTGAAGAAAGTAACGATCCCGGTGCTGGTGATGCACGGTGACGACGACCAGATCGTGCCTTATGAGAACTCGGGGCCATTGTCCGCCAAACTGTTGCCCAATGGCACGCTGAAGACCTACGCCGGCTTCCCCCACGGGATGCCCACCACCAATGCCGACGTGATCAACGCCGACCTGCTGGCGTTTATCCGCAGCTGAAAGACGTGGGGCGGGCGCTGCTCGCCCTATTCACCGAACCGCTCGAGGAAATCCACCGACGGCACGAAGAACAGGCCTCCCGTGACCGCCCGGCTGTAGTCGAGCAGGCGGTCGTAGTTGCCCGGTGGCTTACCGACGAACATGTTTTCCAGCATCTGCTCGATCGGCGCAGGCGAGCGGGCATAACCGATGAAGTAGGTACCGAACTCACCGGCCCCTGGGCGGCCAAATGGCATGTTGTCGCGCAGTATCTTGATCTCCTTGCCGTCTTCTTCAAGGGTGGTCAGCGAACGGTGCGAACAACTGGGCTTCACACCATCGTCCAACTCGATATCGGACAACTTGGTACGGCCGATAATGAGTTCCTGCTCGTTGGTGGACAACTTCTCCCAGCCCGCCATGTCATGCAGGTACTTCTGCACCAGTACATAACTGCCGCCGGTAAATTCAGGGTCTTCATTACCGACCAGGGTGAACTTCTCCACTTCCCGCGGGCCCGGGTTCTCGGTGCCATCGACGAAGCCAATGATGCTGCGCATGTCGAAATAACGGAAACCCTGAACCTCATCGACCACGGTCACCGCCGATCCCAGGCGCTTGATCAGTTGTGACGCCAGTTCGAAACACAGGTCCATGTGTTCGGCCCGAATGTGCAGCAGCAGATCGCCCGGTGTGGCGACGGCAACGCGCTCACCCTCGCCAAACTCCCGGAAACCGTGCAGTCCAGCAGGTCTCGGTAGCCCGAACAGCCCTTCCCATACCCTGTCGGCAAAACCGATGACGCAGGAAAGATTACCCGACGGCACGCGCTTGCCCACGGAACGCACCAGGGCGGCGATATCGCCGCACAGCCCTTGCACGCGGTCACGGTTGTCATCGCCGGGGTTGAGCGTGGCCACCAGGAAGATCGCGCTACGGGTGATCGGGCTGTCGACCGCCTGGGGCTCTGTTGCGTTGTCGTCCATAGAATGCGCACCTTTTAATACAGGCTCATGTGAAGTTGTGTTATTGCCAGCAAGACAACTAGCGGAATAACATCACGGCCTGTGTGGTATAGCACAGTTTATCCTCGAACAATGCCCTCATAGATGACATCTATCGGTCGATCCAGCCTATCGATTTGACTGCGTCAATTTGCCCCAGATAATGAGCGACGCTTGCTGAAGTTACCGCCAAGTCCGCCTGCCCGTACCTGAGCTGTTCCTGCCCCCTATAAATACGACCCACGGCCTGCCCATCGGCCGTGCCTGTGTCCCTGCGTCCGAGTTGTTGAAATGTCTGTCAATGCCCCCTCCCAGATCACTGAACTGGTCATCGAAGCCGGTGCCAAGAAGGCCCACCTCCCCACCCGCGCGACCCTGATCCTGGGTTTCCTGGCGGGTGCGTTCATCTCCCTCGGGTTCCTGCTGGCGATTCACGTCAGCACGATGATCCCGGCACCCTGGGCGTCGTTCGGCAACCTGCTGGGTGCCGCGGTGTTCCCCATCGGCCTGATTCTGGTGATCCTGGCGGGCGGTGAACTGTTGACCGGCAACATGATGAGCCTGCCGCTGGCGATGTTCGCCGGGCGCATTCGCCTCGGCGCGGTCGCCCGCAACTGGCTGCTGGTGACCGTGGCCAACCTGCTGGGCGCGCTGTTCGTGGCCTATTGCTTCGGGCACCTGCTGGGGCTGGCCGAAGGGCCCTACCTGAGCAAGACCCTCGCGGCAGCGACCAGCAAGGTCAGCGCCGACTTCCTGCATGCCTTCATTTCCGGCATCGGCTGCAACTGGCTGGTGTGCCTGGCGGTGTGGTTGTCGTACGCCAGCCGCGAAGTCAGCGGCAAGATCCTCGGGATCTGGTTCCCGATCATGGCCTTCGTCGCCATCGGCTTCCAGCACGTGGTGGCGAACATGTTCCTGATTCCGGCGGCGATCTTCGCCGGGTACCTGAGCTGGGGCCAACTGGTGCAGAACCTGGCTGCGGTGTTCCTGGGCAATGCGGTGGGCGGCGCGATCTTCGTGGGCCTGGCCTATTACGTCTCCTACGCCGTCCCGGCCCGGGAGCAGCAAGCGCTAAATTGATCCTCTGTAGGAGCCGGCTTGCCGGCGAACCAGGCAACGCGGTGCCTGGCACCGGCTCGCCGGTGTTCGCCGGCAAGCCGGCTCCTACGGGGCGTGATCAACCGCAATGCCGAGGCCTTGCTCGGCCAACCAGCGCTTGAGCATCGAGCGCTGCTGTTCAGAATAGGCAACCAGGCAGTCGTCCACACTTTGCCCGGCCTTGACGGCCCGCACCAGCGGCGCCAACTCCACGCCCTGCAGGTGCCAGATACCCAGCGGCTGGTCCGCCGTCACTACCACCTGTGCCTCCTCCACCAGCGCGTCACGCAACACCGGCCGGGACTCGACCCGCACACTGTCCCAGTTCACCGGCGCATGGATCGGCTGCATGTCCGGCCATGCACTGCGCCGTGCCCAGAATGGCGCAGTTGCCCGTGATCGCTCCTGGGCATGGAAATCCCGGCCGATCCTGGCAAAACGCATGAACAACTGCTCGATGCGCGACTGATGGAAATGCCGCGCCAACTCGGCGTGCTCCGGGTGCTGGAGCAAGGTGTTGATCACCACGGGCGCCTGCAAGGCCGACGACAGCGACTGGAAGATCCCGTTGCCCGACAGCGGGTCGACCGCCATCGCCGCATCCCCAACCCGCAACCAATCCTTGCCACAGCAGTCGCCCGCCAGGATCGCCGTGCTGCTGCGCGCATGAACGCTGGCCGGCACCAGGGCCTGCTCATCGAACAGCTGGGCAACCAGCGCCGAACGCCGCCGACGCTCGGTGCAGTAGTCAGCCAGCGCGGCCTTGCCCGGCAACGCGGCCGTCGCCGCATCCAGGGTGACCTGCCAGTAGCAGCGACCATCGGCCAGGCGCGCCATCCACGCCCAGCCATCGTCCAGGCTTTCCACCGCCGATGCTGGCAAGCCGGGCGCGGCTTGCCAGGCATTGAGCAGGCTCACCGTCTCCGGGCCGCGCACCCGCCCGTCAGCCAGCGGCGCCTGGCGGCCACGGGCCTCGACCAGGAAATCGGCGTGTAGCATCTGGCCGTCATCCAGGCGTACCTGATGGCCATCATCCGCGAGCACTTCGCGAACCCGGCCCTCAATCAGCGCGACGCCCGCACGGTGCAGGTCATCACGCAGGGCCTGGTCGAACCGCTGGCGGTCGAGCAGGAACTCCTGGTTCAGCCGCAGTTGCTCGCCATTCCAGTGCACCTGTCGTTCGGCCGGGGTGGTGGCCTGCGCCAGGGCAGCGCCCAGGCCTGCATGGCGCAAGCCTTCCAGGACCCGTTGCGAAACGCCTTCGACCGCGGCGAAGCGACGCCAGTCGGACACCACCGTCACTGGGTAGCCCAAGCGTCGCAGGCCCAATGCCGTCGCCGCGCCGGCAGGTCCCGCGCCGAGCACAAGGATACGCTGTTCACTCATTCGCCAGGCCCTTGTGCTCAGGACCGCTGAACGCGGCATGGGCTTTGAGCCATTGAAACAGCGCGACGCGGTCCAGCCCTGGCCTGTCGTGCAGCAACGCCGCGATGCGCCCGGACAGCGCCGCACAAGCCTGGCTCGCGCCCGCGCCATCCTCCGTACCGACAAAGGCGCCGAAGTCGGCCTGGGCGGTACCCAGCCACGACCATTGGCCAGGTGCGCAACGCGCATCGCCAGTCACCCGTACCACCCCGGGGTAGCTGGCCGGATACACCGCCGCGCCCCGTGCCGGGCTCGAGGCGCAGAGCAGCACGCCGGCCGCCTGGGCGGCGGCACAGGCCTGGCGCAGCAACGGGCGGTCCTGGTGCAGCCCCAGGCTCAGGTTGATCACGCTCGCGCCCTCCTCCACCAGCCACAGCAGCGCTGCGGCCACCTGCAGGGCGCTGGTGCTCCATTGTTGGGTAAAGACCTGCGCCATCATCAGCGGGACTGCGCCGGCCTCGGCGCGAATGCGTTCGAGCACGGCGCTGCCGTGGCCGAGCGCATCCGGTTGGGGCTCACCTTCCTGAAGCAGGCCGTCCTCCAGCCAGAACCGTCGCGCAGCAAACAACGACTGCCCCGCCAGGCAACCGCTGTCGACCACGCCAATACGCAGCTCAGGGGACATTGTCGATGGGCTCCTTGGCAAGCAGCAGGCCATCGCGCAGTTCCAGGTGCAGGTCGGCACCGGCCAAGGTCGAGGCACGGTGGCTGATCAGGATTCGCGTGCGGCCGGCAAATAGCTGGTCGATGGCGGCGATCACTTCGCGTTCGGTGGCCTCATCCACAGCCGAAGTGGCCTCGTCGAGCACCAGGATCGCCGGCTGTTGCAACAGTGCGCGGGCGATGGCGATACGCTGTTTCTGCCCACCGGAAAGCTGCTGGCCACGCTCGCCAAGCAGCCCGTCAAGGCCCAGCGGCAGGCTTTCCACCAGGCTATCCAGACAGGTCAGGCGCACCACTTCCTGCAGTTGCACGCGGGTGGCCTGCGGGGTGCTGTAGGCGAGGTTATGGGCCAAGGTGCCGCGAAACAGCACGATATCCTGGCTGACCACGGCAATGCGCCGGCGCAGGGCTTGCAGGTCAAGTTCGCGCAGGTCGACGCCATCGAGCAGGATGCGCCCCTCCTGGGGGTCGTAGAACCGTTGCAGCAGGTCGATCAGGGTTGACTTGCCGACGCCCGAGGCGCCGCTGATGGCAATTTTGCAGCCCCCCGGCAGTCGCACGTCGACGCCCTGGAGCACGCCGCCCTGGCGCTGGTCGTGGGCGAACCGCACACGTTCCAGGCGCAGCTCGCCGCGGCCATCGGGGACAGGCCGCGGCGCGGCGGTTTCCCGCACCGCCAGCGGTTCACGCTTGAGTTCCATGACCCGCCCCAGGCTGACGGCCATGCGCTGCACCGCTACATACAATCCCAGCAAGCTCTGCACCGGCCCCACGGCCATGCCCAGGTAAGTGGAGAACGCGATCAGCGCACCCAACTGCCAGGTGCCCTGGATCACCCACCAACCACCGACCAGAAAAGCGCAGGCACGGCACCAGGACGTCAGCGTCCCGGGTACCGCCTGGGTGAAGAACTCGGTGAGCTGCACCTTGAGCAGCTGGCTCATGTAGCCCTGCCCCAGCCCCTCCAGGCGCTCGGCCTCACGCGGTTGCTGGCTGGACGCCTGGATGAACTTCATCGCCGGCAGGGTCTCGACCAGGAACGACGAGACATCCGCCGAGCGCTCGCGCAGGCTGCGCACTTCCCGTTCGACCTTGCGCCGCATCCAGCGCAGCCACATCACCTCCAGCGGGATCAGCAAGGCCAGCAGCAGCGAGAGCTGCCAGGACAGCATCAGCATCAGCGCCACCGCGCCCACCAGCCCGATCACCGCCGACACCGCCGCGAACAGCGAATCCACGGCGAAACGCTGGATCTCGGCGACATCGCCATCCAGCCGCGAGAGGATGTCGCCGGTGCGACGCTGGCCGTAGAAGGTCGGCGACAGTTGTTGCAGATGGCGGTACAGGTCGTCGCGCAGGGCGAACAGGATGCGCCCGGACAGCCGGGTGTGCAGGTAGCGGTTGACACCCGACAGCAGCGTGCCGAGCAGGCCGGCGGCGATCATGATCGCCGCCATGTGCCAGAGCGTCTGGTAGTCGCGGGCCAGCAGCCCGTCGTCGATCAGGGTCTTGACCAGCCAGGGCTGCACCAGCACCAGCAACGATGCTGCGAAGGATAGCGCCAACAGCACGCCGATGGCCCGCCCCTGCGGGCGCACGAAACCGTACAGCCAGGCCAGCGCCTGGCGCATCAGCGCGGGGTCGCTCGACTCGATCAAGCGCGAGAACAATCCTCCCATCGCTCAACCCCGCAATTGCTTGAGCTTGCGATACAGGGTCGCGCGGCTGATTCCCAGTGTCTGCGCGGCCGCCGAGACATTGCCCTGGTGCCGGGCCAGGGCCCCGCGAATCTGCTCCAGTTCGCTGTCGCGCAGGCTGCCGGACGGCGCCGTGCCGCTGGCCAGTTCGTCGAGCAGGCAGTCGGTGAGGTGGTCGAGGGTCAGCACCGGCTCGTTGTCTTCGCGCATGGCCAACGCGGTGCGCACGACCATCTCCAACTGGCGGATATTGCCCGGCCAGTCGAAGCCTTCGAGCAATGTGGCCAGGGCGGTGTCCAGGCTCACGCCCCGGGCGCCGGACTTGTCCAGCAGGCCCTGGATGATCGCCGCCAGGTCGTCGCGCTCGCGCAGGGCCGGCAGGCGCAGGGAGACGCCGTTGACGCGGTAGTAGAGGTCTTCGCGGAACTGTTGTTCGCTGACCAGGCGCTTGAGGTCGCGGTGGGTGGCGCAGATCAACGCCACGTCGATTTCCTGTTCGTCGCCCGCCCCCAGCGGCGCCACCCGGCGCTCCTGCAACACCCGCAGCAGGCGGGCCTGCAAGGCCAGCGGCATGTCGCCGATTTCGTCGAGGAACAAGGTGCCGCCATGGGCCTGCATCAGCCGCCCGACCATGCCGCCGCGGCGCGAACCGGTGAAGGCGCCTTCGCGGTAGCCGAACAGCTCGGACTCGATCAGGCCTTCTGGAATCGCCGCGCAATTGACCGCGACAAAGGGTTTGTCGGCCCTCGGGCCGGCCTGGTGGAGGGCACGGGCCGCCACCTCCTTGCCAGTGCCGGTCTCACCCAGCAGCAGCACCGGCAGGCCGTTGGCCAGCCCCTGACGGGCCATGCGCAGGGCCCGGGCCAGGCGTGCGTCGCCACCCGCCAGGGCTTCCAGCGCCTGGGTTTTCGGTGGCGTGGGCGGTTTGCCGTGCACTGTCGTGCCGTTGACCTGGCCATGACGAGGCAACTGCAGTGCACGGAAGAAGAACTCGCCCTTGGCGGTCTGCACGCTGCTCGTCCCGCCCTGCCACAGGCGGGCGATGAAGGCTGGCGAGCGCTCGCCCAGCAGGTCGCTGCAGCGGCGCCCGAGCAGAGCCGGGCGCGCCACCTGCAGCAGTTGGCAGGCATTGTCGTTGGCGGCCAGCACTTCACCCTCCAGGCTCAAGGCCAGCAGCCCTTGCCAGGCGCTGGCCAGGTACTGTGGCCGGCAATGGAAGGCCAGCACCAGGTGCTCGGGGTGATACAGCCCGAACAGCCGGCTCTCGATATTGCCGGCGGCCAGCAGCAAGGTGGACAGGTTGTCCTGGGGTTGCGCCATCACCCCTTCACGGGTCACGTCGAGCACGCCGATCACCTCGCCGCGCGGGTCGCGCAGCGGCACCGAGGTGCAGGAGAACGGGCTGAGCCGATCGAGGTAGTGCTCGCCGCAGTTGATCAGGGTCGGCTGCCCTTCGACCACCGCCGTGCCGATGGCGTTGGTGCCGCGCAGCGCCTCGCTCCAGCAACTGCCGGGGTGCAGGTCGCGCAGGCCCTCGCGCTCCAGCACGTGTTTCTGGCCCTCGATGGCCAGCACGTTGGCCTGGGCGTCGCCGAGGATGACGATGCCACTCTTGCCCTGGCGCTTGACCAGGTAGTCCAGTTCCGGGGTGACCGCGTCGATCAGCAGGCGGTTGTGTTCGAGCAACGCACCCAGGTCCAGGCCATGGCGAATGCCCAGGCCCACCTGCTCGCCCTGCAGGCAGTCCAGGCCATGGCCCAGGCTGCGGCGCCAGGAGGCGTCGATCTCGTCGCGCAGCACGCCTGAGGGCAGCTCGCCCTCGCTGGCCAGCCGCAGGCGGGCCTGGCGGGATTCGTGCAGCGGGTCATGGGCGGTTGTTATGGGTGTTTGTCGCGCCATTGCGTGCTCCAGTTGTGCCCGGGTCAGGCCGGGCAACGGGCATCGGATTTTTTGGCAGTGTGCTTCAGAAATGTTCGGGCGTCATCAGGTGCATGCCGAGAGAGATGTAGCGCCTATAAGATCGAGCGCCGCCCGTGCGGCGCATCGCGGATGAATCCGCTCCTACATTTGTTGCAACGTGGCCATGACCGATAGGCCATGGTTGTTCGCTTTGTTGGTACGACGCGGTCTTTCGGCTGGCGCTGCCGACGCCCCGCCTGACTCACGCCTTGCGCCAGGGCTGACAACCATGGCCTCACAGGTGCGGTACGTTGCAACCGATGCAGGAGCGGATTCATCCGCGATGCGCCGCACGGGCGGCGCTCGATCTCACAGGCGCAAAAAATCTATCGACGGACACTTGCCGCCATAACGCAATCGCCCCAAATACGCCTGGCACCATTCCCCAATCCTGGGTCTACTTGCCCACCTGCAATACCTTGCCAGGCAATCCAGCGCAACGCTGAAACCATCGCCCCAGAGCCTTGTAACCGCCCCCAAGAAAACCTGGCACAACTGTTGCCGATCCCTCCCCAGACGCCCCATCCCCTGGGCCCGTTCGCAGGAGGAAGCGAGTCATGCACCGACCCAAACCCCACCCGCTGGCCGTGGCGATCTTCGCCGGCCTGCTCCAGCTCCCGGCCCAGGCTGCGCTGTACGCAGTCGACAGCGGGCCCTACTCCCTGCCCAACGGCAAGTTCCCGGCCTGGTTCCAGGACAGCCATGGCCGCACCCTCGACCTGTGCCTGTCCAAGGCCGTGAGCTCGCGGGTGGCCGGTGCCCCCGGCGCGCCGTCGTACATGTGTACGCTGTTGCCCACCCCCGGGGTATTCGACGACACCCAGCCCATCGTCTTCCCCAGCAACTTCCCCGACGAGGCGTTCTGGTTCACCGCCGACGCCACGCTCGTCGATGCCACCCGCGGCATCGACCTGGGCTACGTCTCGGCCATCGAGGCGGCGTTCAGCGCAGAAGAACCGGTGGATGGCGACCAGGTCAGCTTCGCCCGGGTGCGCATCCGCGTCGATGTGCCGGTGGCCGGCACCTACGTGATCACCCACCCCTATGGCGTGGAGGTGTTCGACGTGCAGACCCCGGGGCGCCGGGCAATCAACATGACCCGCGATATCGGCATCGGCTCGCCGGGTGACCATACCGGCGCGCTCAAAGGCGATATCGGGCCGTTCCTGCGCAGCGTCAACGGCCCCTACACCGAAACCAACCCGGGCAACGGCGCCAGCGAGCGCTTCGTCGGCGACCCGAATTTGTCAGAGCCGGTGACCGGCAGCCCGTTCAACACCAACTTCGTGCGTATCGAGGGCCCTAACGGCCTCGACCTGCGCACGGAAGTGTTCGCGGTGTCCGGCAAGCTGTCCACGGTCACCCGCCCGACCCCGCTGATCCCGCAGCGCAGCACTTATTCGCGGCACACCGTGAATGGCGACCTGCGCGCCCAGCAGGACGTGTTCGTAATGGCGCCCCCCGCGCCGGCCACGGTGACGCTGTCCAGCCAGAACCCGGCGCTGCCCCTGGGTGAAGCCAACGGCACCGGCGCCTGGTACGGCCAGTCGGTGCTCAACCCGACCCTGCCGCTGACCCTGCAGGTGACCGCCGACAACAGCCTGGCCATCGCCAGCAGCACGCCGACCACGGCGCCGATGCCGCTGACCGACCTGGTGGTGATCAGCCGCGCCGAATACAGCCTGGCCAGCGGCCAGCTGACCCTGGTGGCCAGCAGCAGCGACGAGACCAGCCCGCCCGCGCTCACCGCCCGTACCGGTAACGGCACGCTGATTGGCAGCCTGGGCGGCAACGGCGCGGTGAAGACCCTGACCACCGGGCTGTCGCCCATCCCGCCGGCCAAGGTGCAGGTCACCAGCGCCAACGGCGGCAGTGACAGCGAAGACGTGGTGCTGGTGCCATGAACAGATTCCTGGGAGGCAGCATGAACATCTGGTCACGCCGGGCGCTGTGCGCCGCCGGTTTCACCCTCACCGTCAGCAGCGCGGCCTGGGCCGCGCTGACCGAGGTCGACCCGGGCCCCTACACCTTCGCCACCGGGGGCTACCCCATGTGGTACAAGGACGCCACCAACCTGTCGCTGGAGCTGTGCCAGTCGCGCGCCACCAGCACCCGCGCCCCGGGCGCGCCCGGGGCGCCGGCCTACCTGTGCACCCTGTTGCCCGAGCCCGGCGTCTACGACGATGCCCTGCCGCTGGTGTTCCCCGACAACTGGCCGCCGGAGATGTTCTGGTTCCTCGCCGAGACCGAGATCCCGGCGGTGGGCAACAGCGGCTATGAGCTGGAGGTCTATGTCGCCGGCCTGGAAGCGGCCTTCGCCGCCGAGAATCCGGTCGACGGCGACCAGCAGAGCTTCGCTCGCATCCGCATCCGCGCCTCGGTGCCGCAAGCCGGCACCTACACCGTCACCCACCCCTACGGCGTGGAGACCGTCACCGTCGCCGCCAACCAGGTTGGCCGCCGCGCCATCAACATCACCCGCGACATCGGCATCGGCGCTCCCGGCAACTTCAGCGGCGCGCTGAACGGCAACCTCGGCCCGTTCCTGCGCGGCGTCGGTGGCCCCTACACCGCAGTCAACCCCGACACCGGCGCCACCGAGACCTTCATCGGCGACCCGAACATCACCGAAGCCGTGACCGGCAGCCCGAACAACACCAACTTCGTGCGCATCCAGGGGCCGGCCGGGACGATCCAGACCAATGTCTTCACGGTTTCCGGCAAGGTCCTCGACGCCCGCCAGCAGACCCCGGTGCAACTGGAACGCGCCACCTACCAACGCAATGGCGCCGGTACCCGTGTCGAGGTGTTCGCCAAGGCGCCGAACAACGCCAGCCTGTGCCTGCGCAACGGCCTGGCACTGGTTGGTTCGCCGCCCTCGCCGTGCCAGTTCAGCTTGCTCGCCGACAATAACGGGTTGTTCTTCAGCCAGCAGCTGAGCCAGGCGGTACCGCCGTCGGTGGTGGTGGTCACCGCCAGCGACCCCACCGGCATCAAGCGCCCAACTGCACTGTCGAGCAAACTCAGCGATGTCGTGCGGGTCACCAACGCACGCTACGACTGGGCCAACAAACGGTTGCTGATCGAGGCCCGCTCCAGCGACGAAGTGCTGGTGCCCGACCTGCTGGTGCAGGGTTTCGGCCGCATGTCCAAGTCCGGCGTGCAGCAGAGCCTGACGGTCAACGACCTGGCCCAGCCGCCGGCCAGCATCACTGTCAAGTCCGCCCACGGTGGCATGGACGTCGAACCAGTGGTGGTGGTCGGCAATGCGCCGGTGCAGGCTGCCAACCAGCCGCCCGTGGCCCAGGCCGACAGTGGCGCCACCAGTGTCGGGGTGCCCATCACCCTCAACCTGCTGGCCAACGACAGTGACCCCGACGGCAACGTGCCGCTGAGCATCAGCGACCTCACCCAACCGGGCACCGGACTGGGCGGCGTGGTCCTGAACGGCACCACCGCGGTGACCTACACCCCGCCCGCCGGGGCCACCTCACCCCTGGTAGCCACCTTCAGTTATCGCGCCATGGACGCCAAGGGCCTGAAGTCGACCCCGGCCACGGTCACGGTCAACGTGGCGCCCAACCAGCCGCCGACGGCGGTGGCCGACAGCGCCGCCACCCTCGGTGTGCCACTGACCATCAACGCCCTGGCCAACGACACCGACCCGGAAGGCAACCTGCCGCTGGCCATCGCCAGCGTCACCCAGCCGACCCCGGCCGGTCGCGGCACGGTCAGTACCGACGGCAGCGTGATCACCTACACGCCACCGGCCACGGTCACCGCGGCATTCACCACCAGCTTCAGCTACGTCGCCCGAGATGCCCTGGGTGCGTTGTCCAGCCCCGGCACGGTCACCGTGCAGGTGTCGCCACGGCCCGCCCAGGAGACCTTCGCAGTCACCGCGGCCACGGTCACGGCGCGCTCGAACAACCGCTACAACTGGGACATCAGCGGCACCTCGTCGGTGACCACCGGCAACACCATCACGGTACGGGTGACCACCACCACCGGCGTGCAGACCCTGGGCACCACCACCGTGCCGGTGACCGGCCGTTGGCGCCTGGCAGTGAGCAACAGCACCACGGCGATCCCGACCGCCAACCCGACGGCGACGGTGACCACCAGCCAGGGCACCACGCGCACCGTCAACGTGACCGTGCAATAGGCCAGGGAGAACGCCATGCCACGCCTGCCCACCCTGCTGTTGTGCCTGGCCCTGGTCGGCCAGGCACAGGCCGACGACCTGATGGACAACGCCGACCTTGCGGCCGGCAACGACCTCGGCGAGCCGGTGCTGGTGCATCTGCTGCCGGTGGGCAGTGGCCAGGCGGCAGTGATCGAGCAGCAGGGCAACGGCAACCGCGCCGCCCTCGACCAGAACGGCCAGGCCCTGCTGGGCCGCATCGTCCAGGCCGGGGGCGCGCAGGAAGCCTACATCCTGCAGGAAGGCAGCGACCTGATGGCCACGATCAGCCAGCAGGGTTACGGCAACAACGCGACGATCCGCCAGAGCGGCAGCGGCAACAGCGCCGCCATCGAACAGATCGGCAACCAGAACAGCGCCACCATCGACCAGCGCGGCACGGGGCTGAACAGCAGCGTGACCCAGGCCGGCAATGGCCAGCAAATCCATATCACCCAATACCGTTAGCAGACCTGGAGGCACCACCATGAACAAGCTCGCCCCCCTGAGCGCCGCCATTGTCCTGGCCCTGGCCGGCCAGGCCATGGCCGCCGACAGCAGCTCGACCCAGAACCAGCAGGGCAACAAGCACATCGCCGAAGTGAAACAGACCCTGGCGCCGTTCGCCTCGGCCACCCAGGACCAGACCGGCCACGACCACAACCACATGGCCGTGCAGGACAGCAGCACCAGCCACATCCAGCAAGGCGCCAGCGGCGCGTTCAACGCCGGCTACGCCGAGCAGTTGTTCGAGAACGGCAGCCAGATCACCCAGCAGGCCGGCGGCACGCTCAACGATGCCTTCGCCAGCCAATCGGTGGGCGAGAACAACCAGGCCCTGCAGGTGCAGGACGGCACGGGCAACCATTCGATCATCTGGCAGGATACCCAGCTGGGCAGCCAGGCCACCACCTTGCAGTCGGGCCAGCGCAACGATGCCACCGTCGAGCAGTTGTTCGGCGGCAGCAACAACAAGAGCCTGGTCATGCAGGCCGGCAGCGACAACCAGGCGGCCGCCGAGCACCTGACCCACAACAACGGCGATATCGCCATCTACCAGGACGGCAAGCAGAACTGGGCCTACGGCGACCAGCGCGACGGCCTGGGCGGCACCATCGGCATCAGCCAGTACGGCACCGGACACTCGGTGGAGGTGTGGCAGGACAACCAGGCCGCCAGCCAGGCCAACGTCTACCAGACCGGGCAGCTCAACGAAGGTTACATCGACCAGAGCTTCGGCCAGGGCAACAGTGCCAGCCTGAGCCAGAACGGGCGCGCCAACGCCAGCTGGTCGGACCAGTTCGAGAGCAACCAGTCGGTGACCAGCATCAGCCAGACCGGCAACAACAACCTGCACTTCACCTACCAGACCGGCGACAACCACAGCCTGAGCATCAATACGACCGGCAACGGCAACAAGATCATGGCCAGCAACTGGAAGGGCGATAAGTCCGGCGGGCAGTTCGGTAACAGCCAACGGGCGGTGGTCAACCAGGCCGGCAACGGCAACAGCGTCAACTTCGAGCAGAAAGGCAGCAGCCAACTGGCCCGGTTGAACCAGAACGGCAACCGCAACCAGATGGAAACCAAGCAGGCCGACAGCAACAACGAGCTGTACTTCGAGCAGAACGGCAGCGACAACCTGTTGATCGCTGACCAGCGGGGTAGCGGCAACTACGCCGAGGGCGTGGCGGCCGGCAATGGCGGCACCGTGACCCTGGACCAATCGGGCAGTGGCAACCAGAGCTTCACCTACCAGCTCTATGGCAGTGGCAACCAGGCTACCGTGAAGCAGGCCGACGGGGTCAATGTCGCCTACGTGACCCAGGGCGGTAACGGTAACCAGGCGTTTGTCGACCAGAGTGGGGCCGGTCAGGCAGCGACCATTACCCAGTTTGGCAATACCAACATGGCGACTGTTACGCAGCAGTGATTCTCTTCCCCTTTGGACCGCAGTGCCGGGTTTCCTGGGCTGCGGTTTTTTCTTTATAGGTTTCGTCGGGGCGTTGCAGCGGGCTTGGGATCGAGCGCCGCTCGCGCGGCGCATCGCGGATGAATCCGCTCCTACAGGTTTTCAACCACCCACGGTACAATCGCCCGATCCAGCCTGGCCTCCTGACCATGATCCAGTCCGACCTCGACCTGTTCGGTTCTCAGCCGCAGCGCCTGGCCAGCCACACCGTGCTGCTGCCGGGCTTCGCCCTGAAGGACATCGAGCCCCTGCTGGACGCCCTGCGCCCAATTCTGCGCGCCGCACCGTTTCGCCACATGCACCCCCCCGGCGGCCAGCGCATGGCGGTCGCCCTGACCAACTGCGGCGCGCTGGGCTGGGTCAGCGACGACCGCGGCTATCGCTACACCCCAGCCGACCCGAAAACCGGCCAGCGGTGGCCCGCCCTACCACCGGTCTTGCTGAACCTGGCCAGCCAGGCAGCGGCGGTCGCAGGATTCGAAGGCTTCGTGCCCGACGCCTGCCTGGTCAACCACTACGTGCCTGGAGCACGCCTGAGCCTGCATCAGGACCGCGACGAGCAAGACTATGGGCACCCGATCGTATCGATCTCACTGGGGTTGCCAGCCGTGTTCCTGTTGGGTGGCCTTCAACGCAGTGATCGCACCCAGCGCATACCCCTGAACCACGGTGACGTACTGGTGTGGGGCGGCGAAGACCGCCTGCGCTTTCACGGGGTATTGCCGATCAAGCCCGGTGTGCATCCCCGCCTGGGCGAACAGCGTATCAACCTGACCCTGCGCAAGGCCGGATAACCACACCGCCCCCTTGTAGGAGCCAGCTTGCTGGCGAAGGTTCGCCAGCAAGCTGGCTCCTACAAGAGTATGGCGGCGTCCTTGAACCACTCCCGGCGCTCATCGAGCGCCGCCCGGATCGCCCCGACCATTACCTGCACCAGCGGATCGCCCTCGGTGTCAGCGTTGACCGCCAACCACACCCGCCGCCGCATCGGTTCCGGGAACAACCCCGGCAACGCCAGCAAGCCACGGTCCAGATGCCCCGCGTAATGCGGCAGCAGGCCAACGCTGGCACTGCACTTGATCAGCTGGCAGTACATCTCGTAACCCTGGATGCTCGTCACCCCTGCGGATCGCCCTGCAAGCAGGGCCTGCCACTGAGCAAGCGCGGCCACGCCCGCCTCTCCCTGCCATTGCACCAGCATGTAGTCCTGCAAGTCCGCCAGGCTGCCGGGACGATTCGCTTCGCGGACATAGCGCTTGGCAATGTGCGGCAGGTAGTCGAGAGTGGCCAGTGCCTCGGCAGGCACTTGGAACAGATCCGGGGCGCGCAGATCACCCAGCCAAAGCGCCACGTCGACCTCCTGGTCCGGGTTCTGGCGCCCATCGAGGGTGACCACTTCAAGACGCATGCCCGCATGTTGGCGCACCAGGTTGATCAAGCTGCGCCCCAGCAGGTCCTGCAATAGTGGCTCGGCCACCGCCAGGCGCACCGGCGTGGTCTGCGCGCGCGCTGGCGCAGGCTCGTCGGGCTCACGCGCCTGCAAGGCCAGCAGCAACCGCTCGCCTTGCTGGCTGAGTACTGGGGTGTTGTTGCGGTTGATGAACAGGCCATAGCCCAGGCGCGACTCCAACACGGCCAGGCGCTTGCGCAGCGCCACCGGCTTGAGGTTCATCCGCCGCGCCGCCTGCATGAAGCAACCGCAACGGGCGGTGATCACGAAGCAGTCCAGGGTGTGTTCGTCCAGGGCCAACGGCACCTGGGAACGAACGACGGGCACGGCGGTTTCCGGGGCTTGGCCCCGGGACAGGTCGATCGGCATTCCTTGCCTCCCACGGGCCCGACGCCCGGGCCCGCCTCTTCCATGAATGGTCAGGGTCTAGCGGCTGCTCTCCAGCACCTGGTTCAACGCCGCGCCATCGATGCTCAGGGTGGCACTGTCGAACATGCCCTCGACGTAGGCCTTGGCCACCTGCTCCTGGCGCTGGGCACGCAGCAACTGGCGCAGCCGCGGCGCGACCTCGTCGAACGTCGCCGCGCGGGCCGGTTGCTGCTCGACCAGCTTGACGATGTGGTAGCCCGCCGCGCTCTGCACCGGCTCGCTGACCGTGCCTACCTTGAGCCTGGCGACCACGCCGCGCACCTCCGGCAACAGCTGGGCCAAGGCTTGCAAGCCGGTGTCACCGCCGTTGGCGGCCGTGCCTGCATCTTGCGAGTGCTCCCGGGCCAGCGCAGCGAAGTCAGCATCGTTGGCCTGCTTGGCCAACGCCTGGGCCTGCTTGCGCACGGTCTCGTCGTCCCTGGGGTTTTCCACCCTCAGGAAAATCTGGCTCAGGCGGTAGCGCGCCGGCAATTGCAAGCCGGCCTTGCCGGCCTCGTAGGCTTGCTTGAGCTCGGCCTCGCTGGGGTAGTCGTCGGGCACCTTGCTCACCGAATCGAGGTAGTCGCGCAGCACGATCTGCTCGGTGGCGGCACGGGTCTGGGCCTGGATGTCCGGGCGTTGCAGCCAACCCTGGGCTTCGGCCTGCTGGTACAGCGCCTTTTCCGCCAGCCGTGCGCGGATCCAGGCTTCCAGTGCCGGCCGGTCACCGCGCAGGCTGGCGCGGGCGTCCTCGGGCAATTGGGCGAACAGTGCCTTGAGCTCGCCAC
The DNA here is from genome assembly GCF_023757525.1 of Pseudomonas sp. MWU13-3659. Lineage (NCBI taxonomy): Bacteria > Pseudomonadati > Pseudomonadota > Gammaproteobacteria > Pseudomonadales > Pseudomonadaceae > Pseudomonas > Pseudomonas sp. MWU13-3659. The sequence continues at coordinate 85,674 of NZ_JAMSHW010000013.1, read as the reverse complement.
TGCCGACTTGCTGTTCCCCCAGCCGGGCCAGGGTCGGGCCATTGTCGACCGCTGCCTGGAGGGCCGACGATGCCGGGCGCGCCGCCGCCACCGGCTGGTCGCCCGGGCGCAAGGCCAGGGCAACCGCCACCGCGACCAGGGCCAGCGCGCCAGCGCCGGCCCAGAGCGCACGCCCCGTCACGAGGCGCTCACCGCTTCGCTGCCGGTCTGCTCAGCGACATTACGGCTGTAATCACGCAGGTAGACGATGAACTCCTGCAGCAGCCGATCCCACAGCAGCAGGCTGCCCAGCAGGTGCTTCTCGCTGACGCCGTCGGCGACTACCACGTCCTTCTCCATCACCAGGAACTCGCCTTGCACCGACAGGCGGGCGAAGCGGCGCGAGGCGTTCCAGCGTTCGGCCAGGCCTGCTGGCAACTCGCCCTGGATACGCAGGGCGCAACTGAAGGTGAAATCGAGGAACTCACCTTCCTGCTCCTGCGCACGATTGCCAAAACGTACGGCATAGCCCACGCCCTGGCTGGCACTGAGCAACTGCACCACGGCATTCTGCTCGCTGCGGTTGACCCGGCAGCCGGCGTCCTGCAACAGCTTGGTGAGGGAGTCGGCGCTCACGGTTTCGATCAGGGTGACTTCGGTCATGTGTTGCCTTCCTTGTGGTGGTTGAATCGTCACGGGTTGACGCCCTTGGGGGCATCGAACTGGCTTTCGTAGAGTCGATCGCCGTAGGCCTGGGCCAGCTCCTCGAAACGTACCCGGGCCCCGCCGGCGAAGGGCTGGCGCATCTTCACGACATCGGCGATATCGACCTTCTCGTAGGCGGCCAGCATCTCCTTGGCCACCCCGTACATCTGCTGGTTGCGCGCCTGGCACTGGCTCACCTGGCCGTCACGCTCGGTCAGCCTGGCTTGCAGCGCGGCGCGCTCGCCTTCCTTGCCCCGGGCCATGCCCAGCAGCTCTTCATAGGCTTGCTTGTACTTGTGCAGTTGCTCGTTGCTGCTGGCCACCAGCGCCTGGGCCTGGCTGTGCATGGCTTGTTGCTGGCCGGCCAGTTGCTCGCTCTGGCCGCGCGCCTTGGCCAGCAGCGCGGTCAGCTCGCGCACCTGCGCCTGGGCGGCGTCGCGCTGCTGCTCGGCGGCCTGGCGGGCGGCGCTGGCCTGGGCCTGCTCGCTCTGCAGGGCCTGCAATTGCTGGGTGGTGCTGCGCAGTTGGGCGCGCAGGCGTTCCTCGAGGGTGTCGGCCGACACCGAGGCCGCCAGGCTCGCGCCCAGGGCCAGCATCAGCCAGGTGCAACGACGGCGATAGGCTCCCTTGTTCATGCCCGTGCTCCTTCCCTAGAACCGCGTGTTGACTTCAAGTTGTAGCACATCGATATCAAACGGCGCGCCATAGACTGCTTCGCTGCTCAACCAGCGGGCGGTCGCGTAGACGTTGTCGGCCAGGCCGTAGTTGCCGCCAAGGAAGTAGCCCTTGGCGTTGGTGCCGCCCAGGTGGAAGCTGGAATCGTTGAAACCGTCCGGCAGTGCGTCGGGCTCGATGCGCTTGTAGCCGGCGAACAAGTTCCAGTCGCCCGCCTTGCGCATGTCCAGGGCGTTGCCCAGGGTGAACTGGAACATCCAGGCATCGCTGCCGCTCTTGATGTTGCCGTTCTCGTCGACGTTGTTGGCCAGCTGGCCGGCCGCGCGCTTGCGCATGTCGCCCTCGTCGTAGGCCAGGTTGTGGATGTAGTTGGCCTGGCTGCGCAGCTTGAAGTCGTGGGGCAGGTCGGCGTCCCACACCAGGTTCAGGTCGAGCAGGTCGAACTCCGAGGCAATCCCCACGAACTGCGGCTGCGGCGTGGCGGCCGGGTTGGCCGGGTTGGGCGTGATATCGCGCAGCAGGAACAGGGTGTTGCCCTTCTGCATGAAGGTCGGCCGGGTCTCGTCGCTGTCGCAGCCCGGCTGGCCATTCCACGGTGCGCAGGGGCTGGAACGTTCGCCGGCGATATCGTCGAAACGGTAGTAGGCCATGGCGCCCTTGAGCCGGTGGTGGTCGTTGATCGCCCACTTGGCGCCGAGTTGCGCGCCGTACAGCCACTTGTTCTCGCTGTCTTCCTTGTCGAAACCGTTGCTGCTGGCGCTATCGTCGCTGTACTGCACCGGGAACGCGCCGACGGTGCCGAACAGGCTGAGGTCGCGGTTCAGCGGCTGGTCGAAGATCGCCGCCAGGCCGTCGAAGTTGAGGTCATGGGAGTACAGGATGTCGGTGGACATGAACGGATTGGCGATACGCCCGCCGGTCAGGGTCAGCCGCTCGCTCGGGCTCCAGCTGACATAACCCTGGTCGAGCCACAGGTCTTTCTTGCCGAAGCCGCCGCCCAGGTTCTGGGTGGTCGACACCGGGTTGTTGTTCGAGCCGGTGGCGATGCGAATACCCGCCACCCAGTTTTCCGCCAGTTGCGCTTTCAGGCCGAAACGCGCGCGCAGGCGCAGGATACTGTCGCGATCTTCCCGCGTGTTGAGCAGCGGCGGCAGGCTGGAGCTGCTGTTGGGGTTGACGTCGTAGGGGCCCTTCTCGTTGAGCTTGGCGAAGTCGACGATCTCGTTGCTGTTGCCGTCGGCGTAGTAGCGCGACTCGCCGCGCAGGCGCAGGTCGCCGTCGAAGCTGATGCGCGAGGCCCAATCGGGGAATGTGTTGGGCGCGGCCCAGTTTTCCTGCTTGGCGGTGTTCAGCACCTCGGCCTTGATCTCGTCGCGGATCTGCTGGCGGACGATGGCCGGCACGTACTGCACGCGCACCTCGCCATTGGCCGCCGGGGCCTGGGCGACGATCGGCGCGGCGCTGGTGGCGGCGCGGGCCTGCTGGGCCTCGCGCTCGGCCTGGGCGATCAGCGCATCGGCCTTGTCCTGCTTGAGCACGCCCTGCTCCACCAGCAGGCGGATCAGGTTGACGGTCGCGTTCTCCGACGGCGCGGCGTGGGCGACGGCCGGACCGACCGCGGTGGCGGCGGCGAGCAGGCCAAGCGCCAGGGTCAATCGGTTCACTGGGCACTTCATGGGTTTGCAACTCCTGTGGGTCAGTCGTGCTTCGTTGTTCATGGCCGGCGCCCCTGCAGGGCGATCTTCACCGGCAACGTCAGGCTGGCGGGTGGGCGTTGGTCGAGGGCCGGCGCCGAACGCAGGGCGGCGACCACCTGGGCGTCCACCTCGGGCTCGCCGCTGCCGCGCAGCAGCTCGACACGGGTGATCTCGCCAGCGGCACTGAGCCAGATCTCTGCCTGCAGGTTGAACACCAGGTTGCGCAGTTCGGGGTTGTCGCGCAGCAGGCGCTGGAAGGCGTAGGCCAGGTACTGGCTGTAGGTGCCGTTGCCCAGCCCGCCTCCGCCGCCACCGGCCATGCCGCCGCCCTTGCCGGCGCCGACGTTGAAGCTGTCGCCGCCCGCCTGCGCGTCGCCGTCCATCTGCATCGGCTCGGCCAGGTCCTGGGCGGGGTCCGGGGCGTCCTCGGCCGGTTTGACTTCCTCGGCCTCGGGCACCGGTTGCGGCTCGACGATCTTCTCCTCGACCGGTGGCTCGGGCTCCTTGGGCGGTTCCGGCGGCGGTGGCGGTGGGGGCGGTGGCAACGGGATGATCGCCGGCACCTTGGGCGCCTCGCGACGCACCCCGGCCATGTCGTTGGCCCACTGCCAGAGCAGCCAGGCCAGGCCCGCGCCCGCCACGGCGAGCACGGCCCAGGTCAGCAGGCGGCGGGGGTTGGCTGTACGTTCCATGCCTGCCCTCACCCCTGGTTCGGCTTGCCGGTGACCAGCCCGACCTGGGCCAGTTCGAGGCGGCGCAACAGGTCGAGCACCTCGACCACCTTCTGGTACTGCACGCCGGCGTCACCGCGCACGATCAGCGGGAAGTCCGGGTTGCGCGCCTTCTCGCTGCGCAAGCGGTCCTCCAGCTCCTGCAAGGTCACCGGGTAGGCATCGAGAAACACCTGGCCGGCGTCGTTGATCGAGATCGCCTTGGTCTTGGGCTGGGCCAGCGACACCGAGGCGCTGGCCTTGGGCAGCTGCACCTGGATGCCCGACACCTGGGCAGTGGCGGTGAGGATGAACATCACCAGCACCACCATCAGCACGTCCACCAGCGGGGTGATGTTGATGCTGTCCACCGCGGCGTCGGCGTCGTCGTCATGGGCGTTGTTCACGGATGCCATGGCTGCCTCCTCACGCCGGGACCGACGGGCTGACGGCGCGGCCCTGGGGGCGCTGCGCCGCTTCGCCGGCCTGCCCTTCGCCATGCAGCTCGGCCAGGCGGGTGATGAACTCGTCGACGAACACCCGCATGTCGGCACCGACCTCGCGGTTGCGCGTGGTCAGGCGGTTGTAGCCGAACAGCGCGGGGATCGCGACGAACAGCCCCATGGCGGTGGCCAGCAGCGCGGCGGCCATGCCCGGGGCGATGGCGTTGATGTTCACGTCACCGGCCATGGCCGTGCCGAGGAACACCACCATGATCCCCAGCACGGTGCCCAGCAGCCCGATGTAGGGCCCCCCGGCAATGGCGTTGGACAGGGTCGAGAGCTTGGACGACAGGGCCTGGTTCTCACGGGTGCGCACACCGTCCATGGAGCAGCGGATCGCCTCGATGGTGGCGGCGGATACCAAGGTGGTGTCGGCGCCTTGGGCACGGCGGGTGCGCAGCTCCTGTACCGCCACCAGGTACAGGCGCCACAGCGACGAGCCTTGCAAGCGTTCGTGCAGGCCTTGGTCGTCGGCGAACTGCTCGAGGCGCGTGCCCACCGTGGCGAAATGTTCGCGGAACTGCGCATTGGCGGCGGTGACCCGGCTCAGGGCGCGCTGTTTGCGCAGCATGATCACCCACGACTGCACCATCATCAGTACCAGCACGGCGATGATCACCCAGGCATCGACCGGCACTGCCTTGAGCAGGAAGCCCAGGCTGCCGAAGCCGAAGCCCGACTGTTCTTCATCGACGCCATAGGCCACCAGGCGCGACTCCGCGCCCTGGGCCAGTACATCCGCTTGCAGGCTGGCCTGGCTGCGGGCCACGCGGGAGATGCGCAGTTCATCCAGTGCGCCGACGAAGGGGACGAAGCCGCTGGCAGGCATGCCTTCGGTGGCAGGCAGGTCGCCGCCGATGCCCACCGCGCCAGTGAATGCGGCCGGGCTGGCAGCCAGGCGGGCCACGGGTTGGCCATCGACCAGCAGGCTCAGGTTGCCGCCCTCGCCCACCAGGGCCAGGTGTTGCCACTGGCCGGCCGTCAGCGCCTGGTTGGCGCTGGCGCGCTGCCCATCCACCTCGACAAAGGCCACGCCCTGGGCCAGGCCCAGCAGCAGGCTGTGCCCCGCCTCGCGCCGGGCCAGCAGCAGCTGTTCGCCCACCGCCTGGTCCTGGCGCAGCCAGGTGCTGAAGGTGAAAGCCGCGCCGGCCGGCAATTGCAGCGAAGCACTGGCCGGCAGTTGCAGGGCCTGGCCACCCAGCTGGATGGCCCGGCCGATCACACCGTCGACCGCCACGGCCTGGCCTTGCAGTTGATTGCCATACGGGCTGGCATCGCGCGGGCCGGCGCCGTCGAAGTGGTACAACGCGGTGTAGTCGGCGTCGAAGCTGGGCTGGCCGTTGGCGGCCTGGGCCTTGGGGTTGCCGTAGTACATCCAGATGTCCTGGCGCTGGCCGGGCTCGATGCGCGGCACGTCGACCCAGACCAGGGCCATGCCCATCAGCGGGTCGAACTGCTCGATATGGTGGTTGAGCACGGTCTTGTCGTCGGCGCCGACGAAGCGGATGTCCGCGCCGGTCTCGCTGACGCCGTCGAAGGTGAAGTTGCCGGTGTGCAGGCGCACCAGCAACGCAGTGCGGCCCAGCGCCTGGGTCAGGCCGGCGCCTTGCGGGGTGGTGTCCACGGCAATTTGCTTGCGGTACAGCCAGTCGTCCTGCCACCAGGCGCTGGCGCTGCCCGGCAGGGCAAAGCCCAGGCACAGCAGCAGGGTCAATATCAGGCGTTGCATGAGGGCTCTCCAGGGCGATGCCGGTCGGTGATTCAGAAAGTTGCCTGCACGCTGAAGTGCACGCGTGAGTCGTTCTTGTCGGTGTTGGGGCCGTCCTTCAGGGGCACGGCCCAGTCGAGGCTGCCGGACAGCCAGTCGTTGAGCGTGGCGCGGGTGCCCACGCCGACACTGGCCAGGCTGTAGCTGTCGTCCTGCTCGGGCAGGGCATCCTGCAGGCGCAACTGGGCGCCTTCGGCGAACAGGTAGAAACGCCAGTCGCTGATGTAGCTGCCGACATAGCGGCCCAGGGAGGGGGTGCGCAGTTCCTGGGACAGCAGCACGCCGTCATCGCCGGTGCGCTCGGCGGCCAGGTAGCCGCGCACCGAGGTGGCGCCGCCGGCGGCGAACTGCTCGTTCGACACCAGTGGCCCGGAGGCCAGCTGGAAGGCCAGCTTCGAGGCGCTCTGCCATTGCCCGGCGAAGTCGACGGTGTAACTGGCGTCGCCCTTGAGCGCGGCGAAGCTCGAATTGGCGCGGTAGCGCTTGTAGTCGAACGCTTGGTCGTCGCTGTTGTACCCCAGCAGCCCGCGGGTGCCGGCCACCACGCTCAGGCCCAGGCTCAGCTGGTCGTGCTCGGTGAAGCGGTAGCCGTTGTAGCCCAGGGTGATGGGCGAGTACTTGAGCGGGACCTTGTCGTTGTTGCCGCCCAGGGCGACCTTCTCGTCGAAGTCCTTGAAGTCGATGCCGATCGACAGCGCGTTGGCCCAGGCGCCGACGCCCGGCAAGTTGTAGATCGCGGACACACCGTAGGAGTGGCCCTTGCCCAGTACGTTGGTGCCACCCACGGTGGCCACGTTGCTGTCGGAGTGGTAACCGGAGAATTGCAGCGTCCAGCGTTCGTTGAGCGGCGCGGCGTAGGACCCTGACCAGACCTGGGCGTTGTCGCGGTCCTCGGGCGCGGTGAACCAGGTCAGCGAGACGCTATGCCCGGCCTGCCACAGGTTGTTGTAACCGAGGCTGACGACACTGCGCAGCTTCTCGGTGTCGGCGCTGTGGTCGTTGTTCAACCCCAGGCTCAGGTTCCAGGGTTGCTTGTCCTCGACCTGCAGGTCGACATCCATGGTGCCCGCGCGCTGGCCCTCGCGCACCAGCGGCAGCACCTGGCGGCCCGGCGTGCGGTTGAGGGTGGCCAGCTCGTTCTGCACCTGGGCGAAATCGGGCACCTTGCCCTCCTCCAGCGCCGGCACTTGTTCGCGGATCTCCACCGGCGAATAGTGCTTGGCCCCGACCACGCGCACCCGGCCGACCTTGGTCTCGGTGACCTGCAGGTAGACCACCCCGCCCTCGACCTTCTGCTCCGGCAGCTCGACGAACACCGACTGGTAGCCCCGGGCCTGGTAGCTTTTCTGCAGCGCCTCGCGGGCGCCCTCGAGGTCGGCCAGGGTCCGGTCCGGGCCGAGGTACGGGTACACCGCCGCCTCGATTGCCTGGGCATCGAGCACGGTGTTGCCGCGCACCACGTACTCGTTGATCTCGACCCGGCGTTCAGGCTCGTTGGCAAGCGCCGTGGCGGACAGCAGGCACAGCAGTACCCCTGCGCCCATGCCGCATCGTTTGAAGAAAAAGTGCTCCACACCGCCCCCTTGAGCGCCAGGAATTCGTTGGGTTTCTAGTGGTTGTGATCGGGCGTGCCCGGCCCGTGGTGACGGGCCAGCCAGCTGTGCAGCAGGGCCAGGTTGAGGCTGAACTCCGGCACCGCCTGCAGGCTGGCGCCGAGCACTTCGTCGACCATGCGCTGCAACAGCGACACCGCCATGGCGCTGCCCAGCAGCAGCCCGAGGTCGTGGCTGAACAGGGTGAAGTTCCACACCCGCGACTTCAGTTCGAGGCCTGCGAACCAGCGGAACAGCAGGTTGTAGTTGAGCTGCTCGTAGAGCTGCTTCTCGCTGGGCACCGAGTACAGCAGTTGCAATAGCAGTACATGCATCAGGGTGTGCGGGGCGATGGTCATGCCCTGCTGCTCGGCCAGCAGGGCCAGCGGCGCCTGGTACTCGCCCAGGAGTGTGTCGATGCGCGGCTTGAGCAGGGCCAGTGAATGCCCCGGCGGCACGCAGCTGGCCACCTCGCGCAGGGCGCCCTGCCAGTCTTCCTGGGACACGATCCAGACCCACGGCGCGCCGTAGCGGTACACCGAGACCGGCTGCTTGCGCGCCGCCTCGACGATCTTCGCCAGGCGCTGGTCGAGCTCCTGCATCCCCACTTTGGTGTAGCGTTCCATAGTTCCCATCGCCCCACTCCCCGCCCGCTCCTACGGTGCGCCCGGCCTGCGGGCCAGACGCGTCGTCCGTGTCCATGGCTTTGACGGAGATGGCGCTTTGCTACCGAACTTTTGTCATGAAAGGTTCATCAGTGAGCGAGGGGGGAAGGCGTAGGAGCCAGCTTTGCTGGCGAAGCGCTGCGGCGCTCGATCTTAAAGGCGCGGAAATGTGTGGGGCGGGCCCTTTGAAACAAAAAAGCGCCCTGACGGGCGCAAAGGGTGTCGATTCGAATACCTGCCGGCCTCAACAAGCCGGCGCTCTCCTGGCCCCGGCTCGTGCAAGGGCCAAGCAGGCGTGACGCGTCCGTAATTGGCCAGCGACCGCGCTATATCGCTTCCCTGGCCGTACCCAGCCGGCAGCGCCGCGGCTTCTCTCCCTGTTCCTGCTCGACCACCGCTCGCCACCAGCGCTCACCCGCATGTGGCGCACGCAGGTCGATGCGCTCGCCCATTCGTGGCGTGGCCACCTGCACGCCCTGCTCCGCCGCCCACGTGAGCACCTCCTCGAACGGTGCATACCAGGCATGCAGGGCCAGGTCGAAGGTGCCGTTGTGGATCGGCAGCAGCCAGCGCCCGCCCAGGTCCTGGTGTGCCTGCACGGTCTGCTGCGGATGCATGTGCACGTAGGGCCAGTGTTCGTCGTAGGCCCCGGTTTCCATCAGGGTCAGGTCGAACGGGCCGAAACGCCGGCCGATCTCGGCGAAGCCGTCGAAGTAGCCGGTGTCGCCACTGAAAAACAGCCGAAGCGCCGGGGCCTCGATCACCCAGGAACACCACAGCGTGCGATTGCCATCGCGCAGGCCGCGGCCGGAGAAGTGCTGGGCCGGGGTGGCGGTCAGGCGCAACCCGCCCGCCTCTATCCCCTGCCACCAGTCCAGCTGGCGGACCTTGGCCGCCGGCACGCCCCAGGCCAACAGGCGGTCGCCCACGCCCAGGGGGGTGAGGAACACCTCCACCTTGGGCGCGAGGGCCTTGATCGTCGCCCGATCCAGGTGGTCGTAGTGGTCGTGGGACAGGATCACCCCACGTATCGGCGGCAGTTCATCCAGGGTCAGTGGCGGCGCGTGGAAGCGCTTGGGGCCGGCGAACGGCAACGGCGAGGCACGCTTGGAGAACACCGGGTCCGTCAGCCACCAGTCGCCCTCAAGTTTGAACAGCACCGTGGAGTGACCGAGTCGGAACAGGCTGGCATCGGGCGCGGCGTCGAGTTGTGCACGGGTCAGCGTCAACACCGGCACAGGTGCGTGCGGCACTGTGGAGATCGGCTTGTTGAACAGCGCGTTCCAGATCACCTTGGCGTCCGGCTCGGGCATGTCAGCCGGGCGTGGCGACAGGTTGTGGAAACGGCCCTGGCGAGATTGCGGGGAATGACCATGATCGTTGATCGGTGCGCGGAACAATGGATGGCGTTTCAAGGTGATGGTCCCCTGGGGGCGCAGGTCGGGAGTGAGCAGTATAAGAAGACACTGGCGTGTGGCATTGCCTGATCCGGCACGCGCCATGCCTGATCCTGCGATTGCCCTCATCAAGTTGCGAACCGATGCTTTCCGCGCTCAGCCGGGATGAGTGGCGAGGCGCGTACTGGCTGCTCCACCGACACTGCCAGCTTGTTACGAAAGTGATGAAGCGTTATTCAAAATCGTTGCAGCCAATCACGACAGGCGGCATAGCAGTTTGCCACCACCCCGCAAGTGCTGTCCTACAATCAGCAGCGGTCGAATCAGACCCCGGAAATCATGCCCGATATCGACGTTGGCTGTTAAAGCCGGTGCCCTGCTGTTGATCCATTTCAAGGGCGGGCGAAGTATTCCTGGAAACACGATCGGTATCCAATCACGTTCATATAGGGAATATATGTTCATGGACACTTTAGAGTTCAAGGATCTGCGCATCGCATTCACCACCCAGTTCGCATTGCAATGGAACGACCGAGGCTCGGGCGGCAAGCGCGATGGCGCTTACTGGCGCCCCGTGGCGGTCGGCAACCTGAATGGTTATCACCCGCTGGGGGACTATGGCGTCGGCAACTACAACGACGTCAACGGCCAAGCCGCCGTCGCCGTGGTAAGCGACATCAATGGCGCGTCGGGCACCGCCTTGCGCCCTCCGCTCGACTTCGAGCAGGTCTGGACCGACAAGGGCTCGGGCGCGGACCGCGACGGTTCGATGTGGCGCCCTGTCCCACCGGCGGGTTACGTGGCGATGGGGTTGGTCTGCAACAATGGTTACGGCAAGCCCGCCGTCGACATCATCCGCTGTGTCAGGGCCGACCTGGTGATCGCCTCGATGCTGGGGGATCTGGTGTGGGACGATTCTGGCACCGGTGCCGACAGGGACTTCGGCTCATGGCAGATCTCGCCACCGAGCGCACCTGCCGGCGAAGTGTATCTCTCGCCAGGCACCTTCGTCGGCGTGGCCAGCCACAGCAAGCCGAATACGGACCCCAATGCCTACGCACTGCGCCTGCAGATTCCCCTGGCACACTTCAATCCACCGCCAACCCCCGTGCTGCATGGCTACAGCAAGCCCACCGGGTATGAGCAAACCACCGTCACCTACATCAGCAACCTGTCCTGGTTCATGGTCAAGGACCCGAACCTGCAACCGACCCAGCAACTCGTCAAGTCGCCCGTCTACCGCCTGGAGCGTACGGACCAATACACGTTGATCGGTTTCGGCTACAACGAAACCTCTTCCGACCAGAACTTCTCCTGGTCAGTGACCAATGGTGTCAATGGCAGCAGTTCGACGTCCTTCACCTCTACCACGAGCATCGAAATTGGCGGGGAATGGAAGCTGGGCCCGATCTTCACGGCCTCGGCCAAGCTCAACCAGAGCTTCTCCTACACCACCAGTTCGTCGAGCGGCTGGGATCATTCGACCACGCGCACGGTGAACGTGGCGGTGCCCACGAAGCGGGCAGTGGCGGCCTTTGCGATCGAGAGCACCTACAAGCTGTTCCGCGCAGACGGAACGCAAGTCTCGACCAATGTCGGGTACTCCGACGGTGACAACATATACTGGACGCAATATCCGCCTACGCTGGCATTCGACCTCAAGGTCAATGTTGAGTAAGGCGCAGCGTTAAGCCTGCAGTGCAAACCTGAACGGAGGCTGCTCGCTCCGTTCAGGCGAGCTGTTACCCTGACGGAATCCGGCTTTTCAGGAGCCTGTGCTCGACCTCACCTTGCTTTCGCGAAGCCTTCAGCGCAGCAAGCCATTGGCAGAGGAGACGTCGGAATGAGTGAAGCATGCAAAAGTGCTCAGCCTCTTGGTTTGAGTACAGGTCCACTACCCGAGTCAGTCGATGATGAGGAAGGCCAAACAGGAAAGTGCGAAGCAGAGCAGTGCCTGATTATTCTGCTACATGCTTATCTGAACCAAGCCTCCAGCCTCAAGTCGGTGGCTGACGAAATCGCCAAACACTGGCCGAACGCGGCAATCTGCTGCCCTGAACTGGGTGCAAGCGTCCTGTCCTTGAACGACCCCAATGCAATTGTTTGCGATCTGCTCTCGATGGTTGACGAGTGTGTTGACCAGGCGAACCAGGCGGATAAGCCGATAACCTCGATCATCATTGTCGGGCACAGCATGGGGGGGTTGATTGGTCGCAAGCTCTATGTGGCCGCGTGCGGCGAAACCCCTGATGCGCCCTTCGAGGAGATCTATCACCAGGCAGGCGAGGTGAATGCGCAAGGGCTTCTTGCAGCACGCACGTGGGCGCCCTTGGTAAAACGCATCGTGCTGCTCGCCGGGATGAACCGTGGCTGGCAAATTTCCCATCACCTCAGTCTTGTGCATGCGGTCGGTTGGCGATTGGGCACGGTCGCTGGGTATGCGACCAAGTTGATGACGGGGCGTTGGCCGCTGATCTTCAAGCTTCGACGAGGCGCCGAATTCATCACCCACCTGAGAATTCAGTGGCTCCAACTGAGGCGGCTGGCAACAGAACCTGATCGACTTGGCAACCTGCCTGCAGGCAACGCGTTGACCGTGCAGTTGCTCGGGTCTCGGGATGATGTCGTATCACCGGAAGATAATGTTGACCTTGTCGCCGGCTACGACTTTGTTTATCTGGACGTTCCCCACTCCGGTCACGCAGACGTCATACGCTTGCAAGATCCGCATTACGGTCGCGGCCGCGCAAAAGTGCTGATGCAAGCCTTGGGACTGCCAGCTGATGCTCTACGCTCACTGGCAGCGACCCCGGCCGACGATCAATTCCTCACATCGAACGACACTATCAAGAACGTCGTGTTTGTCATTCACGGCATTCGCGACCAAGGATTCTGGACTCACAAGATCGCCAGGAGGGTCAAGCACCTGGCGGGAGACAGCGCTTGCGAATGGGCGACAGAGACCTCCAGCTATGGCTACTTCCCAATGCTTCCATTCCTGCTTCCCTGGTACCGCCGCAGCAAGGTGGAATGGTTGATGGACCAGTACACGGAAGCCTTGGCGCGCTACCCCAAGGCAAGATTTTCGTACGTCGGGCATAGCAACGGGACTTACCTGGTGGCCAAGGCACTGGAGTTGTACCCGTGCTGCAGATTCACCAACGTGGTGTTCGCCGGCAGTGTCGTCAGGGTCGGGTATGACTGGACGAACCTGTTGGGTGCAAACCCGCCCCGGGTTACCAAGGTTCTGAACTTCATCGCGACCTCCGATTGGGTAGTCGCGTTCTTCCCGAAATTCTTTCAATTTCTCAGGCTGCAGGACCTTGGCAGTGCAGGTCACGATGGTTTTCGCACATCGGCTCACTCGGGCAGTTTCTTTCAGGTCCGGTATGTCAAAGGCGGGCACGCTGCAGCTATTACCGAAGATGAGTGGGATTCCATTGCAAAGTTTGTCCTGACTGGCGAAGTCGATACTCAGCGCCTCCCGAATGCGGTTCACCGGAAAAACGCCTTCATCGACCTCCTGGGCCGAATGCCACCCTTGGTATGGGGCGGCATCGGGTTGGTCATGTACCTGATATGGGAAGGGATAGAGCTGCTCATCCACACAAGCGTGATCGACCCCGAAACCCGTGGTCTCGTCACGGGACTGGCACTTTCGTCCTATCTGTTGACGCTGTGGCTCGTTGTGACAAGGCTCTAGGTGCCCTCAACGCTGAGACCCTCGACTCCAGTTCGATGATCAAATCGCGCCCCATCAGCGCACACTCAAAATCTTGAACATCCCGCCCACTGCGCGTACAAAAAACACCCTGCCCTCCCAACCCTGCAAGGAGCACCGGATGCTGGAGCTGCACACTGATCGGCTGTACCTGCGCCCCCTGGTCGAAATCGATTGGCCCCTGTTCCTGAGGCTCCATCGCGAGCCCGGCACCATGCGCCACGTGTTCGATGACTTGCCGGAAAGCGAAGTCCGCCGCGGCTTCGAGCATCGTCTACCCACCTGGACACCTGAAGCCGACCACTGGCTTTGCCTGGTGATGACCCACAAGGCAGCCCAGCAAGACCTGGGCGTCACCGGCTTGCGCATCCTGCGCCCGGGCCATGCCGAGGTCGGTTACCTGCTGCTGCCGGAGCATCAAGGCCTGGGTTTCGGCACCGAGTCCCTTCGCGCGGTGATCGACTACGCCACAACCATTGGCCTCGGTACACTGGAAGCCACCATTACCGACGGCAACAGCGCCTCCTGCCGGGTGATGGACAAATGCGGGTTCACCTTTGAGCGCCGGGAACCGGAAGCCTACCTGCTCGGCGGCACCTGGCGCGACGACCTCATCTACCGCCTCGACCTGCACGGATAGCCCATGAACCCCTACCAATACCTGCCGCCGCGTGCCTTCTGGCGCACGGCGATCGCCGACAGGCCCGCCGAGCAGATCGGCTAACTGTGGTCGCCCGCGTTCGCGATCGACGCCAAGGACGCCATCGTCACCGCCGGGTCCTGTTTCGCCCAGCACATCGGCCGGGCCCTGGTGGCACGCGGGATGAACTGGCTCGATGCCGAACCGGCCCCGGCCGACATGCGTGAGGACGAACGCAAGGCGCGCCAGTACGGCGTGTTCTCGTTCCGTACCGGCAATCTCTATACGCCGGCGATGCTGCATCAGTGGCTGACGTGGGCCTTGGGTACGCAGCCGCAGTCACACGAGACCTGGCAGCACGAGGGGCGTTTCTTCGATCCATTCCGCCCCGCGGTGGAATCGGCTGGCTTCGACAGCGAACAGGCGCTGTTCGATTCGCGGGAAGCAACCCTGGCGGCGATCCGCCTGGCGGTGCGCCGTGCCAAGGTGTTCGTCTTCACCCTGGGGCTGACCGAAGCCTGGGTCAATCGCGAAACCGGCGTTATGTATCCAGTGTGCCCGGGCACCGTGCGCGGCGAGTTCGGCCCTCGGTTGCATGAGTTCCGCAACTTCGGTTTCAACGACTCGTGCCAGGCCATGACCGAGGCCATCGCGCTGATGCGCACGGTAAACCCTGAACTGCGCCTGCTGCTCACCGTCTCGCCAGTACCGCTGACCGCCAGTGCCACCGGCGAGCACGTGCTCAGCGCCACCACCTACTCCAAGTCGGTGCTGCGCGCCGTGGCCGGTCAGTTGTGCCAGGGCTTGCCGCAGGTAGACTACTTCCCGTCCTACGAAATCATCACCGGCACGCCGTTCAAGGGCACTTTCTACCAACCCAACCAGCGCGAAGTGACGCCTGAAGGCGTGGCCTTCGTGATGCGCCAGTTCTTTGCCGGCCTCGACGCCGAGGCTGCGCCAGCAGCACCCGTAACCGCCCCTTCCCTGGCCTGCGAGGACCTTGTCTGTGAAGACGCCATTCTCGATTACTACGCCTAGCTTCCTGCTGTTGGGCGACTCACACGTTGGCGTCGTTGGCCAGGCCGCCAGGGCGAGGGAGCTGGCGTTCAGCGGTGGGCCGCTGGGGGCCGGGCGGGATTTCGGGGTGGACTTCTTCACCCTGGCACCGGATGACGTGGTGTTCCGTGACGCCGAACTCGAACGGCTTTACCGCCAGGCCCTCGCCCAGCTCGATGCCCCCAGCCTCGGCAGGATTCCCGGACCACTGGTCAGCAGCATCGGCCTGAGCCTGCATTACCTGGCCACCCGGCAGAACTGGCTGTGCTACCAGGGCCTGGATGGCGCGTTCGACCCCGGGTTTCTCGAAGGTCCGTTGTTCGCTACGATCATCGACACCCTGTCGCGCCCTGCCCTGGCGTTTTATGAGCAGGCCCTTGGCCTGGGCCTGAAGGTTTACGCCGTGCTGCCGCCGCAGCGGGTGCCGCCGATGGCCGATGAGCGGGTGTTCATGGCGGCCCAGGCGCTGCTGATCGAGCGCCTGGCTGCCTTGGGTGTCGAGCTGGTCGATGTGCGTGCCGCGGCGAATGACGATCAGGGCCTGCAACGCGCCGAGTTCTGCGAGGTCGACGACCCGCTGCATGGCAACCTCGCGTTCGGCGAACTGGTGCTGGGGCAGTTGTTGCGTCAAGTTCCTTCGCAGGGCCCGGCATTGGCGTTGCGGCGCCCATGAGAGCGCATCGCGGATAAATCCGCTCCTACACAGGCAGGCGGAGCACCTGATGTAGGAGCGGATTCATCCGCGATGCGCCGCGCGTGCGGCGCTCGATCTCAAGAACGCTGCAAACCCTGGAGTCCGCCACCACGCGTCAAGCCTGCGGCCGCCCCCCAAGAATCGTCACCCGCTCCCCATACCGCGAATGCGGAAAATAATCCCAAACCGCATGGTGCTGGGTACACCGGTTGTCCCAGAACACCAGGGTGCCCGGCGCCCAGCGCACCCGGCAGCTCAACACCGGCTCACGCGCCACCACGTCGAACAACAGGTTCAAGAGCACCTGACTCTCGCCCGCCGACAACTGCACGATATGCGAGGTGAACCCCGAATTGACGAACAACGATGGCCGCCCGGTCTCGGGATGACGCACCACCACCGGATGCTCGGTCTTGGGCAGGCCGGGTGGCGGCGTATAACCCTTCCACGGGATCTCGCCATCATGGATCGCCGTCAGCGTCCCGAGAAACGCCTGCATCGCCGGCGACAGCATCTCCAGCGCCAGGTGCATGTTGGCAAACAACGTGTCCCCACCTGTACCGATGGCCGGGGTTTCCTTCACGTACAGCATCGACCCCATGGACGGCTCCAGGTCGGCGGTGCCGTCGGTGTGCCAGGTCTCACCGGCGACAAAGCGCGACTGCGCATTGGCGCGGATCACCACCAGCTCGGGGTCGTCGCCGTCGATGTCATCCAGCGGCAAGGCCCGCAATTCACCGAACAGGCGCCCAAAGGCCTTGTGCTGCTCGACGCTCAGGTGCTGGTCGCGGAACACCAGCACATGGTTTTCCAGGAAGGCCCGGCGAATCTCTGCCAGTTGCTCCGCCGCCAAGGGGCGCGACAAGTCGACCCCGCCGATCTCGGCGCCGATGACCGGCGTGAGTCGGCCCACGTTGATGCTGCGGTACGGCGCACGCTGGGCGCCGGCGATACGTTCGATGGCCTTCAGTGCCTGTTGATCCATGCTTTCCTCCCTGATGGGTGTTCGCTGGCCAGGTGTTGCAACCCGGCCGCCAGTTGTTCGCGCACCGCGGCGCGTTGTTCCGTGGAGTTCGCGCAGGCCCAGCTGAAGGCCCTCGCCAAGGCGCCGACAACACTGGCACAAGCCTGTTCGTCCTCGCTGGCGTAGGCGTGGGCGACGAGCGTGCTGCTGGCCGCCGCGTTGGCCGTGGCGAACGCCTGGGCGTTGGCTTCGGTGCTCAGTTGCGCGTAATGCCGGGCGAAGGCCTCGGCGTCGCCGAACTGCCCGGCGATCATCGCCTGGTTGGACGGTGCCAGGCCGTAGTCCAGGGCGCTGTCATAGGCCTGGGTATAGGCCGAGTCGAAGGCGTAGGCCCGACGAAACACCAGCAACAGCACCGGGCCGAGTGCGGCCCGCCATTCACCGACCTGCCCACGCAGGCCCAGGCTCGCGCGTTGATGCAGGCGCCGCAATGTGGTCATGGCGTGGTCATGTTCGGGCAACGCCCGGGCGAGCAACGGCAGCACCACCTCGGCTTGCCAGCAATGCAACAGCCGCCAGTACGCCTCGCAGTCCAACGGCTGGGGCAAGGGGCCGGTTTCCAGCCCCCGTAACAGCGGGCCCAGCCACGCGGGCACCTTTGCAGGCTCACGCGCCATGGACACCCGCCTCCTGTGCTAGCAGGTCGCTATTGATTGCCTCGGCTATCTGACGGGCCCAGGGACCGGCGACGATGCCGTAGTGGTCGGTATCCAGCGCCGCCCAGTTGCGCAGGCCAGGCAGCAACGCCTGCCAGGCCTGGCACAGGTCCTGCGCCTGCCAGCCACTGCCGATGCCGTAGGGGTTGGGCTGGGTGGCGATGAACAGCTGCCCGGTCGGGTCGGCGAGCACGCCGGGGACATGCCCCAGCATGCTCGCCAGGTTGTTGCGACAGCAGGTCACCAGGCGCTCCAGATAGCGCGCACCGTCCGCCGCGCCATTGCGCAAGGCGAACTCTCGTTCGAACACCCGCTGGATCTGCCCCTCGTCGATCGCTTTCAACTCGGTCCCGGCGTCGGGCGCAGGTGGGTCGATCAGGTACAGCGTCGGCAGCTCGAACCCGGTATCGCGGGCCAAGACGCACATGGCCTGGGCCACCCAGGCACCGAAAGACCAACCGACCAGCCGCCAGCTCGCGCCGTCGGGCAGTTCGGCCTGAATCGCTTCCAGGTACAACGCGGCACGCGCGTCCAGGGAGATGTTGGGCAGCTCGGGCTGATGCAGCACCGGGTCGGCGATCACCCGCACCTCGAGGTCCGGGTGCAGCGCCGCCGCCAGTCCGCGGTAGGCCTGGACGTCACCGCCGACCGGGTGAATCAGATACAACCACTGGCGTCCGTTGCCTTTCTGCCATGGGTCGATTCGCAGCGCCTCGTGCCAAGGGTCGCCAACGCTTTCGGCCTGACCTGGGTCATTGCCCACCAATGCCAGCACCTCACGCAAGCTGACCGTGGGACTGAACTGCGACAGTTGCACCACCACGCCCGTGACGCGCTGCAGTTCGTCGATCAGGTCCAGCAGCGTCAGCGAATCGGCGCCCAGGTCATACAGCGAGGCATCGTCATCCAGTGCGTCCACGCCCAACCATTGGCACAGGCAATCGCGCAGGCGTGCAGGCAGAGCGTCCGCTTTCGGCTGGACCTCGACCGGCGCTGCCACGCCGCCATGGCGCACGGGATAGAAGCGTCGGGCATGCTCCAGTGCCGTGGTCGAGACCAGTACCTGAGGCAGTTGCGCGGCCATGACCCGGTCGAACACCTCGCAGCCTTCCTGTGTCGACAGCCCGACGTTCAGATGCTGTTGGTGCGCGGCATCATTGCCAGTCGCCTCGGTGGCCATGCCGATCTCGCGCCAGATATCCCAGTTGATGCCCAGGCGCAGGCAGCCCTGGTCACCCGGCGTGCGGTAATGGGTGAAGCCGTCGAGCACGCCGCTGGCAGCGGCATAGTCCAGGTGGCCGGTACCACCGAACAGCGCCGACATGGACGAGCAGTACAGCACGAAGGCTGGATTCATCCGCGCGATCAGCGCCTCGACAGCGAGCATGCCACGGGTCTTGGCGGCCATCGCGGTCGCCATTCGCTCGGCGTCGCGCTGGCGGATCAGGCTGCCGACTCCGACGCCTGCGGCATGGATCACGCCATCGAAGCGTTCGTACCGTTGAGCCAGATGCTCGAGCACCTGCGGCCAGCGCGTCAGGTCGGCGAGGTCAGCCTCAAGCCACTCGACCCGCTCGCGGTCCACCTGCCACGCCTCTGGCCAAGTCGCCGAGCGCGACAGCAGCACCACGCGCCGCCCTGGCGCGCGCAGCAGGTGCTGGCACAGGGTGCGCCCGATGCCACCGCCGCCGAGAATCAGGAAGGTACCGTGTTCTGGCAAGGTGTTCGGTGCCGCCAACGGCAGTGGGCTTGGCACCAGCCGCGGTTGCCACAGGTAGCCGTCGCGCAGGGCCATGCGCCGGGGCAAGGCATCAGGCTCGGCCAATAGTGCGGCGATTGGCTTGGCATGCTCCAGCAGCGATGGGCTCGGGCAATCCAGCCAGTGGCAGCGCACCGGGTACTCCTGGGGTACCACCTCGGTCACGCCCGCCAGCGCTGCCAGTTCTGGCCGCGCCACCGTGCCCTGTACCGGGCAGGCCTGCCAAGACAACACCCACAAGCGCAGGTTGGCGTCTCGCGGTTGCTGACCCCAGGCCTGCAACAGGCTGCTGGGTGTATCCAGGCAGGCCCAGCGCGCAGCCGCCAGGCTCCGCTCATCGACCGCGCCGTCCACCGACAGGGGCAACGCGTGCAACCAGTCCAGGTCACCCGGCAGTTCAGTGAGCAGACGTCCCAGCGCCTGGGCATCCAGCACATCGAGCTCGAAGTGGTTCGCGGCAAGCTGGCGATAACTTTCCCCTGCGCGCACGTGCACCACGTGCTGGTAGCCAGCCCCCAGCGTACCGAGCAGCGTTTCGTCGGCCGACGCATGGCTGCACACCACCAGGGTCTGGCGAGCCACCGTCTGCGGCTCGGGGCCGGCCATGCGCCGCACTCGCTGCCATTGCCGCTGGTGGAACCAGTCGGCCAGCGGTTTGCGTTCGGGCACGCCGAGGCGCTGGAAGCGGTAGGTTTCAAGGTCGAAGGACGAAGGCGGCAAGTCCCAGGGCGGCGGTGCCGAACGGTGTGCCCACTCGATATGCGCGCCGTCGTACCAGGCCTCAAGCAGCGCCTGAGGCGAATGCTCGCTGGCCTTGAGGCGCACCTGCGACGGCGCGATCTCGCGAATGGCCGACAAGGGTAAATCCTCGCCTGCCCGGTAGGGCACCGCAAAACGCCAGCGCGCCTGCCGACGTCCGGCCTGCAGGTGGCTCAGCACGGCGGGCACGTGTTCGGGGTTGGTCTGCAGCCAAGCCCCAACCGCCACCACATCGCGCTCCAGTGCCGTGCGGCTGTGGGCCGAAAGCAGCAACAGCGGCACGACATCATCGCGGTTTTGCGCCGCGACCTGCACCGCGCCGACGATCATATGGGCATTGGTGCCGCCGATGCCGAAACTGCTGACCCCGGCCATACGTCGGCGCCCTGAAGGCCAAGGGCGTGCCGTAGTCGGGATGTGGAACGGCGAGCGTGCCAGGTCGATCTGCGGGTTGATGCGCGAGAAGCCCAGGTTCGGCGGGATCACCCCGTGGTACACCGCCAGGGTGGCGCGGATCAACCCGACCACCCCCGCCGCCGCGCCCAGGTGGCCAATCTGGCTTTTAACCGAGGCCAAGGCGCAGCTGCCTGCCGGCGTCTCGCCAAACGCCTGGGTCAGTGCGGCGACCTCGATCGGATCGCCGAGCAAGGTGCCGGTGCCGTGGGCCTCGACATAGCCGATATCGGCACCGGTCACCCCGGCCTTGCTCAAGGCCCGGGCGATCACCGCGCCCTGCCCGGCCACCGACGGCGCGGTGTAGCTCATCTTGCCGTGGCCATCGTTGTTCAGCGCCGAACCTTCCACCACGGCGTAGATGCGGTCGCCGTCGGCCTGGGCACGGGCCAGGGGCTTGAGCACCACCACACCGTAGCCACTGGCGCCGAGGGTACCGCTGGCGTCCTCGCTGAACGGCCGGCACAGCCCATCGCGGGAGAAGATGTGCTGCGAGCGATGCCGGTAGCCATCGCTGAGGGTCGGGTCGATCAGCACGCCGGCCGCCAGCATCACCTCGCTGTCGCCCTGGCGCAGCAGGTTGCAGGCCAGGTGCACGCCGATCAGCGAGCTGCCGCAGGCAGCCTGCACGCTCAATGCCGGGCCGGTGAGGTCCAGGTGGTAGGCGGCCTTGGTGGCAAGAAAGTCCTTGTCGTGGTGCAGGGCCAGCTGGAAGCCGTCCGGCAGTTCGCCCTCGCCGCATTCGCGCAGCATCTGCTGGAAATAGGTGGTCTCGCCGCAACTGGCTACCAGGCCGATGCGCGGCCCGTCGGCCGAGGGCACGATGGCGGCGTGCTGCAGGGCCTGCACGCAGGCCATCAGCAGGTGGCGTTGCTGAGGGTCCATCAGCCGCGCTTCCTGGCGGCTGATGCCGAAGTACTCGGGGTCGAAGTCGAGCATGCCCTGCAATTGGCTGCGGGCGCCGACCAGGCCTTCGGCGGCCTCGAAGTGCTCGATGCCCAGCGCGTTACCCTGGACCATCGCCCAGAACTCGCCAAGATCGCGAGCGCCGGCCACGTTGACCGCCATCCCGATGATCGCCATCGCCGGTTCGCCAGCCTCGCCAGGCTGCCCGCGGCGCACTGGCGCGCCCTCGGGACGGCCCAGGTGCGCCGCCAGCCGGCGGATCGTCACATGCTCGAACAGGTCGGCCATGCTCGGTGCATGGGGCAAGGCCTGGGTGTAGCGCGTATGCAGGCGCATCAAGCCCAAACTGGTGGCGCCAGCTTCGAAGAAGGTCTGCTCGGGTTCGATAGCGTGACCGATCACCTCGCGGAACAGCGTGGCCAGCTGGTTTTCCAAAGGATTCAGGGTGGCCGCCACCGTATGCTGACGCTTCAGCACCTCGCCCTGCCCGGCCAGTGCCTTGCGGTCGATCTTGCCGCTGGGGGTACGTGGCCAGGTGTCGAGGCGTCGGTACTGGTCGATGCGCACATGGGCCGGCAACTGCCGCGCCACCAGGCGGTCGAGGTCTTGTACCGAAGGCGTCGTGCCGGTCAGCTGCAAGTACGCCGTCAGCCGCGCAGGTTCGCCTTGCACGGTCACCACGGCGTTGGCCACGGCCTCCAGCCCCATCAACGCCGCCTCGACCTGCCCAAGCTCCAGGCGATGGCCGCTGAGCTTGACCTGCTGGTCATCACGGCCCACATAGTGCAGGCAACCCTGGGCATCGACCCACGCCAGGTCGCCGGTGCGGTAGTACAGGCAGCGGCGGCCGTCGGCCTGTGGCAGTTCGACGAAACGTTCGCAATTGAGCGTCGTCTCCCCCAGGTAGCAACGCGTGACCATTGCACCAGCCACCAACAGGTAGCCTTGGGTGCCCGTGGGTACGGGGTGGTCCTGGGTGTCGACCAGCAGCAAGCGGGCGTTGTCGATGGCCTGGCCGATGGGCGCGCGCAGCGGCCAGTCACGCACCTGCGGCGGCAGCCGATAGGCGCAGACCACGTGGGTTTCAGTCGGCCCATAGTGGTTGAACAGGCGTGCTTCAGGCATGCCGCTGAACCAGGTCCGCAATGCCTCGGTGCACAGCAACTGCTCACCGGCGGTAATCACCTCGCGCAGGGTCTGGGGGTGGCTACCTTGGGCCACGGCAGTCTGTGCCAGGTGCTGCAAGGCCACGAATGGCAGATACAGCCGCTCGATGCCTGCTTGCTGGATGTAGGCCAGCAGCGCCTGGGCGTCCTGCCGCCAGCGGGGTTCGATCAAGTGGTAGCAACCGCCGCCGCACAGGGTGCCGAACAACTCCTGGAACGCCACGTCGAACGACAGCATGGAGAATTGCAAGGTCACCGAGCGCGCCGGCAACTGCCCGGCGTTGCGCTGCCAGTGCAGCAAGTTGCACAAGGTGCGGTCAGACACCTGCACGCCTTTGGGCGTACCGGTCGAACCCGAAGTGAACAGTGTGTACAGCGGCTGCTCGCCATTGTGCCGGGGCCGTTGCAAGTCCCGGGGCGCGGCCTGCAGGTTGACCCGATGGCGGGCGAACGCCTCGACACCCAGCGCTTCCAGGGCAGCCTCGGTGGCACTGCTGAACAACACGCAGCGCGGACAAGCCTGGGCCAGTACCTGGCGTTGCACCGCCACAGGATAGTTCGGGTCCAGCGGCACGGCGGTGACATTGAGCTTGGCCAGGGCCAGCAAGGCGACCACATGCTCCACCGACGGCGCCAGGAACACCACCATGTTCGACGCGCCATCAAGTCTGTGTTGGCTGGACAAGGTCGCGGCCAAGGTATCGGCCAGCGCATCCAGCTCGGCGTAACTCAAGCGCTGCTGGCCGGCCACCAGCGCCGTGGCATTGGGTGTTTCGTGCACCTGATGCTCGAACCAGTCGGCCACCGTGGCGAACGGCAATGGCAGCATGGCGCCTTCGCTGGCCGGCGGCAGGCCCAGGCGGTAAGGCGCCACCAGTGCGTCCAGGGGCGCCTGCGGGTTCTCCAGCAGCAGGTCCAGGCCTCGGTGCATCAGGTCATCCAACGCGGCCACCTGCCGGGCATCGAAATGGCTGCACTGATACTCCCACCAGCACGCCAGCGGCCCGTCGCCGCCGACCACCAGCAGGGTCAACGGGCACTTGGCCTGGGGTGCCGGGTGCGGCTCCAGGGTGGCCCGCAGCGGAGCGTCGGCGAGCCTGGCGTAGTCGGTGTTCTCCAGCACGAAGAGGTAGTCGAACAACGCCTGGCCGGTGGACAGTCGCAGGTCCTCGACCAGATCGGCCAGGGCTACGTCCTGCAAGGCCAGCACCTCACGCACGGTGGCGGTTTGCCGGCGCAGCTGCTCGCCGAGTGATTGCGCGCCGCGCAAATCGGTCGGGATCAGCAGCGTGTTGGCGAACATGCCCACGCAGGCCTCGAACTCAGCCAGCGGCCGGTTGGCCACGGGGCTGGCGATCCGCGGGCGATCACAACCGACCAAGGCGTGCAGGCTCCAGGCGAAGACGCTGAACAGCACCTCAAAGCGGGTCAAGCGCTGCTGGGCGCAGAAGCGCTCGAGCGCGGCGCTGCGCCGCTCGCCCAGGGGCTGACGGTACAACCGCCCTTCGCTGCTGGCCGGACCCATGGCCTGCCGGGCCGGCGTCGCCTCACCGTGGCGTGCGTGCAGTGCTGCCAGAGTACGGCGCTGCTCCCGATAATGCGGGGTGACGCTCCATTGCCGCTGCCACTGGGCGAAATCCAATGTGCTCAACACCTGCATCGGGGCGGCGCGTTCACAACCTTGCAGGGCATCCTGATACAGGCCGGCCAGGTCTTCGAACAGCAGGTTCATCGACCAACCGTCGGTGACGATATGGTGCAGGTTCAGCAGCAATCGGCAGCTACCGTCAGTGTGCGGCGCCACCCAAGCGCGCAGCAGGGTCGGGCTGGCCAGGTCGAACGGTTCGTCGAACACCAGGCTGGCGAAGGCCTGCCAGCTGTCCTGGTGCAACGCCCCCGGTGCCAGTACCCGGCATACCGCCGCCTGTTCGGTAACCACCTGCTCCGGGCCGTCGTTGCCTGCCACGAAGGCGCTGCGCAAGGCTGGATGGCGTGCCACCAGGCGGCGCAGCGCTTCGGCCAGTGCCTGTGGGTCCGCGCCTGCCGCCAGGTGCAGCACCAAGGGCACGCTGTAGGCGGTCGAGCCGGGGGCGCGCTGTTGCTCCAGCCACAGGCGGCGCTGCTCGGCGCTGGCGGGCCCACGCAGTGCGCTCGACGGCGCCGGAACCGGTGGATAGTCCGAGCTTGCGCCCTGCCCCTGTTCAAGACGCTCGGCCAGCGCCACGAACGGCTCGGCGAGCAATGTCGCGATGCTGACCTCCTGCTCCCAGCGGCCACGAATCGCCGAACGCAGGCGCATGGCTTTCAGCGAATCACCACCGCTGCCCAGCCAGTCGTCCTGGCTACCGATCGCAGGTTGCCCAAGCAGCGCACGCGCTTGCTCCAGCAGCCAGGTCAAGGCTGGCGAGTGCTCGCCCTGCTCGATTGCCGGCCTCCACGGTGCGGTGGCCTGCGCAAGCAAACGACCCTGGTCGATCTTGCCGTTGGCCGTCAGCGGCAGGCGCGGCACCTGGAACAGATGGTGCGGGCGCATCCAGGGCGCCAGGCGGGCACGCAGGTAGGCGTCGAACTCGCGATAGTCCAGCTCTTCGCGCAGCACGACGAAGGCCAGCAACTGGTGGTCCTCGGCAGTTTGCCTGCGGCTGCAGACATAGGCTTGGGCCACCTGGGAGTGTTCGAGCAGGCACTGTTCCACCTCGCCCGGTTCGATACGGAAGCCACGCACCTTGACCTGCCGGTCGACCCGCCCCAGGCACTCCACCTGCCCTTCGGGATTGACCCGGACCAGATCTCCGGTGCGGTAATGCACCTCTGCGCCACCGTCGAGCGCAGGCAGGCGCACGAAGCAACGGGCAGTCTCTTCGAGGCGGTTGCGGTAGCCAAGGGCCACGCCACTGCCGCACAGGTACAGCTCGCCGATCTCTCCCGGTGCCACCGGCTGCTGCTGTGCGTCGAGCACGCGCATGCCGGTGTCCGGCAAGGGCTGGCCGATGGGCACGGTGTCAGCGGCGAAGTCCCGCGCAATGGGGTGGCACAGGGCGAAGGTGGTGCATTCGGTGGGGCCGTAGACATTGAACAGGCGGCAGGCGCTGTCTGGGTTGGCCTGGTACCAGGCCCGCACCGCCACGGGGCTGACCTGTTCGCCGCCGGTCAGTACCTGGCGCAGGTTGGCGAAGCAGGCCGGGTATTGTGCATTCAGGGTATTGAACAGCGACACCGTGATGAACAGGGTGTCGACCCGCTGCGTTTCCAGTACCTGGGCCAGGCGCCGGGCGTCGAGCAGGTCGTCATCGGCGACCATCACGCAACAGCCGCCATTGAGCAAGGGTGCCCACAGTTCGAAGCTGCAGGCATCGAAGGCCGGATTCGACAGGCAGGCAAAGCGATCACCCTGTCGGATGTCGATGTAGCTGCCGGCCTGCGCCAGGCGCAGCAAGCCGCGCTCGCCCACTTCCACGCCCTTGGGCACACCGGTGGTGCCGGAGGTGTAGAACAGGCACATGACCTCGGCGAAGGCCCCAGCCAGCGGCTGTGCGGGTTCGTCCGGGTGGTCCAGCAAGGTCTCGACGCTGGCTTCCCACGGGCCGGGCAGCCCTTGTGGCGCATCGGCGAGGCTCAACACCCCCGCACAGTCAGCATCGGCGAGCATCAGCGCGCGGCGTTCGGCGGGGCTGGCCCTGTCCAGCGGCATCACCACGGCCCCGGCCTTGAGCGCCCCGAGCAGTGCCGCGGCCCACTGCCAGCCGCGGGGCAGGTACAGCGCCAACGCCTGGCCCGGTAACAGCCCTTGCGCTTTCAAGCCGTGGGCGATGCGCTCGCTGGCACTGGCCAGTTCGGCGTAGCTGAGGCGCACCTGCTGGTCGATCACCGCCAGGGCTTGCGGGTCTCGCCGCACCTGGGCGGCAAAGCGTGCGAGCACGGTTTCCTGGAGCACGCTCATCATTTCCCCTCCTGGGCAGCGAAACGTCGCAGTTCGCGCTGGATCGTCCGTGAAACACGATGAATTTCGGTGCTTTCCAGCATGTCCCAGTGGCCGCCCTGCACCAGCGTGGCCAGGTAGCCAGCCCCAGCGCGACGGCGCCAGAACCCGCGCAGCGCGCGCAATTGGCCGCGTGCCAAGTCTTCCCTGGCCTGCACCAGCACCACCCGGCCGCCTCCTGGTGGGCAGGCATAGGCCGCCATGGCCAGGCGGTTGTGGTTGTACAGGTGGTAGTAGCGTTCGACCTGGGCATCCTCGATACCGGGGTACATGCCGTTGAAGCGCACCAGCTTGTCGCGGAACTCTGCCATGTCGACCGTGCTGATCTGCGCGCGGAAGGCCGGGTCATCCGAGCCCTGGGTGTCGAGCAGCACCACGCTGACGTACCCGCGCCCGGTCGCCCGCAGGCGCCGGGCCATCTCGTAGGCCACCAGGCCGCCGAACGACAGCCCGGTAAGCACCAGTGGCCGCTCCAGCAGCGGCTCGATCAGCCGCAGGTACGCCTCGGCCATTGCCTCGACCGTGGGCTCGGTGGCCTCCCCCGGGTTGAGCCCCGGTGACTGCACGCCGTACACGCCGACCGCCTCGGGCAGCACCTTGGCCAGCGACAGGTAGCAGAACGCGGTGCCGCCGGCCGGGTGGATGCACACCACATTGCGCTGGCCGTCCCCTGACCGGAAGGTAATGAGGTTGCTGTTCTCCTGGTGGGGGTTGGCCCCTGCCCGCAGCCAGCCGCCCAGCGCCTCGATGGTCGGGTGGCCCAGCACCACCCGCGCCGGCACTTCGACAGCGAAAGCCTGGCCGATCTGGTAGGCCATCTTGATCGCGGCGATGGACGTGCCGCCCACGGCGAAGAAGTTGTCGCGGATACCAATGTGCGGGGCCAGCAGCAGGCTTTTCCAGATCTGGTAGAGGGTCAGCTCGATGTGGTCGCGCGGGCTGCTCAAGTTGACCTGGCGCGCCGCCAGGTCGTGGTCGGCGCGCACGGCCAGCGCTTGGCGGTCGACCTTGCCATTGGCAGTCAGCGGCAGGCTGTCGAGCCACAGGTAGGCATTGGGCAACACGGCGCTGGGCAGGGTTTCGGCCAGGTGCGCGCGCACCGCCTGTTCGTCCGGCGCCTGGGTCACCACGCAGCAGGCTACCAGGCGCTGATGCTGGGCCTCTTCGCCGAGCATCAACACCACGCTGGCAGCAATGCCGGGGAAGGCCAGCAGCCGGGCCTCGATCTCGCTGAGTTCCAGACGCACGCCGCGCAGCTTGACCTGGAAGTCGTTGCGCCCAAGAAACTCCAGCTGCCCGTCGGCACGGTAGCGCGCCAGGTCGCCGCTGCGGTACAGCCGATCACCAGCCACGAACGGGTTGTCGATGAAGCGCTCGGCGCTCAGCGCCGGCAGCCCCAGGTAGCCGCGGGCCACGCCCACGCCACCGATATGCAGGTGGCCGGTGACACCGGCTGGCACCGGGGCATCAAAATCATCGAGCACGTGGAAACGGTTGTTGGCGATCGGTCGGCCGATCGGCAGGCGCAACGCGGGTACCTCGTCGCCCGGCGCCAGGGTCCAGATACTGTTGATGACCGTGGTTTCGGTGGGGCCGTAGACGTTGTGCAGCCGCGCCTGGGGCAGGCGTGCCTGGAACAGCCGCGCCAGGGCCGGCGACAGCTCGCCGCCACCGCAGAATACGTCCTTGAGGCTGTGGCATTGGCTGACCGCCTCCGTTTCCAGGAACAGTTGCAGCATCGCCGGCACGAAGACCATTGCCGTGACCTGCTGCTCGCGCACCACGTTCGCCAGGTAGCCCGGCTCGAAATGCCCACCGGGCCGGGCAATGACCAGCCGCCCGCCGGTCGCCAGTGGCCAGAAGGTCTCCCAGGCCGAGGCATCGAAGCCGAACGGGATCTTGTGCAGCATCGCCCCGGCCTCGCCGCAGACACCGAGGCACCACAACAGCAGGTTGCCCAGGCCACGGTGCGCGACCATCACGCCCTTGGGCAGGCCGGTGGTACCGGAGGTGTAGATCACATAGGCGAGGTGCTCGGGCGTCACACCCACTTCATGGGGGGCCAGGTTGTTACTGGCCAGGTGCCCCCAACTGGCCGCGTCGGCCTGCAAGTCGAGCATCGGTGCTTCCCAGCCCACGCTTTGCATGGCTTGGCGTACGATGCCCTGGGCCGGGCCCAAGGTCAGCAGCACGGCGGGCGTGCTGTCACCGAGCATGTGGCCCAGGCGCCCGACCGGATAGTCCGGGTCCAGCGGCACGTAGGCGCCACCGGCCTTGAGCACCGCCAGCAGCGCCACCGGCAGCTCCAGCGAGCGCTCCACGCAGACGGCCACGCGCACGTCCGGGCCGACGCCCAGGGTGCGCAGGTGGCGGGCCAGGCGGTTGGCCTGGGCATCGAGTTCGGCATAGCTCAGCCGCCGATCCTCGAACGTAACGGCACAGGCCTGAGGAGTGCGTGCGGCTTGCGCTTCGACCAGGCGGTGCACACAGTCGATCGGTGCCTGCAAGGCGGTAGACGAGTTCCAGGCATGCAACACCTGCCTGCGCTCGCGCTCGTCCATCAGCGGCAACTCATGCAGCGACCGCTTGGGCTCGGCGACCACCTGGGCGAGCAGATGGCGGTAGTGATGGCTCAGGCGCTCGATGGTCGCGCGGTCGAACAGGTCGGTGTTGTATTCGACCAGCAGGTGCAACGCACCGTCGCGCTCGACCCATTCGAACGCCAGGTCGAACTTGGCCGTGGCGCTGCCGGTGCCATGAGGTGAAAGCGCCAGGCCCGGCATGGCGACTGCGGCGCCCGGGGTGTTCTGCAGCACCATCATCACCTGGAACAGCGGCGAATGGCCGGGGTCGCGAGGCGGGTTCAGCGCCTCGACCACGCGATCGAACGGCACGTCATGGTGCGCGTGGACCTCCAGCATGTTCGCGCGGACTTCACGCAGCAGTTCGGCGAACGTCTGCGCCGGGTCGAGCTGCTGGCGGATCACCAGGGTGTTGATGAAGTGGCCGATCAACGGCTCCAGCTCTGCCCTGCCCCGGTTGGCGAACGGCGTGCCCACGCACAGGTCGCGCTGGCCACTGTAGCGCCACAGCAGCACGTCCAGGGCGGCGAGCAGCACATTGAACAGCGTGCCCTGGGTCTGTCGGGCCAGGGCATTGAGCTCCGCCAGGGTTCCGCCATCCACCGTCGAACTGAACGTGGCGCCGACAAAACGCTGCACCGGCGGGCGCGGGCGGTCGACAGGCATGTCCAGCAGTGGCGGCGCGTCGGCCAGGGTGCGCCGCCAGTAGTCGAGCTGGCCCTGCAACGTCTGGTCGTCCAGGTGCTGCCGTTGCCAGCAGGCGTAGTCGGCATACTGCACCGCCAGCGGCGCAAGGCTTGGGGCGCGGCCGCCCAGCAGGTCGCCATAGAGAGTGGCGACTTCGTGCAGGATCACGCCCATCGACCAGCCATCGGCGACGATATGGTGCACGCTGTACAGCCACACATACTCATCATCGGCCAGGCGCACCAGCATCGCCCGCAGCAACGGGCCGTTCACCAGGTCGAACGGTGCGCGGGCGTCGGCCTCGACCGCTTCGGCCAGGCGGGCCTGGCGCGCGGTCTCGGGCAGGTCGCGCAGATCCAGCACGGCCAGGGCCAGCGGCCTGCTCGCATGCACCACCTGGCGCGGCTCGCCGTCGACGTTGACGAAGGTGGTGCGCAGCATGGCATGGCGCTCGACCAGCAAATTGAGCGCCCGCTCCAGCACGGCCACATCCAGCTGCCCCTTGAGTGTGAGCGCCGAGGGCACGTTGTAGAACGGATTGCCCGGTTCCAGCTGGTCGAGGAACCACAACTGGCGCTGCGAGAACGACAAGGGGCAGTCTACCTGCCCGTGCGAACGACATGGGATCGGCGCGCTGTCGTCAGGCCGGGCGAGCAAGGCGATCAGCGCCTGCTTGTGGGTCTTGAGGGCCTGCATCAGGGCCTCGTCGAGAAAGCCCTTGGGCGCCTTGCAGCGCAGCTTGTCGCCGTCCACCTCGAGGGCCACGCCATGGCGATCGAAAAACGCCAGCAGTTGATGGGCGTTCATACTTCGAATTCCTCCATGTCAGTGTCGTCCTGCGGCGTGACTGCCAGCGCTTCCGGCTGTGTGCGATGCGGCGCGTCTCCCCCACGCAATCCGCCGACCATCGAGTACACCAGCGCATGGCTGGCGCCCAGGTCGAACAGCGCAACCAGCTGTCGGGGCTCCACCGAACCGACGCCACACAGGCCCAATCCTTGGTCGGCGGCAGCCATGGTCAGCAGTTGCGCCATCGCCCCCGCCTCGATCAGGCAGAAGTCGTGGCTCCCCTCGCCGTACAACGGACGGATCGCCGCCAGGTCGGCGACGAAGAACAGCGCGAACGCCGCACCTTCGTATACCGGGCGATTGACGAAGTAGTCGTAGGTGTCCGGGTCGAGCACGCCCTCGCCCACGGCCACCAGGCGATGCCCCACCGGGTCGTGGTAGTAGGCGCCGCCCGGCACCCCGAGCACCCGCCCGGGCTTGATGTAGAGGTAGGTCTGCAACGGGTAGGCGCCACCCGCCGACGGGAACAGGTACTTCGCCTCGCCGGCCAGCTGCCCCTGGGCCAGCACCGCCAGGAGCTCGGCGAACGCCTGCGCGGCAATGGGTTGCTCCCGATACTGGCGCACCGAACGGTAGTCGCGGTAGCGCTGGGCGAAGGCCGGATCGTCAGGCAGCGCCAGGGCCACCTGCGGCGTGTCGTTGGCGAAGCGCCGTCTTGCGCGCTGCTCGGCCTTGAAAGCTGCGCGCCGCTGCGGGTCTTCCAGCACCTCGTCGACGCTTGTGCCTGGCATTTCCTGGCGCGGCGCACGCTGGCGATACAGCGCGAGCAGGTTGAGCAGGGTCGGCTGCGCCAGCAGGTGCGCCACGTGGGGACGGAAGTGCAGTTCGCTCGACAGCGCGTTGCTGATGCGCACGATATCGATGGACGTGGCGCCGAGGCTCAGCAGGTTGGCGTCGGCGGCGATGCCCGGCTGGCCCAGCACCTGCTGGACGATCGCCACCAGGCGCTGCTCCTGTGGCCCGTTGACCTCCAGTACCAGGCCGTCGGTTTGCAGCTGATCGGGTTCGGGCAGCCGGCTCTTGTCGACCTTGCCATTGGCCGACAGCGGCCAGGCCTCCACGAAGGTGAACGACGACGGCACCATGTACGCCGGCAGCTTGTCGGCCAGGTAGCTGGCGAAGTCGCCGGCCTGCAGCACCGGGTCGGCCTTGAGCACATAGCCGGCCAGGCGCTTCTGCGCCTGGGCCTCGCCGAGGATGCGCACCACCGCGCTGTGCACGCCCGGGTGGCGGTTGAGCACCGCCTCGATCTCGCCCAGTTCGATGCGGTAGCCCTGGACCTTGACCTGGTTGTCGTCGCGGCCAAGGAACTCGATGTTGCCATCCGGCAGCAGGCGCCCCAGGTCGCCGGTACGGTACAGGCGCTCGCCGGTCAGCGGGTGATCGAAGAAGCTCCTGGCACTCAGCGCCTCGTCGCGCCAGTAGCCCTTGGCCAGGCCGATACCGCCGATGTACAGGTGGCCGGTGACCCAGGTCGGGCGCACTTGCAGCGCGTCGTCCAGCACATGGAAGCATTGGTGGTCCAGCGCCTGGCCATAGGGGATGCTGCGCCAGGCCGGGTCGACCTGGGTGATCGGGTAGCCGATCGACCAGATCGACGCCTCGGTGGCCCCGCCCAGGCTCATCAGTTGCAGACCCGGGCGCAGTGCCCAGGCACGCTCGGGCAACGCCAGCGGGATCCAGTCGCCGGACAGCATGGCCAGGCGCAGGCTTGCCGGCAGCGCCCTGCCCTCGCCCTCCAGGTACTCGACCAGCATGCCCAGCAGGGCCGGCACCGAGTTCCATACGCTCACCTGGTGGCGTTCGATCAACCCGGCCCAGTGCGCCGGGTCCAGGCTCAGTTGCGGCTCGAGCATGACCACCGCGGCGCCCGCCGCCAGGGTGCCGAAAAAGTCGTACACCGACAGGTCGAAGCTCAGCGACGAGATCGCCAGCACCCGGTCCCGTGGGCCCACGGCGAAGCGGCGGTTGATGTCGAGCAAGGTGTTGACCGCGCCCTGGTGGTCGATCACCACGCCCTTGGGCGTGCCGGTGGAGCCGGAGGTGTAGATCACGTAGGCCAGGTCATCGGGCCGCACCTGCACTTCACGCAGCGCTTCGACCTCGCTGCCGGGCTGGTCGGTGATTGCCAGGGCGGTGACCTGCGCCGGCCATGCCACCCGCGCCAGCAGGCACGGCTGGGTCAGCGCCAGGGTGGCCTCGGCGCGTTCGAGAATGTGCTGCAGGCGCGTGGTGGGCAAGTTCGGGTCGATGGGCAGGTAGGCGCCGCCGGCATAGAGGATCGCCAGCGTCGCCACCACCTGTTCCCAGCCACGCTCCATCACCACCGCGACCAGTCGGTTGGGCTGCACGCCACGGGCCTGCAGTTGAGCGGCCAACTGCCGAGCCTCCTGGCGCAACTGGCCGTAGCTCAGCTCCCGGACTCCCAGCACCGCGACGGCCTGTGGCAAGGCCAAGGCCTGGCGCTCGAACAGCTCGTGCATCAGCGGCAGGTCGTGTGGCGTCGGCGGCGCTTGTGACAGGCATGCCTGCGGTAGCAACTGTGGCGTACTGGCAGCCCAGGCCTCGGGTGCGAGCAGACGGTCGAGTACTGCGTTATAGGCAGCGAACATCTGCCCGATCATGCCCTCGGGGAACAGCGCGTCGATGCTGTCCCAGTTGAACAGCAGGCGGCCTTCAAGCTCGAGCAGGGTGTGGTCGAGCCACACATGCGGGGTCTGGGTGATGCTGTGTTCCAGCGTCGCGCCCAGGGCGTCGCCCAGGTTGAACTCGGCCAGCTCAGGCGCCGCTTCCGACAAGGTGCTGTTGAACACGATCGGCATCGCCGTCTGCTGCACGCCACGGGCCTGGGACAGCTCGCGCAGCACACGCACACCGCTGACCACCGAATGGTCGATGTCCTGCCATAGGCGCGCCTGCACGGCGCGGGCCTTCTCGGTGAAGCTGGCGTTGCCATCGATGGCCACCTCCAGCAGCACCAGGGAGGTGAAGTCGCCGATGATCGCATCGACCTGCGGATGCAGCGGCAGACGGTTGAACAGCGGCAGGCTCAGGGTGAAACGCGGTTGGCGGCTCCATAGCGCCAGGACTTCGCTGAACGCGGTGAGCAGCATCACCGACGGAGTGACGCCAAACTGCCGGGCCATGGCCTTGAGCTGGGCCCACTGTATCGCCGGTATCTCGCGGTCGCGGCGAGTGAAGTGCGGGTTGGCGATGCTTTCCGGTTGGCACACCCGCGGCAGGTCCGGGGCCGGGGCCAGGTTCTCGAGGCGCCCGCGCCAGTAGTCCAGGGCGCGCTCATAGCGTTGGCCACCGCGCAGGTGGCGCTCGGCAAGCACATAGTCGCGGAAGGTCACGCCGGGTTCCGGCAGTTGCAGATCAGGCGTGGCGTAACAAGCCATCAGTTCGCGGGCGAGAATCTGTGTGCTGGCGGCATCGACCACCAGGGCGTCGAGGCTGATGTGCAGGTGGCTGATGCCGTTGTCCAGCAGCGATACGCAGAAGTCGAACAGCGGCCAGCGGCTGGCGTCGAGCACCTGGTGCGACTGGCGCGCGCGGGTGGCCAGCAGGGCCTCCCGGGCCTGCTCGGCATTCATTTCGCGCAGGTCACTGCGGGTCAGATGGTAGGCCGGCACCTGCTCCAGCACCTGCTGGGTGCCGTCGTCCAGGAACACCACGCGCAGCATGTCGTGGCGACGGATCATGCGGTTCAGCGCGGCCTCGAAGCGAGGCACGTCGAAGTCGGGGATGCGCCACTCTTCATAGCCATGGGCGCTGACACCGCCGAGGCTGATGCTGGCCTCGCGGCCGAACCAGTAGGCCTGCTGGATGTCGGTCAGCGGGAACGGCGCGTGGCGCCCGGCTGGGTCGGTTTGCAGGGCCTGGACCTGCGGCTCGGCTTGCCCCTGCTCCATCGCCGTGACCTGCGCGGCCAGGTCCATCAGCACTGGCGCCTGGAACAAGCTGCTCAGCGACAACTGCGCACCCAGCCGCTGGTTGATCGCGTAGACCAGGCGCGTGGCCAGCAGCGAGTGGCCGCCCAGGTCGAAGAAGTTGTCGCGGATGCCGACCCGCTCGCACTTGAGCACTTCGGCCCAGACCTGCGCCATGCGCCGTTCGATTTCGTCACGCGGTGCTTCATAGTCCGCCGTACCGCTCCGCTCGGGCGCTGGCAGGGCCTGGCGATCCAGCTTGCCGTTGCGGGTCAGCGGCAGCTGCGCGAGGCTGATCCAGGCAGTGGGCAGCATGTGCTCGGGCAGTTGGCGCTGCAGTGCCGCGCGCAGGGTTTGCGCTTCGCCAGTGCCCACCACGTAGGCCACCAGCCGTGGGTCGCCGGCAACGTCCTCGCGCAGCAACACGGCGACATCCTGCACGCCTGGCTGCTGGCGCAACAGGCTGTCGATCTCGCCCAACTCGACTCGGAAACCGCGCAGCTTGACCTGCTGGTCCACGCGCCCCAGGTACTGCAGGTTGCCATCGGCTTGCAGCCGGGCCAGGTCGCCGCTGCGGTACATGCGTGCCCCCGGCTCGGGGCTGAACGGGTCGGGCAGGAAGCGTTCGGCGCTCAGGGGCGCCCGATTGAGATAGCCACGGGCCAGGCAGTCGCCGGCGATGTACAGCTCGCCTGGCACGCCCACCGGCTGTGGGTTGAGGTCGCTATCCAGCACATAGAGCCGCGCATTGGCGATCGGCTTGCCGATGGGGGGTAGTTCCGGCCAGTGTTCGGCGTCAGCACAATCGAGGCTGAACTGGCTGGCCACGTGGGTCTCGGTCGGCCCGTATTGGTTGCGCAGGCTTGCGCCGCCCAGGCCGCGAACGAACGTACGCAGCGCATCGTTGACCTGCAGCGCCTCGCCAGCGGTGACGATCTCGCAGCCACCGGACGGCATCGGCGCGTCGGGCTCGGTCACGGCGGCCAGCTGTTGCAGCACGGCGAACGGCAGGAAGGCGCGTCCCACGCCCTGGGCCACCAGGGTCGGGCGCAGGGTGGCGAGGTCCTTGCGCCCGGCCTCACTCATCAGTTGCAAGGTGCCACCTTGGCATAGGGTGCTGCAGATTTCCTGGAACGACACGTCGAAGTTCAGCGAGGCGAATTGCAGCACGCGGCACGCCGTGGGCGCCTCGTCCAACTGCCAGGCGATCAGGTTGTCCAGGGCACGACGGCTGTGGGCCACGCCCTTGGGGCGGCCGGTTGAGCCTGAGGTGTAGAGCACGTAGCCGAGGTTCGCGGGGTTCACCGCCACCTGCGGGTCGTTGTCCGGGCAGTCGGCCCAGCGTGCCGCGTCGCTGTCCAGGCACAGCAGGTCGACCGCTGGCGGCAGGCCCGGGCGCAGCGAGGCCTGGGTCAGCAGCAGGCTTGGCGCGGCGTCGGCAAGCATGAAGGCCAGGCGCTCGGCCGGGTACGCCGGGTCGAACGGCACATAGGCGGCGCCAGCCTTGAGGATGGCCAGCAGGCCGACGACCATGTGCGCCGAGCGCTCCAGGCACAGGCCCACCCGCTGTTCGGGGCCGATGCCCAGGGCGACCAGATGATGGGCCAGGCGGTTGACCGCACGGTTCAGCTCGGCATAGCTCAGGGCCTGGCCGCCTGCGATCAGCGCCGCGGCATCCGGCATGCGCCGGGCGACAGCCTCCAGGCGCGCCATGCAGCCAGGCTGGCTGGCTGTATTGCGGGCCGTGTGGTTCCAGGTGTCCAGCACCTGCACGCGTTCCTGCGCGTCCAGCAGTTCGAGCGTGGCGATCGACTGCCCTGGGGCACCGACCATCCCCTCCAGCAGATGGCGCAGGTACTCGCCAATGCGCGCCACGGTGGCGCGTTCGAACAGCCCGCAGGCGTATTCCAGCCCACCGACGATCTGCCCATCGCGTTCGCTCAGCGCCAGTTGCAGGTCGAACTTGGCCACGTGCTGGCTAGCGCGCATCGGCGTGATTTCCAGCCCGGGCAAGGCCAGGGTCTGGCCCTGGTCCTGCTCCCAGGCGAACAGCACCTGGAACAGCGGGCTGTAGGCCAGGCTGCGTGGCGGGTTCAGCAGCTCCACCACCTGCTCGAACGGCAAGTCCTGATGGGCTTGGGCGTGCAACGTCACCTGGCGCGCCTGATGCAGCCATTCGGCCAGCGTCGGTGCTCCCGTGCGGGTCATGCGCAGGGCCAGGGTGTTGACGAAGAAACCGATCAGCCCGTCCAGCGCCGGGTCCGGGCGGTTGGCCGAGGGCACGCCGATCACCACGTCGTCCTGCCCGGACAGGCGCATCAGCAGCAGTGACCAGGCGCCCAGCAAGGCCATGAACAGCGTGGTGTCGTGGGCGCCGCACAGGGCCTTCAGGCGTGTGGTCAAGGCCTGGTCCAGCACCAGCGGCACGAAGCCGCCGCGATAGTCCTGGACGGCCGGGCGCGGGTGGTCGGTCGCCAGCGTCAGCAGCGGCGGCGCCCCCTCCAACGCCTGGCGCCAGTAGCGGCGCTGCGCCTCGAGGCGTTCGCCGCTCAGCCATTGGCGATGCCAGGCGGTGTAGTCGACGTATTGCACCGGCAGCGCCGGCAGGTCAGCTTCCTGGCCCTGCAGCGCGGCGCTGTACAGCGCTTCCAGATCGCGGGTGAAAACCCCGACCGACCAACCGTCGGAGATGATGTGGTGCTGGGTCAGCAACAACACATGCTCGTCCTGCGCCAGACGCACCAGGCAGGCGCGCATCAATGGCCCCTCGGTCAGGTCGAATGGCCGCGCGCCCTCCTCCTCGATCAAGGCTTCAAGACGTGCCGAGGCAGCGGGCAAGCCCTGAAGGTCGACCTGGGTGAACGCCATTCCCTGGTCAGGGGCACCAACACACTGGCGGCCTTCGCCTTCGACACTGTTGAAGGTGGTACGCAGCGCTTCATGCCGTGCCACCAGTTTGTCCAGGCTGGCGGCCAGTGCCGGCACCTGCAAGCGCCCCCGCAGGCGCAGGTTCAGCGGCATGTGGTAGGCGGCGTTGCCCCCCTCCATCTGCGCCAGGAACCACAGCCGCTGCTGGGCAGACGACAACGTTTGCGCAGCGGTTCGTTCGACGCTGGTGATCGGCAGGCGCCATTCGTCCTGGCTGGCCTGCAGCCTCAGGGCGAAATCCATGAGCCGCGGGCTTTCGAACAGTGCCGAGGGTGACGCTTCCAGGGCCAGGTCCTGGCGCACTCTGGCCAGCACCCGCATGACCAGCAGCGAGTGACCACCCAGGGTGAAGAAGTGATCTTCACGACCGATGGGCGCGATCCCCAGCACCTCGCTCCAGATCGCCGCCAAGATGCTCTCCAGCACGCCTTGCGGGGCCTGGTAGTCGCGTTGCGCGAAGGCGCTGGCATCCGGCGCGGGCAAGTCGTTGCGGTCGTACTTGCCATTGGCGGTCAACGGCAAGGCGGGCAATTGCACAAAAGCGCTCGGCACCATGTAGTCCGGCAGGTGCGTACGCAACTGCTGGCGCAGCCCGGCCGGGGTCAGCGCAGCCCCCGCGTGCTGAGCGTAGTAGGCCACCAGACGTGACTCGCCCGGTATGTCCTGGCGCAACTGCACGAGGCTTTCCCGAACCCCGGCGATCTCTGCCAGGCGCGTCTCGATCTCGCCCAATTCAAGGCGCAGGCCACGCAGCTTGGCCTGGTGGTCGTTGCGCCCGAGGAATTCGAGCTGGCCGTCGGCGCGCAGGCGCGCGAGGTCGCCGGTGCGGTACAGGCGCTCACCGGCGACGAAGGGACTATCGACAAAGCGCTCGGCAGTCAGTTGCGGCAGGTTCAGGTAGCCGCGGGCAACGCCGACGCCACCGAGGTACAGCTCACCCTCCTCGCTCGCCTCGCCCTGGGCATCGAGCAAGTAGACGCGGCAATTCGCCAGCGGTCGACCGATGGGCAACGACCCCTCGGCCACCTCGGCAGGCACCTCGTGGCAGGTACTGTCGATGCTCGCCTCGGTGACACCGTAGGCCTGCACGACTTGCACCCGCTCGCCGCACAGGCGACGCAATTGGCGGGCACTGTGAGCGGTCCAGACATCCGAGCCGCACACCACCGTGCGCAGGAACGCCAGGTCCCGGCCATTGGCCTCGGCCCAGTCCAGCAGCGGGTTGAGCACCGCCGGCACGAAGTCGCAGAAGCCCACTTCGGCTTCGCACAGCAACCGGTACAGCGCGGGCGGGTCCATCAGCGTGTCGCGCGGGCACAACACCAGGGTGCCGCCAAAGCCCAGGGCGCGGATCAGGTCGGCGCTGAACACGTCGAACGAGAAGCCGGCCATCTGCAGGTGGTTGAGCGGCGCCTGCAACGGGTACAAGCGTGCCCAGGCCGCGCTGAGGGCGACCAGGCCGCGGTGCTCGACCATCACCCCCTTGGGCGTGCCGGTGGAGCCGGAGGTATAGATCACATAGGCCAGGTGGCGGGGCGTCAGCCCGATTGCCTGTGGGTCAAGATCATGGGCTGGCTGGTCGGCCCAGGCCACGGTGTCGTCGAGGTCGAGCACCACGGGGGCCAGCGACAGGCCGTCCAGTGCCGCCCGTGCAGGGCCATGGCTGAGCAGCACCGCCGGGGCGCTGTCGGCGAGCATGTGCGCCAGGCGCGCCCGTGGGTAGCCAGGGTCCAGCGGCACATAGGCGCCACCGGCCTTGAGCACGGCGAGCACGGCCACCAGCATGTCCAGTGAACGCGCCAGGCACAGCCCGACCCGCACATCCGGCCCGACGCCGAGCGTGCGCAGGTAATGGGCCAGGCGGTTGGCCTGGGCGTTGAGTTCGCCATACCCCAGCGATTGCTCACCGAAACGCGCGGCGATGGCACCTGGAGCCCGCCGTACCTGGGCTTCGAACAAAGCGTGCACGCACACGGAAGTATCGAACGGCGTGTCGTGGTGCCAGTTCGCGGGTAATACAGCGGGCTGCGCGCAGGCGTTGGCGCGCGAGGAAGAAGTGTCGAGCATCGAGGCTACCGTCCGTGATTATTGTTCTGGTGATGCGCGCAGGGCGACGGGCGTCCTGCCAGTCAAGGATCGATCAATCGGGGGCGATCAGGGGGAAGACGCACCGAGGGCCAGGCGGGAGCGGTGGGCGGGGCGTCGTGCGGCCAGGTGGCAACGCACGTGTGGGGAAGACTGGCGACAGCGGGCAAGCGGCCCGCCACATCGACGATTCCAAACTGCGAGACCCATTGAAACCTCACCATCCTTATGGGGGGCGTGGAAGGGCCACGAGCGTTGAGCCTGGGTGGTCCCTTCGGCTGCGGTGCCGATGGCCTGTGGGCTGTCGGCATTCCATTACGCACCGGGCTGCTGGCGCCAGCGCTGGCGGATGATAACCACGAGGGTCGGCGGCAAGGCAACAAAAAGAAAAACTTTATGGGCTTCGTCTGGATGTCCCAGCCTGATCCATCACATCGAAAGAGCATGATGTTTAGATATTAAGCCATTGATATATATTATTTTTATTTCGTAACTTAAACCAAAACATGAAGTAATCGCTGCGCCCCTTGACCTTAAAGCGGACTTTAAAGTTAAGGTCTCGTCCGAGCACTGCCATTCACCACTGGCAACTAAGCTCTTTCCCACCTTCCTGACAGATCGAAGGACACCGTATGCAAACCATCCTGGGCGCGACCGGCCAGATTGCCGTGGAGCTGGCGCGCGAGTTGGCCGCCCACTACACCCAAGACCTGCGCCTGGTCAGCCGCAACCCGCGCAAGGTCAACGCCACCGACACCCTGGTGGCAGCTGATTTGCTGGACGTCCAACAGACCGTCAATGCCGTCAAGGGCAGCAGCACTGTCTATTTCACCGCAGGCTTGCCACCGGACACCGCGCTCTGGGAAACGCAGTTCCCGGTCATGCTGCGCCATGCCCTCGACGCGGCCCGGGCGGCCAACGCCCGGTTCGTCTACTTCGACAACACCTACATGTACCCGCAAGATGACCGCCTGCTCACCGAGGACACGGCGTTCGCGCCGGTCGGGCGCAAGGGCCAGGTGCGCGCGGCGATGGCGACCCTGGTGCTTGAGGAAATGGCCCGTGGCGAGATCCCGGTGCTCATTGGCCGGGCACCGGAGTTCTACGGGCCCGGCAAGACCCAGAGCATCACCAACACCCTGGTGCTGGACAACATCAAGGCCGGCAAGGTGCCCCGCGTGCCGGTGCGCGACGACACCCGGCGCACGCTCATCTGGACGCCCGACGCCAGTCGTGCGCTGGCGGCGCTGGGCAATGCAGAGGATGCCTATGGCAGCACCTGGCACCTGCCCTGCGACGACAATCGCCTGACCTATCGCCAGCTCGTGGCGCTAGCTGGCGAGATCTGCGGCAAGGACCTCTCGTACAAGGTGCTGGGCAAATGGACGTTGACCGCTGCCGGGCTGGTTTCCCGGCAGGTCCGCGAGCTGCGGGAGCTGCTGCCGCGCTATGGGCATGACAACCTGTTCGATTCATCGAAGTTCAGCGAGCGTTTTCCGGCGTTTGAAGTGACAAGCTATCGGCGTGGGCTGGAGCAGGTTCTGGCCGGGAATATTTCTTGATCATTGAGGGTTCGGCGGGTGAATTGCAGTGTTCTGAAGATCGAGCGCCGCCCGCGCGGCGCATCGCGGATTACATCCATGGTTGCCCTTCCAGGCATGATTGGCCCGAAACAAACCTGTAGGAGCGGATTCATCCGCGATGCGCCGCGTGAG
Organism: Pseudomonas sp. MWU13-3659; assembly: GCF_023757525.1. Taxonomy (NCBI): domain Bacteria; kingdom Pseudomonadati; phylum Pseudomonadota; class Gammaproteobacteria; order Pseudomonadales; family Pseudomonadaceae; genus Pseudomonas; species Pseudomonas sp. MWU13-3659. The sequence continues at coordinate 44,392 of NZ_JAMSHW010000013.1, read as the reverse complement.
CGGCGCTCGATCCCATGATCGCCTCACCCCTTCAGACAACCTTGCTTTCTCCACGCATCAGGGTTATCAAGCGCTCCCCATTACCGCTCAAGGAAGAACACCCCATGCCCCTGCGCCTCACCCAGGAACAGTTCCTGCGCGCCTTCGAATGCGCCGAACTCAACGGCATCCCCGACCGCGCCACTCTGCTCGCCCAGCTCGAAGACCCCGACATGCGCGAGACACTCAGCTACTGGAGCGCACAGCTCTACAAGGCGCCGGAGGACCTGGTCTGCGTGGCAGACCTGCAGAGCAAGGAGGAGCTGCACTACGTGGCGTCTCACCTGAACTGGGACGATGGCCTGGTTGCCCCACGGGCGATCCTCGCCCACCCGTTGTGCGACGCCGGAACCGCCTTGCTGCTCTACTGGTACGGCCAGGGGTGGTGGCATTCCGGTGCGGACGATGCGCAGAAGGACGACGCGATCTTCTATGCCCAACTGGTGCGGCGCTTCACCGAAGGCGACTTCAGTTCCTACAGCATCGCCTTCGATCCGTTCGCCGATCAATTCGTGCCGGACCTGGCGACACTGCGCAAACGTGGCCTGCAACTGCCGGGCGTGCTGTTCGCCACTTACCGCTGCCAGGTCGTCGAAACCCGTCAGGATGCCTACCAGCCTTACCTGGACGAGTGGGAGGCCAGCCACGCCAAAGGCTGAGGGTTGGCGTCAGGTTCGACAGGCGAGTTGTAGCGCCCTCGAGGTCGAGCGCCGCCCACGATGAATCCGCTTCTGCGTTTGTTTCGGGCCGGCCCTACAAATACCTGTACAAGGCTATTGACCTGTACAGATATTGACCTAGGCTTTTTCTATACCTGTACAAAACTTTATCGCTGTACAGGTTCGCCTGGAGCGGCCTATGTCAGCGTATCTGCAGCGATTCGCCGAAGCCTTCGCCAGCCTTGACGGGCAGCGCCTCGACGCCTTGGGAACCCTGTACAGCGCAGACGTGGCCTTCAGGGACCCCCTGCACCAGATCCACGGCCTGCCCGCCTTGCGCGCCTACTTCGCCCAGCTCTACGCCAACGTCCACGATATCCACTACAGCTTTTCCAGCGTCGATGAAGTGCGGCCTGGCCAGGGGTACCTGCAGTGGTCGCTGCAGTTCCGCCACCCGCGCCTGGCCAACGGCCGGCCGATCCACCTGCCAGGCTGCAGCTACCTGCAATGGCATGACCGGGTCCACTTCCATCAGGACTACTTCGACGTCGGCGCGCTGCTCTACGAGCATGTCCCGGTCGTGGGTGGCGCCATCCGCTGGCTCAAGGGACGGCTGGCATGAGCCGTTGCTGGTTGACCGGTGCCAGCAGCGGCATCGGTGCGGCACTGGCCAGGCGCCTGTTGGAGCAAGGGCACCAGGTCGCCTTGGGTGCGCGCCGGCCCGACAACCTCGCGCCACTGGTGGCGCAATATCCAGCGCAGGTGTTGCTGGCCATCGGTGACCTCGATGCGCCAGAGCAAGTGGCGAGGATCGCCGAGCAGATCACTCGGCATTGGGGGGCCCTGGACCTGGTGATTCTCAATGCCGGCACCTGCGAGTACCTGGAACCGGGGCAGTTCGACCCGTTGCTGTTGGAGCGTGTGGTGCGCACCAACCTCTTCGCGGTCAGCTACTGCCTCGCCGCCGCCCTGCCCTTGCTGCGGCTCGGTGAGCGGCCGCACCTGGTGGTGACAGCCAGTTCGGTCACCTGGCTGGCCCTGCCACGTGCCGGTGCCTATGGCGCCTCCAAGGCGGCCGTGCGCTACCTGCTGGAATCGCTACGTATCGACCTGGCCAACGAAGGTATCGATGCCACCCTTGTGAACCCGGGCTTCGTCGACACCCCGCTGACCCGGCGCAACGACTTTCCCATGCCCCAGCTCTGGAGTGCCGAGCACGCCGCCCGGCACATCGCCGCGCGCCTGCCACGGCGGCCCCTGGAGATCAATTTCCCCACTGCCTTCACCCTGTTGCTGCGCTTGCTTGGCGCGCTGCCGGTGCGCTGGCGGCTGAAGCTGGGCCAGCGCCTGGCACGCAACCCGAAGGGCTAGACCACCATGCGCATCGCCATCATCGGCAGCGGCATCGCCGGCCTGACCTGCGCCTACCTGCTGTCACGCCGGCACGAGGTGACGGTGTTCGAGGCGGCCGACTGGATCGGCGGGCATACCCATACCGTCGAGGTGGCATGGGGCGGCAGGCAGTATGCGGTGGACACCGGCTTCATCGTCTTCAACGACTGGACCTATCCACATTTCATCCAGTTGCTCGACCAGTTGAACGTCGCATCGAGGCCCACCCAGATGAGTTTTTCCGTGCACGACCCACTCAGTGGCTTCGAATACAACGGCCATAACCTCGCGTCCCTGTTCGCCCAACGTCGCAATGCATTGTCCATCGGCTTCTGGGGGATGCTGCGGGACATCCTGCGTTTCAACCGCCAAGCCCTCGCCGACCTCGACAAGCAGCGTATCGACGAGGACACCACCCTTGGCGGCTACCTGCAGGCACAGGGCTACGGGCAACGGTTCATCAGGCACTACATCGTGCCCATGGGATCGGCGATCTGGTCGATGTCGCGCGCCGACATGCTGGCTTTCCCTCTGCAGTTCTTCGTGCGTTTCTGTCGCAACCATGGCCTGCTGTCGGTCAACCAGCGACCACCGTGGCGTGTGATCGAGGGCGGCTCGCAGCGTTATGTGGCGCCGTTGTGCCGACCGTTTGCCGAACGCATCAGGCTCAACTGCCCCGTACGCCGGGTCAGCCGCGACGACGCAGGCGTTACCCTGCTGAGCGGCGCAGGCATGGAGCGTTTCGACTCGGTGGTGTTCGCCTGCCACAGCGACCAGGCCCTGGCGCTGCTGGAGGCGCCCAGCGCGGACGAGCGGGCCGTGCTGGGCGCCATCACCTACGCCAGCAACGCCGTGGTGCTGCACACCGATACTCGCTTGCTGCCACGCCGCCGTCGGGCGTGGGCCAGTTGGAATTACCGCCTCGCAGGCCCCGAGCAGGCTCCCGCCGCGCTGACCTACGACATGAACATCCTGCAGGGTATCGACGCGCCCGTGACCTTCTGCGTGAGCCTGAACCAGACCGCGCTGATCGACCCGGCGCAGATACTCGCCCGCTTCGACTATGCCCACCCGCAATACAGCATCGCGGCCCTCGCCGCCCAAGCTCACCAGAGCGAGCTGCAGGGGCGCCGGCACAGCTATTTCTGCGGTGCCTACTGGGGCAATGGCTTCCACGAGGACGGCGTGCTCAGCGCACTGAAGGTGGCCGAGCACTTTGGTGAGCGACTGTGAACAGCAGCCTCTGCCAGGGTTGGGTCAGCCACCGTCGCATGACCCCGCGCCCTCATGCCTTCCGCTATCGGATCGGTATGTTCCATGTGGATCTGGATGAACAACACCGACTGCTCGGCCTGTCCCGCTGGCTGGGAAGCTCGTGGTGGACGCCGTTGAGCTGGCGCGAAACCGACTATCTGCCGGCACTGACCCGCCAAGGTCAGCCGCTGGCCCAGGCCGCACGCTCGCTGGTAGCCCAGGCCACCGGACAGCAACCCGACGGCGCCGTGCACCTGCTGACCCAGCCGCGCTGCTGGGGGCTGTCGTTCAACCCGGTGAGTTTCTACTTCTGCCATGACCGCGATGAACAACTGGTGGCGATCCTGCTGGAGGTGCGCAACACGCCCTGGCGTGAGCGCTTCCACTATGTGTTGCCGGTGGGTGGCGACCTTGCCCGTTCGTTCGCCATGGCCAAGGCCCTGCATGTGTCGCCGTTCATGCCGATGGACATGGAGTACCGCCTGCGTTTTTTTCTCGATGCCCGGCGCATTCGCATCCACATGGAGAACTGGCGGGCTGGGCAGCAGGTGTTCGCGGCCGACCTGGCACTGCACCGCCAGCCGCTGGATCGCGCAGCCCTGCACCAGCACATCCTGAGCTTTCCATGGATGAGCCTGCGCACCCTCTCGGCCATCTACTGGCAGGCCCTGCGCCTGCTGCTCAAACGCCTCCCCGTCCACAACCACACTGCCAGCCAGGGCGACCTGGCACTCGGCCACCCCTGCGAGGATCCTGACCATGCCCAATCCGACCCTGAGCGTTAGCAAGTCGGTGGGGCTGAGCCCATGGCTGGGTGGGCTGGCCAGGGTGGCCGTGCTGGCCCAGCTGCGTCACCTGCGTCATGGCCACCTGCGGCTGGTCGACGGCGGGCGGCAATGGGCGTTCGGTGACCCCGACAGCCCCCTGCAGGCCGAAGTGGAGATCCTCGACGACACGGCCTGGGGCCTGGTGGCCAGCAATGGTTCCGTTGGTTCAGGGGAGGCGTATATCCACGGTTACTGGCGCAGCCCGGACCTGGCGGCCGTCACCCGCCTGTTCGTTGCCAACCTGGACGTGCTCGACGCCATGGAAGGTGGGCTGGCAAGCCTGGGGCGCCCGCTCCTGCGCCTGCTGCACCGGCTCAACCGCAACAGTCGGCGTGGAGCCCGGCGCAATATCATGGCGCACTACGACCTGGGCAACGCGTTGTTCGAACGGCTGCTCGACCCGACCATGATGTATTCGGCGGCGCAGTTCGACAGCCTCGGGCAAACCCTGGAACAAGCCCAATTGAACAAGCTCGAGCGCATCTGCCAGAAGCTTGAGCTCAAGCCCCATGAGCACCTGCTGGAAATCGGCAGCGGCTGGGGCAGCCTGGCCATTCATGCCGCCACCCACCACGGCTGCCGCGTGACCACCACGACCCTCTCCACGGCGCAGTACACGCATACGCTCGAACGGGTGCGCAGGCTTGGCCTGGAACAGCGTGTCACGGTGCTGTGCGAGGACTACCGCGCGCTGCGGGGGCGCTTCGACAAACTGGTGTCGATCGAGATGATCGAGGCGGTCGGCCACCGTTTCCTGCCCACCTATTTCCGCCAGTGCGCCGCGCTGCTCAAGGACGACGGCCTGATGCTGCTGCAAGCCATCACCATCCGTGACCAGCGTTACGCCCAGGCACGGCGCTCGGTGGACTTCATCCAGCGCTACATCTTCCCCGGCGGCGCGCTGCCTTCGCTGAGCGTGCTGCTCGCCACCGCCAGCGGGCAGACCGCACTGAACCTGGTGCACCTCGAAGACTTCGGTCTGGATTACGCGCGCACCCTGCGGCACTGGCGCGACAACCTGCGCACGGCGCGCATGGCGCTGACGGAGCTGGGCTACGACGACACCTTCCAGCGCCTGTGGGAGTTCTACCTGTGCTATTGCCAGGGCGGTTTCGAAGAGCGTGCCATCGGTGTGGCGCAGTTGCTGTGGGCGGCGCCCATGGCACGTCGGGCTGCGTTGCCGGGCTGTTGAGCATGGGCCGCCGCTGGCTGATCGGTAACGCCTTGTGGTTGCAGGTGGGTTGGTGGGCTTGCGTGCTCGGTGCACGTTGCTGGTGGTGGCTGCTGATCGTGCCGCTGGGCCTTGCCGTGCACCTTTGGCGTTGCCCGGAGCGCCGCGAGGAAGTACGTGCGCTGTTATGCGTGGCGCCGGCCGGTTGGCTGCTTGACAGTTCGCTGGGGATGATGGGGGTGTTCCGCTTCGAGCAATGGCCCCTGCCCTTGTGGTTGGCATTGCTCTGGCTGGTGCTCGCCAGCGGCCTGCGCCATAGCCTGGCCTGGGCGGCACATCCGTATTGGCGGGCGGCGATGTTGGGCCTGGTGGGCGGGCCGTTGGCTTACCTGGCCGGTGCCAGGTTGGCGGGTGTCGAGCTGCCACTGGGGCCTGCGGTCACCGCCCTGCTGTTGGCGCCGCTGTGGGCCTTGTTCATGCCCCTGGTCTTGCGGTTGGCTGATGCGGCGCCTGGGGGGGCGAGCGCCGCGCGCGCGGCGCATCGCGGATGAATCCGCTCCTACAGGGACCGCACCCACCTGTAGGAGCCGGCCTTGCCGGCGAATGGGTCCACCCTGTTTCGGCCCTGAGGCCATCGCTGTGCGCCTTGTCGAGCGCCTTGTATGCTTGCATGTCGCTGAAAGCGAGCGCATCGTCCCCCGCGCATGACTCAAGGAAGGTTCAAATGTTTGCACGGAGTAAGTTGGTTCCCGAACTGATCGTGACCGATCTGCAACGAAGCCTGGCGTTCTGGGTGCCGTTGCTGGGGTTCCAGGTGGCCTACCAGCGGCCCGAGCAGGGATTCGCCTATCTGGATCTGCACGGTGCGCAGGTCATGCTCGAACAGATCGACCTTGACCAGCAATGGATCACCGGCCGGCTGGAAGCCCCGCTAGGCCGAGGGATCAACTTTCAGATCGAGGTCGCCGAAGTCGCGCCGGTCATCGAGCGCTTGCACCGCAGCGGGTGGCCACTGTTCCAGGCCTGTGAGGATGCTTGGTACAGGGCTGGAGACGTGGAGGTGGGGCAGCGACAGTTTCTGGTTCAGGATCCTGATGGATACCTGCTCAGGCTCGGGGAGCGGCTTGGCGAACGTCCCCTGCCCCTAGGCGGCGGCTGATCTGCCAAAACGCAGGCAAGTCGTGCCAACCCGCCTCCCCCGGCTGTGCAATCTTGCCACGGGCGTTATGGTGGTCGTCACCTTCCTGCCGGAGCGCAATGGCCATGACCGTGACTACCCTCAGCCGTCTCAGCTTGCTGGCACTGGTCGTCGGCGTGTTGCTGGGCGAGATCGTCTTGGCCAGTATCGGGCTGGCGGGCCTGTGTGGCGCCGCTGTCTACCTCAGTGTGCAGCAGGACAGCCAGATAGCGGCCCGTCGGGACGATGGCCCGTCGGATCCGCAGTTTCTCGCCTGACGGATCACATGGGTTTGTCGTCTGTGACGGCCCTTTCGCCGGCAAGGCCGGCTCCTACCTTTCCAGCGCAGGCCTCGGGGAGGCGTAACCTTTGCCGCCGGCCCATGCTAAGCTGCGCCGCCCTACCCCATGCCCCCGAAGGAACGCCATGCTCCCCAAGCGCGTATTGATAGTCGAGGACGACGCCGACGGCGCCAGCATCCTCGAGGCCTACCTGCGCAAGGACGGCTTCGAGGTGGCGGTGGCCGAGGACGGCGCCAGGGGCCTGGCGCTGTTTCGCCAATGGTCGCCGCAGATCGTCCTGCTGGACATGATGCTGCCCAAGCTCTCAGGCCCGGAACTGCTGTCGGAGATCCGCCGCAACGACAACACACCGGTGATCATGGTCACCGCCATCGGCGACGAGCCGGACAAGATCGGCGCGCTGCGCTACGGCGCCGATGACTATGTGGTCAAGCCCTGCAACCCGCGTGAGGTGGTCGCCCGGGTGCATGCCGTGCTGCGCCGCTACGGCGCGCCTGCCGCCGCCCAGCAGCGCTTCGAGTGCGCCGGGGTGTGGGTGGACAACGAACGCATCGTCGCCGGGGTGCGCCAGGCCAACGGCGACGAGACGATCCTGGACCTCACCCGCTCGGAGTTCCTGCTGCTCGCCGCGCTGCTGCGCGCACCTTCCAGGGCCTACAGCCGCGAGGCGCTGCTGGAGCTGTGCATGCCCGACAGCGATGCGCTGGTGCGGATCATCGACACCCATGTACACAACCTGCGACGCAAGCTCGAGGCGGTGGGCATCACCGAGGTGTTGGTGACAGTGCGCTCGGTGGGCTACCGGTTCCACTGATGGCCCTGGGCAGGAACTCGTTGTGGGCCTGGGTCGGCTCGCGCATGACCGTGCTGGCCATCAGCGCGGTGTTCACCGTCGTCGGCTGCATGTACCTGTACTACCACGCCGTCGAGTACCGCGTGATGGCCTCGATGACACCCGCCGACCGTGCGCAGTACATCGCCGCGCTGGCGGACGTGAAACAGCACGAGGGGGTGCTCTGGGAGCTGCTGCGGCGCTACTACGACGTCGAGAGCTTCCTGCCCGACATCGGCAACGACGCCGACTGGCTGGCCCTCTACAGCTTCGTCGCCCTGGTCATCCCGCTGGTGATCATCATTGCGCTGTGGCTGTCCCGGCCGCTTTCCCGGCAGTTCCGCAAGCTCGCCCAGGCGGCGCGCCAGGTGGCCGGTGGCGACCTGGAGGTGCGGGTGGTGCAGTACCCGGGCCAGCCGGCTGAGATGCAACGCCTGTGCGGCGACTTCAACAGCATGGTCGAGCGCCTGTCGCTGTACGAACGCGAAGTGGCACAGTCCAGCTCCAACCTCGCCCATGAGCTGCGCACGCCGCTGAACGCCGCGCTGGGGCGGATCCAGGGCATGCTCGACGACGTATTCCCGATGAGCCCGGAGCAGTTGCGCCTGGTGCAGAGCCAGTTGAACAACCTCAACACCCTGGTGGGCGACCTGCACCTGCTGTCACTGGCCCATGCCGGTCAGTTGCCGTTGCACGTCACCGGGTTCTCCCTGGCCCGGTTGGTCGAGGAACGCCTGGACTGGTTCGCGCCGCAGTTCGAGGCAGCCGGCATGCGGGTCACCTCGCACCTGCCCGGCGCATTGGAAATCGAGGCGGACAGGAGCCGGCTGGGCCAGTTGATCAACATCCTGATCGAGAATGCCATCAAGTACGCGTCCGACGGCCGCACGCTGGAAGTTGCAGCGCGTCGCGAAGGCGCATGGCTGCACCTGGAGTTCCTCGACCGTGGCCAGGGCATCGCGCAGAAGGACCTGGGCAACATGTTCGTGCGCTTCTGGCGGGCCGAACAGTCCCGCGCGCGGGTAACCGGCGGCGGCGGCCTGGGGCTGTCGATCGCCCAGGCGATCTGCGAAGCCCATGGCGGGCATATCGTCGCGCAGCGGCGCGACGAAGGCGGGTTGGCGCTGCTGGTGTCATTGCCCCTCGCCTAGTCACCGCAAACCCGTAGGAGCCAGCCTTGCTGGCGAACACCGGCAAAGCCGGTGCCAAACACCGCGCCGCTGATTCGCAGGCATTCTGACGATTACCTGCAATTCTTGACCGAATCTTGATAATCCCTGAACAGCACCTTCAGCAACCGCCTTTAGCATGCCCGCCCGTCAGCCATGAAGGCTGACGCCGCGCGCGGCTTCATCCAATTCGGTGCTGTGATTCTCATGCCAAGACCTTTCGCTCCAACCCTCGCCCTTCTCGTGCTCTGCACATTCGCCGGCAGCAGCCAGGCCACGGACATCAGCGGCGCCCTCGGTACCACCGGGCAGAACGGCTTCGTCGGCCGCATCGGCCTGGGCTTCGACTGGGACAAGCGCTGGCTGGTGAGCGACACGGGCCACCTGACCGGCTACTGGGACGCCGGCCTGACCCACTGGGAGGCCGGCAAGCGCGCCTCGGCCCGCACCTCGCTGTCCTTCTCGCCGGTATTCGTCTACGAGTTCAACACCGCCGGCAACGTCGTGCCCTTCATCGAGGCGGGCGTCGGCGTGGCGCTGTTCTCGGGCACGCACGTGGGCGACCGAACCCTGGGCTCGGCGTTCAACTTCGAAGATCGTCTCGGCGTTGGCCTGAAATTCGCCAATCAGGACCGGCTCGGCCTGCGGGTCATCCACTACTCCAACGCCGGCATCAAGCAGCCGAACAACGGCATCGAATCGTATTCGCTGTTCTACCGCCACGGGTTCTGAGGTCCACACGCTGCCATGAATCCAATCCGCACCGCGCTCGGGCTTCTGGGCCTTTCCCTGCTGTCCGGCTGTACCCTGCTGGCCCGACCGACGCCCGAGCAGGCCTTGATCAAACTCTATCCTGTGCCCTCTGTGCATCAGGTCAGCCTGGCGGCAGTCGACGGCACGCCCATTGTCGATGCACAGCAGGTCGGTGTGATGCCTGGCGCCCATCGGCTGGCCGTGCAACTGCGCCAACGGCTCCCCTATGACCGCAGTTATGTGGTCGAACTGCACCATGATCGCTTCGAAGCCAACCAGGTCTATGGCGTGTTCGAGGGTGACTGGAATGGCACGCCGACGCTTTTCCTGAAAGGCGATCGGGGTGAACTTCTGGACAGCCGCGATGTGTCCGGCTGCCTCACATCATTAATATCAGCACCTGAAGTACCGGCATCGTAAGCACGCTAACAGTTAAAACTTTTTTAGTGAACTTTAAACAAATTTACATCTTTCATACAAAATCACCTATTTCCCAACACCCATTAAAATTCTTTCACCAAAAACGCCCGCCTGTAACAAGCCAGGCAATTGAAAACCGGCGCCTGGCCAGAGAGAATGGCCCACCGCTCAATTTGAAGCGCCTGTTCTGCTGCCCCTCCGGTCGGCAGGAAGTAGCCACTTACAGCCGGCGCCATCATGGCCGCCAACACGCGCAACCCACGGCCCGCCGCATGGCCATCGAGGCTCGGCGAATACACCGGTTCGACAAGAACCTTGCAACCGAAATAACGACCCACTTTTCACAAAGTTTTTACATCAACTTTGCGTCGTCACGCGGGCAACTAAGTTGCCGAGGATATATATGAATTCCCACGTCACTGGTGCGCCACAAACCCTGCATCAACTCCCTGAACGCATCCTGCTGACCGGCGCCACGGGCTTCCTCGGCGGCTCGGTCACCGCCCAGTTGATCGCCGATGGCCAAGCAGCCAACTTGTGCTTCCTGGTCCGCGCCGAAACCCGCCAGCAAGGCCTCGAGCGCCTGCGCGACAACCTGTTGCAACACGGCGTCAGCCACGCTGACAACCTGGCGCTGGGCGAAGAGCAGATCATCTGCGGCGATTTCCTCGACACCACCTGGCTGCCCCGCGAAACGCCACGCCTGATGCAGTTCGACCGGGTGATCAACTGCGCGGCCGTGGCATCGTTCTCGAAGAACCCGACCATCTGGCCGGTGAACGTCGAAGGCACCTACGCCTTCGCCGAGGTGATGAGCCGCTCCAAGCGCCTCAAGCGTTTCCTGCATGTCGGCACGGCGATGTGCTGCGGCCCGGAGCGCGAGTCGCCGATCAGCGAGTCGTGGGAGTTCCCCGAGGCCGAGCAGCAACTGGTGGACTACACCGCGTCCAAGGCGGAAATCGAACGGCGCATGCGCGAACAGCTGCCAAGCCTGCCGCTGGTGGTGGCGCGCCCGTCCATCGTGGTTGGCCACCGCAGCCTTGGCTGCCAGGCCTCTGGCAGTATCTTCTGGGTGTTCCGCATGGGCTTCGCCCTGGAAAGCTTCACCTGCGGCCTGGACGAGCAGATCGACGTGATCCCGGTGGACTACTGCGCCGAGGCGCTGATCGGCCTGGCGCTCAAGCCGCAACTGGGCCACGACCTCTACCACATCTCCGCCGGCCACGGTTCGGCCTGCACCTTCGCCGAGATCGACGAGGCCTTCGCCCTGGCCAATGGCGCGGAGCCGGTGGGTGAGCGTTACCGCAAGGTGGATGTCGACGACCTGAAGTCGCTGGCCAGCAGCTTCGAAACCCGCATCGGCCCGGCCAACCCGCGCCTGGTGCTGCGCGCCCTGCGCCTGTACAGCGGCTTCGCCGACCTCAACTACCTGTTCGACAACAGCCGCCTGCTCGAGGAAGGGATCGCGGTGCCGCCGCGCTTCACCGACTACCTGGACGTGTGTGTCAAATCATCCAGCGGCGTCAGCATCGCCACCCAGATGCAGTGGGACTTCAAGTAACGATGCCCCTCGGCGCCGCGGGTAACCGCCCGCGGCGCCTCGCCTCGCTCAGCCCTTCGAGTCCCTTTCGTCATAGCGCAGCAAGCGCCCGGCATTGCCCAGCACCAGCAAAGTGCTGAGGTTGTGCAGCAACGCCGCGATCATCGCCCCCGCCGCCCCCAGCAAGCCAAACGCCGCCGCCAGCATGATGCCGAGCGTCCAGCCCAGGCCGATCAGCACGTTCCATTGCAGGGTGCGCCGGCACAGGCGGCTGAGGCGAATGCAGGTGGCCAGGCGGCGCAGGTCGCCGTTGATCAGCACGATGTCTGCCGCGGCCATGGCGATGTCCGTGCCGCCCGCCCCCATCGCCACCCCGACCACGCCGGCCTTGAGCGCCAGTGAATCGTTGATGCCGTCACCAACCACCATCGGCCGGAAGCCGGCGTGGATCTCCTGGTTGACGTGGCGCAGCTTGTCTTCGGGCAAGGCCTGGGCGACCACGCGGGTAATCCCGGTCTGGTTGGCGACCGCCTCGGCGACACTGCGCCGGTCACCGGTGAGCAGCAACTGCCGGCCCAGCCCCAGTTCGCGAAGCTGCTCAAGTGCTTGCGGCGCCTCTTGGCGGATGCTGTCGGCCAGCAGCAGCCAGCCCTGGAAGCGACCGCCCAGGGCCAGCCCGGCTATGGGGCCATCGTGTTCCGGCACCGGCGGGATCTCGATGCCCAGGCGCGCGAACAGCTCAGGACGCCCCAACGCCGCTTCGCCCCGTTCGGTGCGGGCAACCACGCCGAATCCCTGGCGCTCATGCAGTTCGCTGACGTCCAGATGTTGGTCATGAGGCAGCCGACTGGCCAGGGCCCGGCTGACCGGGTGGCTGCTGGCGGTGCCGAGGCTGGCGGCCAGGCGGATGATCTCGTCATGCCCCACGCCTGGTTCGCCCGGCAATACCCGTTGCAGGTGCAGCGCACCGTGGGTCAGGGTGCCGGTCTTGTCGATCACCAGCGACGACAGGTCGGCCAGTTCTTCGAGAAACGCCGAGCCGCGGATCAGGATGCCGTGCCGCGCGGCCACGGCGATCCCGGCGATTGCCGTGGCCGGTGCCGAGAGCACCAACGCGCACGGGCAGGCGGCGACCAGCACCGCGAGCATGGCCTGGGCGTCGCCGGTGACGAACCAGGTGGCAGCGGCGACCAGCAGCACCAGTAGCAGATAACGACCAGCATGGCGCTCCAGCAGGCGGGTGATCGGGGGTTTGGCCTGCTCGGCGCGTTGCATCAAGGCGATCACCTTGCCCAGCGTGGAGTCGTCGCCGATGCCGGTGACCTCGACGCGCAGCAGGCCATCGAGGTTGATCGCGCCGCCGTATACCTGCGCCCCGACGTCCACTTCCTGGGGCAAGGCCTCGCCGGTGATCGGCGCGGTGTCCAGGCTGGCCTGCCCGTGCAGTACGCGGCCATCGGCCGGCACCCGGTCGCCGGCGCGCACTTCCACCTGGTCGCCGGGTTGCAGGCTGGCGTTGTCGACCTCCCGCACCTCACCGTCCGCGCCGATCAGCCGGGCCTGGCTGCGGGTCAGCCGGCCGAGGGCGCCGATGGCCTCCTGTGAGCCCAGCACACTGCGCTCTTCGAGCACATGGCCGAGGATCATGATGATCGGCAGCAGCGCCGCGGTGGCCAGGTCGCCGGTGGCCCAGGCACCGAGCATGGCCAGGGCGATCAACTGGTCGGTGACGCCATGCAGGGACGGTTGCAACAGGCTGTGCCAGGCCGAACGCAGCACCGGCACGGCCACCAGCAGCGACGCCACGCCCAGCAGCAGTTGTGCCACGCCGTCCTGGGAGGGGGCCAGCCAGCGCCAGGCTAACCCCAGCGCCAGCAGGCCGAGGGCAAGCATGGCCAAGGTCAGTTGCTGCCCCGCCTGCCGGCGTTCGTCAGCGGACAACAGTCCGGCACCGAGGTGCAGATGGCCGTGGTGGTGGCCATGATGGTGGTGAGCGCTCATCGCAGTCGGCTCCGGAGGCAATGGGTCGCAAGGTGCGGTTGGCGAAGATCGCGGTTCACGGCTTGGGGCCCTCGAGGATCAGGTGCCCGCTGTCATCGGGGTTGACCGTGGTGACGGCCCCGGCGCGGGACAGGATCGCCGGCATGCGCTCCCGGTACAGGCGCAGCATCAGCCCGGGGTCTTGCTGCTGCGCCAGGCCGGCGATGGTGGCGGTGTCGGCATTGGCCCGGGCCAGGCCCTCACGGGCCTCGGCCTGGGCAACCTGCACGGTGTGGTCGGCGGCCTGGGTGGCCTGCTGCAGTTGCCGGGCCGCATCGTTGCGCGCCTGGGCCACCTCTTTTTCGGCTTGCTGGCTGGCGGTGAGCACTGCATTGAACGCCCCCACCGCCGACAGCGGCAGCGAAGATTGCACATCGACCCGCACCACCTCGATGCCCAGGTCGGTGCCCGCCGCCTTGAGCGCGGCGAGGCTGCGGTTGATGCCGTGTTGCAGGTCGCCGCGCAGGCGCTCGCGGCGCTCGGCGACCTGGGCGTCGGCACCGACCAGTTCCGGGCGGGCCACCAGGATCGTGTCCATGTCGCGGGAGGCGCAGACCTGCACGGCGTTGCGCTCGACCAGGCGATCCAGCGCCGGTTCCAGGTGCACGCCCTGGCGGGTGAAGGCATAGGGCGCGTTGACCTTGTAGAACACCCGCACGTCCAGCTGCACGATGCCGGCGTCGCCGGTCAGCAGGTAACCGGAGCCGGCCGTGGCGTCACTGGCCAGGGTGCCGTTCTTGTCCGACTTCAGCGCCAGTTCCGAACGCAGCAACAGCTCGACCCGGCGTTCGCTGACCCGGTCGGCCGACGGCAGCATCAGCACCTGCTCGAACGGGCGTGGCCAGGCCAGTAGCAGGCCGGCCTCCTGGATGCGCTGCTCGGCGCCCAGCCGCAGCACCACCGCTCGGCTATCGGGCCCCACTTCGCGAACATTGCCGAACAACCAGCCCAGCGCCGCGACCAGGGTCACCCCATAAAGGGCGATGAAGCCGATGCGCGCCGATTGCAGCCAGGGGTTGCCGGTGGCGTCCATCCGGCTCGGGCTAGTCATGGCCGCGCCCTGCCCCATTGCCAGCACTCGAAGGCACTGGCGGCCCATCGACCAGGGCGCGGAACGGCGCGGCATCGGTGCGCAGCACCAGGCGCGTGCCGGGCGTGACCACCGTGCCCAACGTGTCGAGCGAGCGCAGCAGCTTGTACAGCTCCGGCGCGCTGGCGTAAGCCTTGCCGTAGACCTGCGCGGCCTCGACCTGGGCCTGGGCCTGGACCTGCGCCGCCTTGACGTTGGCGTCGGCCTCGAGAATCCGCGCATCACGCTCCGCCGCCGAGCGGATCTCGGCGGCCTTGCGCTTGCCTTCGGCGGTGCGTTCGGTGGCGATGGTCTCGCGCTCGGCGCGCATCCGCTCGACCGTGGCCTCAAGGGTGACTTTGGGCAAGGTGAGCCGCTCGATGCCCACCTGCACCACCTGGATGCCGTAGGTCTGCGCCAGTTGCTGCTCGATCTGCGCCTGCAAGCGCTGCTCGAAGGCGTCGATCCGCACCTGGCTGGCGTCGACGTTGACCAGGTCCGCCAACTCGAAGCCGCTGGCACTGGTTTCCAGCGCCGAGCCCACCAGGGTGCGGATCTGCCGCGCCGCCTCGTCGGGCTGGTTCTGCACCGCGCGCATGAAGCGCTGGATGCTCTGCGGGTCGGCGGCGACCTGCCAGGCGATATAGGCCTGCACGATAATGCGCAGGCCATCGCGGGTGCCGACATCCTGCAGGCCGCTGGAGGTGGTGCGCAGGCGCAGGTCGACCGGCACCGCGTTCTCGAACGGCAATGGCCAGCGCCAGGCCAGCCCAGGCTCGGTCAGCACCCGCGAAGGGTTGCCAAAACGGGTGATGACCGTGGCCTCGCCCACCCGGACCTGGACGAAACACGCCGCCGTGCCCAGCAGCAGCACCAGCAGCAACGCGGCGAGCACCCGCCAGCGCGCGCCCTTCGCCGGTGGCACAGGGGGATGGTCGTGGTCATGGGCATGATCGTGGCCGCACGCGTGGTGGGCATGGGGGGCGTGAGAGCTCAATGGGCGCGCTCCTGCTGAGGTCTGGAAGTGGTCGGGTCGACGGGCGAGGCGAAGGTGCGCAGGTCCACGGTCGGGGCCTGGGCCGCGGTCAACCGGTGGTCGATGATCAGGGCATTGCCGGCGGCCAGCCCCTGGCTCAGGCGCGCCAGGTACTGCTCGAGGATGAAGGCCTGGCCGGCCTGGCGCCAGGCAGCGCTTTCGGCCTTGAAGGCGATGTCCTGGGCCTGTGCCCTGGCGGTGATCTCGTGGGCATCGGCGCTGGCCTTGTCGGTCTGCACGGCGGCGTTCTGTAGGGCCAGGGCCGCCTGCCGGGCGGCCTGGCCACGCTCCTCGGCGACCAGCGCCTGGGCGCCGATCTGCGCCGCTTGCACGCCGTGATAGGCATTGGCCGCGCCGGCCGGTGGGTGGATCGCCTCCACCGCCGTGGCGAGGATCTGCACGCCACTGTCCAGCCGATCAAGGTCGGCTTGCACGGCGTTACCGATATCCCGGCCGAGGGCTTCGCGCTGCGCGCCCAGCAGCCCGTCCAGCGAGCGATTGGCAAAGTCGTGCACCAGCACCCGGTTGGCAATGCTGCGCACCAGTTGCGCAACATCGCTTGTGTGATACGTGGCGGCGATTGCCGAGGCATCGTCCAGGCCGATGCGGTAAATGAAGCGTACGTCCATGTTGACGATCTGGAGGCCCTGCCGGCCGCCGTCACTGCCCGCGATGACCTGGGCGTTCTCGGCAACGTGGGCAGCATCCCACAGACGGTTGGCGCTGGCGGGCGGTGGCCCTTCGGCATCGGTCAACGGGTCGGCCAACGCGGCGTCACCCGAGGTGGCCAGTTCATGGAGCGTGCCGTTGTCCACCGCCAGCACCCGCCCCAACGGCCAGGGCAACCCTACATGCAGCCCAGGCGGATAGACCTCCACGGGGTCGCCAAAGCGCTCATACACACCCCGGCCGTTCATCGGTACTTGCACCACGCCCGTCAGCAGCCACCCCACCAGCGTTACCAGCCCAGCCACCGGCAGCAAGGCCCGGCGCATGAAACCGAATGCCCAGACCTGCCGCAGGTCGATGCCCAGGCGCTGGTGCAACTCGCCCTGGAGGAACGCCAGAGGCCGCGGTGGCCACTGCAACAGCCCGGCCGTCAGGCTGTTCGCCACCAACGTCGGCTCCTCGCGCGGGCGCTGCGGGCGGAACACCGAAAGCACGGCGCGCAGCAACAGTTCCAGGGCCAGCAAGCCGGGCAGGATGGCGATCAGCACGGCCAACCGCGCCGGCCACAGGCGCAGATCGTCGGCGAATACCAGGCAGGGAATGGACAGCACCTGGACCGCGATGACCAACCGCACCACCGCGGCCAGGGCGCCCGCCTCCGGCCAGTCCGTCGCGGGGGTCGCTGCCAGATGACGCTCGAACACCAGCAGGCCGAAGGCGATGGCGCCGAACAGCGCAACGGCGACCCAGCCGGCCTGCCCCGCCAGCATCGGCGCCGGCAGGTCGAGCCGCCAGGCGCCCGCCAGCACGGCCAGGGCGAGCAACGCCAGGGCCGCCAGGCGCAAGGCATCGTGGCCGACCCGCCGCAACTGCTTGCGCCAGGCATCACCGATACGCGCCAGCCAGCGTTCATAAGCATTCGCCGGAGGCTCATCCTCGGGCGCCTGGGCGCGCCAGAACGCCAGTTGTGCCGGCCGTTCGCCAAGGGCCTCGGCCCGCCAGCTGACCGGCGTCCACACGGACTGCGCCACCGCGCCGAGCAGCATGAACGTCGCGGCGTTGACGGCCAGCAGCACACTCCACTGGCTGGCAGGCGCGAACAGCCCGACCAGGAAGGCCAGCAACCACAACAGGCCCGCGCCCAACAAGGTGCAGTGACTGAGCAGCACCAGGCGGCGCGCCTGGCCGAGCGATTGCTGGAAACGTGGCATGCCCTCCAGGTCCAGGTCTGCGGTATCCAGATTGACGCTCATGGGGGCTCCAGGCTTGGTGCGCAACCGAACGGGATGTAGCGGCCGGGCATTTGACGACGGGCGAGTTTATTTCGTTATGTTATAGCGACGCACGTGAAAATATCGTCTACCCGTTCATCCCGCTCACGTCCTACCTCCGCCTCAGTCGTGACACAGGCATGCCGCTGGGCCGGACTCGCACTTTTTTCACATCTGCCTCACCCTTCGCCAACATCTGCCTTCTTACAGTGCAGCCACTTTCGGATGGGCTGCCATAGCGCGCCTTGTCCGCTCCTTCCGCTTTCATGGAGTGTGTGCATGTTGCAGGGCACTATCGATAAACCCGCTGCTCTGAAAACGCCCAAGGTGTTCCGTTGGTCCTCCCTGGCACTCGTCGCGGTCGGCTTGTGTGCGTTGCTGGCATTGGTGGCGGCGACCCGCTGGGCAACCTCCACGCAGGTCGCCGACCTGGGCAGCATGCAGCAGATGCGCAGCCAGGGTGTGTATGGCGAATGGGCCGCCGGTTCGGTGATCGTCCTGGTGCGCCATGCCGAGCGTTGCGACCGCTCCCATGCGGCCTGCCTGAACGACCCCACCGGTATCACCGTTGCCGGCAGCCAGGCCGCCGAAGGGGTCGGCGCTGGCCTGCGCCAGCTGGGCCTGGACAGCGCCGACCTGCTCGCCAGCCCCGAGGTGCGCACCCAGCAGACGGCCGGTTTCATGTTTGCCAAGCCCATTGCCACCCAGGAGTGGCTGGCGCAATGTGACCGGGATTTCAGCCAGGCGGCCTTCGCCCACAAGCGTGCCGACCATAATCTGGTACTGGTCACCCACAGCGGCTGTATCGACCAGCTCGAACGCACGCTAGGGGTTGCCGGCGGCGAACGTTCGAGCAGCTACGCCAGCGCCCTGTTCGTCACCTTGGGCAGCAATGGCAAGGCCCGGATTCTTGGCCAGATGAATGCCACCCAGTGGCGCAAGCTCGCAGTCGGCAAGGGAGCCTGACATGCCATTCACACCGCGTTCGCGTTTCTACCTGAACAACTTCGGCCTGCCGCTGCTGCTGTCGGCGCTGGTGTTCGTGCTGTTCGACCTGACCAGCCTGGACCGTTGGATCAGCAACCTGTTACTGGATCCCGCGACCGGCCAGTTCGTCTTCCAGCACAATGCCTGGTTCGAGAAAGCCACCCACAAGTGGCCGCGGATTCTGCCGGACTGGACCGGCGAGCTAGCGGTCATCGGCCTGCTGCTGTCACTGCTGTGGCCGTTGCTGCGCCGTTCCGCGCAAGCGACCCGCGCCGTCGAAGGCATCCGCGTCGCACCGCTGCTGCGCTTTACCGCCAATCACCGGCGCGACTTCCTGTATGTCGTGGTGGCCTTTGCCCTGTGCACCGGCGTCATCCATTACCTCAAGAGCCACACCGGCGTTTACTGCCCCGTGGAAACCACCCTGTACGGCGGCAACGAGGCGCACCTGGAGTGGTACCAGCAGTTCACCTGGCTGGACAAGGCCGGGCCAGGCCGCTGCTGGCCGGGCGGCCATGCTTCCAGTGGTTTCACCTTGCTGGCCCTGTACTTCGTCGCCCTGCGCCACCGCTGGCCACACGCCCGCAAGCTGTTGCTGGCAATCCTCGTGGTCGGCTTCATCTATGGCACCACCCGGGTATTGCAAGGCTGGCACTACATGTCCCACACGTTCTGGGCCGGGATTTTCGTCTGGCTGACCAGCTGGGGCACGGCGCTGGTGTTCTACGGCCGACCGGCGCTGCAAGCGTCGGCCGCCACCGAGGTCAGTAGTCCCCGCGCTTGCGAAACGCCCAGCGCCCTGCAATTACCGTGAAGGTCACCACCAGCGCCACCAGCACCCAGAAACCGTGAGGGTCGTCCGCCAGCGGCACGCCACCGACGTTCATGCCGAAGAAGCCGGCGATGATGTTGATCGGCAAGGCCAGCACCGTCACCACGGTCAGGGTGAACAACGTGCGGTTGTTCTCCTCTGTGAGCTTGGCGGCGATCTCTTCCTGCAACAGCTTGATTCGCTCCACCAGGCTGGTCAGGTCGTTGATGATCACCGAGAACTCCTCGGTGGAGGCCCGCAGCTGGCGGATATCCTGCTCGCCCAGCCATTCGGGCGGGCGGTTGAGCAGGCGCAGCAACGAACCGGGTTCCAACGCCAGCAGGCGCTGCAGGCGCACCAGCACGCGGCGCAGGCTGCTGAGCTCGGCGCGGTTGTCGCTCAAACGCAGTGATAGCAGCTGGTCTTCGATGCGGTCGACCTTCAGCGTGGTTTCGCGCACCACCTGGGTCAGCAGGTCGCTCTGGTCGCGGACCAGATGCACCAACAGTTCCACCGTGGAACCGAAGCATTCCCCGCGTTTCACCGAGGAACGCAGCTCGTCCACCGAATGCAATGGCTGCAACCGGGCGCTGACCAGCAGCCGGCTGCGGGCGCAGGCCCACAGGGTGGAGACGTCGGAAGACACCAGGCCAAAGCTGAACACCAAGTCATTGACCACCGCCAGCAAGGCTGAGTCGACATGCTCGATGCGCGTGGAGCGCGAGCCCTCGCGCAAGGTCTCGAAGAAGGTTTCCGGCAGATCGAGGTTGCTCTTCATCCAGCGCTCGCAAGCGGCATGGGCAAGGTTCAGGTGCAACCAGAGGAACTCGTCGCTGTGGTCTGGCGCGAGCAGGCGAGCCGTCGCTTGCGCCGCGTCGAGTTCGCGGCCCGGCAGGCCGGGGCGGAACACATAGGCGTAGAGCAGGCCGTGCAGGTCCGCTTCGTGGTGTGGCATGGTGGCGTTGGGCATGCGCGATGCGATCCGGAAGTGTCCTGGCATCCTAGAGTCAGCCTCATGACAAGCGCATGACAGTTTCACGGCCCTGCCTGCGGCGCCGATCGGCTTTGCTCGCGGCCGCGGTCGTGCTAGCCTCCGCGCGCGCCGCGCAATGCGGCGCGTCGTAAACGTCAAGGAGTCAGGCAATGGACCTGCAGTTTCTGGGCACCTCCTCCGGTGTGCCCACCAAGGCCCGCAATGTAAGCGCAACCGCCGTCATCGAATCCACCGGCCACGGCTGGTACCTGGTCGACTGCGGCGAGGGCACCCAGCACCAGCTGCTGCGCAGCCCGCTGTCGATGCGCGACCTGCGCGCGATCTTCATCACCCATGTCCATGGCGACCACTGCTTCGGCCTGCCGGGGCTGCTGGCCAGCGCGGGCATGTCCGGGCGCAAGGCGCCGCTGCCGCTGATCATGCCCACCGCCCTGCACGACTGGGTGCGCCAGGGCCTGGCGGTCAGCGATACCTACCTGCCGTTCGAGCTGCAACTGCAGGCCCTCGAAACGTTCGACGGTTTTGCCTGCGGCAATCTCCAGGTCGGCAAGGTCGAGCTGTCCCACCGCGTGCCGTCCTACGGTTTCGTGTTCGATGAACAGGACCCCGAGCCACGGCTGGATACCGCACGCCTGCAGGCCGACGGCGTGCCGGCCGGGCCGCTGTGGGGCCAGCTGGCCCGTGGCATGACGGTGGAGCATGAAGGACGCCAGCTGGATCCTCAGCACTACCTCCAGCCCCAGCGCCCGCCGCAACGCATCATCGTCTGTGGCGACAACGACCGCCCTGAGCTGCTGGCCGAGCTGGCCAAAGGTGTGGACGTGCTGGTGCACGAGTCGACCTTTACGGAGCCTGTGGTCGAGCGTGCCCAGGCCACCTTCGGCCACAGCACCGCCGCCGCGGTGGCGCGGTTTGCCGAGGCGGCACGGGTGCCGAACCTGGTGCTGACCCACTTCAGCGCGCGGTATCAGGGCGCTGGCGCGGCACGTGGCAGCTCGATCGAGGATGTACGTGAAGAAGCGGTGACGCATTACCGCGGCAATCTGGTCCTGGCGCAGGATCTGCAGCGCTATCACCTGGGGCGCGATGGGCAACTGGTCGAGGTCTTGTAGGAGCGGCTTCAGCCGCGATGCAGGCACCACGGTGGTGGCACCCGCTTCGCGGGTGATCGCGGCTAAAGCCGCTCCTACAGCGTGCGGTATCAGGGCGCTGGCGCGGCACGTGGCAGCTCGATCGAGGATGTACGCGAAGAAGCGGTGACGCATTACCACGGCAATCTGGTCCTGGCGCAGGATCTGCAGCGCTATCACCTGGGGCGCGATGGCCGGCTGGTCGAGGTCTTGTAGGAGCGGCTTCAGCCGCGATGCAGGCACCACGGTGGTGGCACCCGCTTCGCGGGTGATCGCGGCTAAAGCCGCTCCTACAGGTTCAGAACCGCTCCGCGACCATCTTGAACGGATAAGGCGCAGCCTTGTATTTACCGATCTTGCCGCGCTTGGGCAGCGTGACCCTGTGCGCCTGGCTTAAATCCTTGTAGGAAATCTGCTGCAAGAAGTGACTGATAATGTTCAGCCGCGCCTTGCGCTTGTCTTCCGAACGCGCCATGTACCACGGTGCCCAGGATGAATCCGAGGCGGCGAACATCTCGTCGCGGGCGCGGGTGTACTCATCCCAGCGGGTATACGACTTGATGTCCATCGGCGACAGCTTCCACAGCTTGCGACCATCGTCGATGCGGTCCTGCAGCCGCCGCGCCTGCTCCTCGGCGCTGACTTCGAGCCAGTACTTGATCAGGATGATCCCCGACTCGACCATCATCCGTTCGAACATCGGCACCACGGTGAGGAACTTGCGCGCCTGTTCGTCACTGCAAAAGCCCATCACCCGCTCGACGCCGGCGCGGTTGTACCAGCTGCGGTCGAAGATCACCACTTCACCGGCGGCCGGCAGGTGGGTGAGGTAGCGCTGGGCGTAGATCTGGGTCTTTTCCCGCTCGGTCGGCGCCGGCAGCGCCACCACCCGGAACACCCGCGGGCTGACCCGCTCGGTGATGGCCTTGATCGTGCCGCCTTTGCCGGCGCCATCGCGCCCTTCGAAGACGATGCACACCTTCAGGCCCTTCTCCACCACCCACTGTTGCAGCTTCACCAGCTCCACGTGCAGGCGCTTGAGTTCGCTTTCATAATCCTTGCGTCCGAGTTTCCCCGTGCTGCCTCCCTTGCGCTGCTTGCCTACGGCCTTGGCCATCGTCTGATCCCTCGGTAGTTGCCGATTGCCACGGTGCACCGTGACGGGTCAGGGAAGTATGGATGAACGTATCGACTTTGCTTGCCCACTACCGCGAACGGCCCGGAGTCGTTGTTGCGAGGCTGTGAGGGTTGGGCTCTAATGTGCCCGACCTCTTCATTGGCTCGACACACTGCACGTCGGAAACGACAAAGGCGTCGAGCCTTATTTGCCTTTGATCGAGCACTTCTGGATGAAAATTTGCTACCTATGGGCCAAGGAATTCAAAGGCCTTACACGTCACGGCGTCAACCTCGACAGCACATTTGAATACCAGTACGACTCCGTCGAAAATCGACTTTCACGGACGGAGAAGGCGCCGCTACCCGCTGATTTTTTCGGCGAAAGCATCGAGAACATTACCGGCATACTCGGCGTCAACGGTGCCGGCAAAACCAATACACTTGATCTGATATGCCGCGTCCTGAAGTCCAGCGACAGCGTGCCCTGTGAATTCTTGGTCATTTATCAGGAGCGCGGAAGCGTTCACTGCATTTCCTCTACAGCATCAACGCCTGAGGCTGATTTTGAAATCATCCACCAGACAAATGATGCACAGCTGAAAGCCCTGAAAGTCGTATATTTTTCGAATGTGTTCGACAAGAACTACCTGGACCTTGGTGATGAGGTGCTCGACGTTTCCGTCAACAATAAGAACAACCCGAGGACCTTGGCACGACAAAGAGGCAATGAAGAATCAGAATTTATAAATGATTTAACATTCATAACCTCGTCAGAATTCAAAGCACTTGCGCTTGAGCCGCCGCCCGGCATCGAGGTAAAACTTGATAGAACCTTGTCATTCCCCGACATCGACAACGCCGCACCTCCAGAATTCCATGGGTTAATCAACTTTTTGCGCAGCGCACGGCGCGCCAAAAGCCTAGACAAGCTAAAAGCAGCCGTTCACGTGATCAAAATATCGTTTCTCGCGACATTATCAATAAATTTCAGGGAGTACGGTGAACTCCCCGCTGTCATTAAGCCTATCATTGCGGCGCACCCCGCTGATGCCAATGGCGTCGACGCCCTAATCTCCGCACTTACCAAGCATTATTTCAGTTCAGATCGTTCCGCTCACTGGAACAAACAGTTCCTGATGTCCGATTTACTGGGAACCCTTGAGATACTCCATAATCTTTTCCTTGACTGGCACTTCGCCCCCGACAATAGCGCCTCAAAAACTCGACATAACTTTACCCTGTCCTACATACCTGAAGCCACTGAAATTTACCGATACTTTGGATGCATACTTCAGTCTGTTCGATACAGCGCAGTTTCCTGGAAAGGCATCAGCTCCGGGCAGAAAGCTTACATGAACATGTTTGGAACAATTTGGAACTGTTTACAGCGCGGGCAGCATGCCCAACGGGGAAGCACGACCCTCGTTTGTGTCGACGAAGGTGACCTTTATCTGCACCCCCAGTGGCAAGTCGAATTCGTGGAGAAGCTCATCACCACTTTGCCAACGCTCTCGGGTGGCACGGTCCAGATCATTGTCACGACACACTCCCCTATCTTGATAAGTGATTTGCCTCACCAATGCGTTGAGACGCTCTCAGCCGGGCAAATGCCGGCTCGTCTGAAAACCTTTGGGGCCAATATTCATGAAATCTACAGGTCTGCCTTTGGCCTCACAGGGCAGAGAACCGGCAACCTGTCGGCCAAGTACGTGCGAACGATCCTGGAGATACTCGACAAGCCGATGTTGACCGAATCCGACAAGCTGGAACTGACGCGCGCGCGCTCCATAATTGACGACACATTGATACTCCACCATGTGGATCAAACGCTGGGGCAATCATGATCAACATAAAAACCTACCTGTCCAACGCGCACGCCGACGCGTCGCTGTTCTTGGATAACATGGTTGAACGCTTGTGGTCTGACTTGAATCCCGTATTGCCAAATAGCCAATACGGAAAATTCTCCTTGATGTACAGAGCTGAGCAGTTGGTTACCCTTGTCAGTTCGCCAGCACATAAAAAAGAGGTGGGTACTGTGACGGCCGCCCGCCATTTGCAATACGCAAACTATCTGGCCGACCCGGTCAATATGAAACGTATTATCTGCGCGAAACCGAGCGAACTGGATGCTGTCATCGCGGCAGTCGACAACTACCTTCAGCCCGGCGATCTTCACTACGTCAAAGATGGCAAGACGGTCGCCACCGCTTTCGGAAAATTGTTGCTCTCGGATGTTTTCCGCTATGACCTTTACCGACAAAGCGCTCATTGCGTAGCGCGTTACCAAGCACTTGGATTTGGCGAGGCTGCATGCCCATACTGCAATGCCAACGCGATTCAAATCGTCGAACTTGACGAAGGCACAGATGACTCATATGAGATCATGTTGTGCGACATCGACCACTTTTACCCCAAGCTTTTGCACCCTTACCTGGCGCTATCGTTCTACAACCATATTCCTTCCTGCCGCGCCTGCAACCACACCACCAAGGGGGCTGTGCCGTTTACTGTCACCAGTCACATTCACCCCTTTGATCGATGCTTCGATACCCACTACACCTTCAAGCTCAATCATGGCGTTTTGCAGACCCCACACATTGAGCAGGTGCACCTCACAGCATCTTCCGGCACGTCGGATGCCCTAGTGACAGACCTCAAACTCGAAGAGCGCTATAGGAAAAGCCTAACGTTGTCCAGGGCGCGTGACTTGGTGGTCATACTTTCTGACTATTCGCATCTGCTCTATGGCGGCACCCAAGATGACGTGGAGCGCGGCCTGCTTGCCATACGCCTGAAGGACTTCGGCGTTCGTAAAAAAAAGGAGGAAATTATGGCGCATCCCTATGCAAAGTTTCACCGGGACATCGTCAAGATGTTCGACGTCAACCAGACACTGGATTATCTGGAGTCCTGAAACACTCGCTTTCCAAGCCGGGCATATCGTCTTGCCATGATTGCAACCGCTCTGGCCCGCAGGTTCTAATCCAGACCCGCCGGCTAGCCCGGAGTTCGACCCCGCAACTGATACCACAAGGAAGCCTTACGATGGACAGGAAGCTCATCCCCCTGGCCCTGCTGGCCACCCTCATCGGCTGCTCCGACGGCCAGGACACCACCCAGGCCGATCTGCGCCGGGCCGCCCAGGCTTGGCTTGATACCCAGTATCCGCGCTGTTTCGTGATTACTCCCTTCCCTACCCGCACCCGTGACTTCGATGTCGAAGGCTTGAACAAGGCATTGCATGCCCTGGCCCAGGTGGGTGTAGTCAGTGAGCGGGAGATTGCTCGCACCGAAGTTCCCGAGCGCCTGTGGCAACCGGCGCGTACCGACATCTACTACGCTTACGACCTGACCGAGGAAGGCCGCAAGTACTACCGGGCCGACGCGTTCAAACGCAATGACGGCAGCAAGGTGGGCGGCCTGTGCTTTGGCAGAGCCGATATCACCGCGCTCGACGATGCCAGCAAACCAGCCAAAGTCGATGACCGGGTGGTGTCGCGAGTGAGCTACAGCTATATCGTGAGTGATCTCCCTGCCTGGGCCTCTACCCCCGTCGTGCGGGCGGCCATCGTAGGTCTGGACCAGGCTGCATCCGGAGCGCAGAAACCGTTGCAGGACTCCGCCGCGATGATCCGCACCGCTCATGGCTGGGTGCATGAGCAGCTGCTGGTCAATTGAGCCAACACCCCGAAACCGCGAGCATCACATTTACGCCCGGCCGTCCTGCGGCCGGATTCACTTCAACGATGGTGCTTCAGGCATAGCCTTGGCATTCGACAAGTGACCTTCGTGCTCAGCGCCACCAACCAAGGTCCCGTGCTGGGGAAAGGCGGTTGTACTCAAGTAATTGAAAGCCCATGAAGTTGTTGGTTACCACCGGGTACTTCACGACGTTGCACCCCTGGCACTCAGCCTTGGAGCCCTTGCGAGCACACGTGATGAAGTGCGCTTGCGGGTAAGCATAGTCATGCGTGATAGCGCGTAAGCTGCGGCCCCGGCCCATCCCCTTTCTGCCGATATGCGTGGTTTCCCGATCATCCAATGTAATGAAACCTTTGCGCTCCAGTGCAGCATGGATGATGTCAAATCGTCGCAGGTCCGAATCGTCACGGTCTCCTCCACCGTATACAAAGGAATTGAGGAAGAAGACGCGATGTTTCTCTGTCGCGGCGATGGTCTCGGCCAGATGTTCCAGGCCTCCTGTCTGGCCCAGGTCGCTGATCGACTTCGGGAAAATAAATACATCCACCTCATCCAAATCGACCGGCGTGAGCGATTTGATATGCACGTGCTGAAACCCGAGGCTGTCCGACTCCTCCAGCGCGATCAGCTTGCGCGTGGACCACTGGCAGCTGTCATAGCCGATATAGTCAAAATCCAGCCCCTCCAGATTTGCTTTCAGCGCATGGAAATCGGGGCAGACGCCACAGCCGAAGGAGGCGATCTGGACGCTACTGTAGGCATCACCCAAACGCCTCTTCAGCAGGCTCGCCAGGATGCAATACTCGAGGTAATAGGCGGGAAAATATCGAAGCACGTAGAGTTTTTGATAGATCGTGCTGCGGTAGGCTTGCGCACGAAGGCCATCATGAGAGAATTCGCACCAACGGTGCGCGCTTCTGTTGAACGATTTGTGGAACCGCTCAAGCACGCGGTCGACGAACTGGCTGTCGTACTTCATGAATGACAGTGTTCTCCTCAGGCACTGAAAGGATCACGCGACATGGCGCAAGGCCATTATGCCGATCTATTCGCTTCCCGTGAGCATTGATTCAGTGTTTTTCGTTGGCGGCTGCCATGCTGCCCTTAATCCCGGGAAAATCCTGCCACGCCATCATGCCCGTCGACAGGTCGCTCAACGACCATGCCGGTACCACATGTTGGTGATGACGATGATGAAGCCCCTGCTCTACGCCCTCGCACTGGTGGCCACGACTTCGACGACCATGGTGTTCGCTGAAGGTGGAGCCGACCGCCTCAAGGAACGCAGCGAGCAATGGGCCCTGCAACGCCAGCAGGCCCAGGAGGTCGTGGCCAAAGAAAAGCCCCAGCAAGATCAGCACCAGGCCCCCACCACCGACTCATCGAGCTGACCGCTCCGCTTGCCTCAAAACAGTGTTGATTGCTTTACGCGCGGCTCCAGCAAACCTGGCGATACCCCTTCCGTACCACCAATGAGGAAGGGGCTGGCAGGATCGTGCTGCTGACGCTGGGCAAGCGTCTTCTCATGGTTGAACGTGGCATAGCAGTACGCGCAACCATGCAGGCAGGTATTGTAGACACCGATATCGACGCTCTTGATACAACCACAGGCCGCACGCTGGCCGACGTCCTTGGTGCCTTTGAGCGTAATACCGAACAAGTCCGCCAGCAGTCGGTCATCAATACACTTGCCATGGGCGATGCCCGCTGCGTCGGTATCCACTTCTTCGGCGCAACTCTGTATCTGCATGCCATGCGCCTGTGCGACCTGGGCCATGTAGTGGGCAAGGTCGAGCAGTGCGTCGGGGCTGGCCAGTACATCGGAGCAGATCAACCCCTCAACCTTGGCCAGGTTGCTGCTGGTCTTCTTGTAGAAGTCGGCAAAGCTGATGACCACCCGCTCGGTATGCCCTGCCAGCAGGCCGGCGATCTTGGCGAACAGCCGCTTGTGCTCGGCAAGGTCGATCAGGTTGGACACCAGGATCGGGTCGTAGCGCCAGATCACCTTGCCAGGGCCCACGCGCTGGCTCAGGTCGATGAAGCAGCGGATCGCATCCATCGGCCGCGGGACGGACTTTTCAATGGCACGGGGATAACCGGTGATCGTGTAGTGGAAGTAGTAACGCAGCCCGCGAGCGTCCAGGGTGTCCAGTGATTTCATCAGGTGGCGGGGGTTGCGGGTCCAGAACACGATGGCGTCGACATCGGCCGGGTCGAGGGAGACCCGGGAGATCTGGTGATAATTGAACGGATTGCGGGTCAGCAGGAAACCCTGCTGGACACGGTTCATGAACCAGTCGGCATAGAAGGCGGGGATGTCGGTGCGGCGACTGGCGCTGATGATCATGGGCGGGTGTACTCGAGCAGTTGGTACTCCATGAAGCGGTTCCTCATAACGGGTCGTTTGATGACGTTACATCCTTCACAGAGCAATGAGCTACCCTCCCTTTCGCAATTGATCATCAATCGTTCAGGGTAATTGAAATCCGACGAGACCCGTACCAGGCCGACATCGAACGCGCCCCCCTCATAAGAGGTTTTACTCCGATCATCTTCAGTGCCAAAACCGGACTTGATCAAAGCCTCGTGCACGCCATCGAAGCATGACAGGTCAATGGATTTTTCGTTGCGCCCACTCGAAATGAATGAGTTCAAGAAGAACACCCGTTTCTTCTCGGTGCGGGCAATTAAGCGCGCCAAACGTTCCAGCCCGCCACTGCGAGCAATGTCACCAATCGACTTGGGAAAGATAAAAACGTCAACGTCGTCCAGATCAACACTGTCGAGCGCCCCAATATTCAGGTGGCAAAAAGACAAGTTGTCACTGTTGTCTTTCGGCACCAGTTTCCGCATAGACCAACGGCAGCTGTCATAACCGGTATACTCAAATTCTATTTCGCCAAGATTGTCCCGCAAAGCATAGTAATCCGGGCAAATGCCACACCCGAAGGACGCCACTTGAAGACATTCATCATATTGCCCCAAGCGCGCCTTCAGTTTTTCGGCAAGCACGCAATATTCAAGATAATACGCAGGGAAGTAGCGAAGCGTATAAAGCTTCTGGTAAACCCATTTTCGATAGGCATCCCCCTCCGGGTTGACGCGAGCAAAATCACACCACTTGTGTTCGTTCTTAAGAAATGATGCATGGAAATTGCCAAGCAACTCGTCAACGAATGCCGCATTGTAGTTCACGCCCTGCTCTCCTTGAGTACGTAAAAACCCATGCTATCGAAAACGATATCAACCTGCCATCACTAAAAATGGCCAATTAGTTAACGATTATCACTTCACAGAGCACCTGACACTTTCCCTGCGTCCTCTCGCCGCAGCCTCGTCCCCCTTGGCAAATCCCCCACAGCCCGTAAAATCGCGCTTCCTTTTCGCCCGTCGCCCAACCCGGTGGCCAGCACCCGCAAGGACCGCGTCCGTGCCTCGCCACATCGCCCATGTGCACCAGGCTCAACCGCCCCCGCCCGGCCTTTTTCGCAACAGGCCCAGCGGTTGACCCTTGCCAAGGTCGCAGCCTATCCGGCTCGCCGGCTGTAGCCGAAAAGGCGCACATCCGCGTTTTCCAACCTTGAGGTACGTATGTCTCCGCGTTTGCTGGCGATGGCGCTGGCACCCCTGCTCGGCCTGTTCATCATTGCCCTGGGCAATGGCTTCATGTCTTCCCTGACCACCCTGCGCCTGGGCGCCGCCGGCGAGTCGGCTACCACCATCGGCGTGGTGTCCTCGGCCTACTTCATCGGCCTGACGCTCGGTGCGGTGTTCAACGACCGGCTGATCCTGCGCATCGGCCATATCCGCGCCTACAGCAGCTTCGCCGCGCTGATCGGCGCGACCATCCTGCTGCAAGGGCTGTTCTACGACACCACCTGGTGGTCGGTGCTGCGCCTGCTCAACGGCTGGGCCGCGGTGGGCGTGTTCCTGGTGATCGAAAGCTGGCTGCTGCTGGCCGGCGACGCCAAGATCCGTGGCCGCCTGCTGGCGCTGTACATGATCGCCTTCTACGGCGCCGGGGTGATCGCCCAGGCCACCCTCGGCGAGATCACCAGCTGGGGCGATACCGCGCCCTTCATGCTCGCCGGCATGCTCGCCACCCTGTCGGTGCTGCCGATCGTGATCCTGCCGCGGGTGTCGCCACTGCTGGACCAGGTCGAGCCGCTCAAACCACGCCAGTTGCTGGGCGTGGCGCCCACCGGGCTGGTCGGCTGTTTCGGTTCGGGCGTCGCCATCGCGGGCATCTATGCCCTGCTGCCGCTGTACCTGCAGCGCATCGGCCTGGACATCGGCGAGATCGGCGACATGATGGCCTGGGTGATCCTCGGCGCCATGCTGCTGCAATACCCGGTCGGGCGCTGGTCCGACCGCAAGGACCGTCAGGACGTGCTGATCACCCTGGCCGCCGCGTGCGTCGTGTTGTCGGTGCTGATCGTGCTGCTGCCCACCGACACCGTGCTGCTGCCGGCGTTGCTGTTCCTGCTGGGCGGCGGCGTGTTCGCGCTGTACCCGGTGGCGGTCAGCAGCGCGGCCGACCGGGCACCGGCCGATGCCCTGGTACCAATGATCCAAGGCCTGCTGCTGATCAACTCGCTGGGCTCGGCCATGGCGCCGCTGGCCATCGCGCCGATGATGACCTCCTATGGCGAAGTCGGCCTGTTCTGGGCCTTTGCCGTGATCAACCTGGCCATGGTCGGCTTCTTCCTCTGGCGTCGCGGCAAGCGCCCGGCACCTGAACACCCTGCCCCGTTCGCGCCAACCGCGACCTTCTCGCCGAGCGGGGCCGAGCTGCGGGTGACCGAGGATCTGCGCCAGGCGGCGCAGGAGCATCCGACGCTGGATGCGATGGATGGCGGCGCAGCGGCGCCAGCGCCACGGCCTGACACACACTGAGCAATGGTTCGCCGGCAAGGCCGGCTCCTACCGAGCGGTCCGCTTTCGCGATCATCCTGTAGGAGCCGGCTTTGCCGGCGAATACGACTCAAAGGCCACGAACAACCCCGCTGGCGACAGCTGCGTCTGCCCAGGCGCCACTGAAATTCAATCTTCGCCCGCCAACGCCTGCTGGGCATCCCAACCGCCGCCAAGCGCCGCAATCAACTGCACACTCGCCACCAACCGCCCTTGCAGCAGGTTCAACACGCTGCGCTCGTTGCTAAGCGCGGTAGTCTGCACATTCACCACATCCAGGTAACCGATCAACCCCGCCTTGTACTGGTTCTCGGTCAAGCGCAGCGACTCCCGCGCTGCCTCCAGCGCCTCCTGCCGCACCCCGGCCTCGTCGGCGTACACCTTCAGCTGCACCAGGTAGTTCTCCACCTCCTTGAACCCATCCAGCACGGTCTGGCGATACTGCGCCACGGTCTGGTCATACACCGCGACGGTACGGTCCACCTCGGCGCTGCGCTTGCCGGCATCGAACAGGTTCAATGCCAGCTGCGGCCCGACCGACCAGTAGCGGTTGGGCAGCTCGACCCAGTTGCTGAAACTGCTGCTGGAATACCCGCCGCTCATGCTCAACGACAGGTCCGGGAAGTACGCCGCCCGGGACACGCCGATATTCGAGTTGGCCGCCATGACCTTGCGCTCGGCCGAGGCGATATCGGGCCGGCGTTCCAGCAGCTGCGACGGCAGCGACACGGGAATCTGCGGCAAGGCCGGGATAGCGTTGGTGGCGGCCAGGGCGAAGTCGGCCGGGGCCTTGCCCATCAGCACGGCGATGGCGTTCTCGTACTGCGCCCGCTGCCAGGCCAGGTCGATCAGGTCGGCCTGGGTGCTCTTGAGCTGGGTGCGCGCCTGGGCGACCGCGTCGGGGCCAGCCACCCCGGCGCGGTACTGGTTTTCGTTCATCTTCAGCGAACGCTCATAGGCAGCCACGGTGGCCTCCAGCAAGCGCTTCTGTTCATCGATCACCCGCAACTGCAGGTAGTTCTGCACCAGCTCCGACTGCTGGCTCAGGCGGATGGCCGCCATGTCGGCGAGGCTGGCCTCGGCGCTGGCTTCGTTGGCATTCATCGTCTCGCGCAGCTTGCCCCACAGGTCGATCTCCCAACTCACGCCAAGCTGGGCGTTGTAGGTGTTGCGGATGCCGCTGCTGTTGTTCGACAGGCTCGAGCTGGAACTGCCGGTGCCCTGGGCGGAGCGGTTCTTGGTGGTGGTCAGGTCGAGCGAAGGGAACAACGCGGCGCGGCTGCTGCGCACCAGGGCTTGCGCCTGGCGGTACTGGGCTTCGTACTGCGCGACGGTCTGGTTGCTGCGGTTGAGTTCCTCGACCAGGGCATTGAGCTGACGATCGCCATAGATTTCCCACCAGGCCCCCCGGGCGATGGCATCCGACGGGTTGGCCTGGGTCCAGCCTTCGGCCTGCTTGAACTGCGCCGGGGTGCTCAACTCGGGGCGGTGGTAGTCGGGGCTCAGGGTACAGGCGCTGAGCATCGCCACGCACAAGCCCGCGCCGAGCAGGCGCGAGCCGCGCCCCTCGGTCAGCAGCTTGAGGGCACGGTGCAGGCGGGTCTGGGCAAAGTTCATAGCGGGGTATCCAGGGCAGCGTCGGTGCGCACGCCGCGCCAACGGTTGAAACGGTGGCGCAGGCGGTCGAGGTACAGGTAGACCACAGGCGTTGTATAGAGGGTGAGGACCTGGCTGAACACCAGGCCACCGATGATGGTCAGGCCGAGTGGCTGGCGCATTTCGGCGCCCTCGGCACGGCTCAGCAGCAAGGGCAGCGCACCGAGCATCGCGGCCAGGGTGGTCATCAGGATCGGCCGCAGGCGCAGCAGGCAGGCGCGGCGGATCGACTCTTCCGGCGACAGGCCCTCATGGCGCTCCAGCTGCAGGGCCAGGTCGATCATCAGGATGGCGTTCTTCTTCACCACGCCGATCAGCAGGAACAGCCCCAGCAACGAGATCAGGCTGAACTGCCCACCGGTCAGGTACAGCGCCAGCAAGGCACCGACACCGGCCGAGGGCAGCGTGGAGAGGATGGTCAGCGGGTGGATGTAGCTCTCGTACAGGATGCCCAGTACCAGGTACACCAGCACCAGGGCACCGAGAATCATCAACGGTTGGCCCTGGGTGGTCTTGCTGAAGGCATCGGCCGTGCCGCCCAGCTTGGCGATCACCGACTCGGGCAGGCCGAGCTTGGCCACCGCGCGCTCCAGCGCCGCCAGGGCCTGGTCGGGGCTGTAGCCCTCGGCCACGTCGAAGTTGATGCTCTCGGAAGCGAACTGGCCTTCGTGGCTGACCCGGTCGTTGGCCAGGGAGTTCTCGTAGCGGGCGAAGGTCGACAGCGGCACGCGGGCGCCGTCGGCGGTGATCACCTGCACCTGCTCCAGGGTGCTCGGGTCCCAGGCGAACTTGGGGTTGATCTCCAGCACCACCTGGTACTGGTTGAGGCTGTCGTAGATGGTCGAGATCTGCCGCTGGCTGTAGGCGTTGTTGAGCACGGCGGTGACCATGTCCATGTCGATGCCCAGGCGCTTGGCCTGGTCACGGTCGACCACCAGCGTCACCTGCTGGGTGCCGGCGCCGTCGCGGGCGTCGATGGCGGTCAGCTCCGGCAATTTGCGCAGCTCGGCGGTGACTTTCGGGAACCATTCGCGCAAGGCTGCCAGGTCGCCGCTCTGCAGCGTGTACAGATACTCGGAGGTGCTCTGGTCGCGACCACCGCCCCCCAGTTGCAGGTCCTGGTCGGCCATCAGGTACAGGCGCCCGCCCGGGACCTTGGGCAATTCCTTGCGCAGGCGGTCGATCACCTTCTGCGCGTCTTCCTTGCGTACGTTGATGGGCTTGAGACGCACCAGCACGAAGGCGTTGTTGGTGCCGCTGTTGCCGCCGATGAAACCCGCAACGCTCTCTACGGCCGGGTCCTTGAGCAAGGCGCGGCGGTAGATTTCCATCTTCGGCTGCATCACGCTGAAGGACAGGCCGTCGTCGCCACGGATGAAGCCTTGCAACTGGCCAGTGTCCTGCTGCGGCATCAAGGTCTTGGGCACCACCACGTAAAGGGCGATGTTGAGGACGATGGTGGCCAGCAGGCTGAACAGGGTGAGACGTTTGTGGCGCAACGCCCAGCCCAGGCTCCTGTCGTAGCCTGCCACCATGCGCTGGTGAACGCGGTCGCTCCAGCGTTGCAGGCGGGTCTGCTGCTGTGGGCCATGGACCTTGAGCCAGCGCGAGCAGAGCATGGGGGTCAGGGTCAGCGACACCACCAGCGAGACGATGATCGCCGCCGCCAGGGTGATGGAAAACTCCTTGAACAGCCCACGGACGATGCCCCCCATGAACAGGATCGAGACGAACACCGCCACCAGCGAGACGTTCATCGACAGCAACGTGAAGCCCACCTCCTGTGCGCCCTTGTAGGCGGCGCGCATCGGTTTCTCGCCATTCTCGATATGCCGCGAGATGTTCTCCAGCACCACGATGGCATCGTCCACCACCAGCCCGGTGGCCAGGATCAAGGCCATCAGCGACAGGTTGTTCAACGAGAAGCCGCACAGGTACATGACCGCGAAGGTGCCCACCAGCGACACCGGCACCGCCAGGCTGGGGATCAGCGAGGCGCGCAGGTTGCCGAGGAACAGGTAGACCACCAGGATCACCAGCACCACGGCGATCAGCAGCGTGTGCTCGGCCTCCTTGAGCGTGGCCTTGATCACCGGTGAGCGGTCCATGGCCACGTTGAGCTTGACGCTGGCCGGCAGCAGCGACTGCAAGGCCGGCAGCTCGGCCTTGATCTGGCCGACGGTCTCGATGATGTTGGCGTTGGTCTGGCGGTTGATCACCAGCAGCACCGCGCTTTCGTCGTTGAAGAAGCCGCTGTTGTAGCGGTTCTCCACGCCATCGGTGACCTTGGCCACGTCGGACAGGCGCAGGATCGCGCCGTTGGCCTGGCGGATCACCACCGGCTTGTAGTCTTCGGCCTTCTCCAGCTGGTCGTTGGCGCGCACCTGCCAGTTGCGTTCCTGGTCCTCGACGAAGCCCATGGGCCGGCGCTGGTTGGCGTTGGCCACGGCGGTGCGCACATCGTCCAGCGACAGGCTGTACTGGTTGAGCAATTGCGGTTCCAGCTCGATGCGCACGGCGGGCAGCGAGCTGCCGCCAATCTGCACTTCCCCTACCCCGCTGACCTGGGACAGGCTCTGGGACAGGATGGTGTCGGCCAGGTCGTACAGCTTGCCCTTCGACAGCACGTCGGAGGTCAGCGACAGCACCATGATCGGTGCCTGGGACGGGTTGATCTTCTTGTACGTGGGCATGCTGCGCATGCCGCTGGGCAGCAGGTTGCGGGTGGCGTTGATCGCCGCCTGCACCTCGCGCGCCGCGCCGTCGATGTCACGGCCCAGGTCGAAGCCGATGATCACCCGGGTCGAGCCCTGGTTGGAGCTGCTGGTCAGGGTGGTGACGCCGGCGATGGCACCCAGCTTGCGCTCCAGCGGCGTGGCCACGGTGGAGGCCATGACCTCCGGGCTGGCGCCAGGCAGGTTGGCGGTTACCACGATCACCGGGAAATCCATCTGCGGCAGCGGCGAGACCGGCAACAGGCCGAAGCTCACCCCGCCCAGCAACATGATCGCCAGGCTCAGCAGCATGGTGGCTACCGGCCGGCGAATGAACGGTCCGGACAGGTTCATTTCCAGCTCCACGCTTCAAGCGGCAAGCGGCAAGCTTCAAGCCGCAAGAAAAAGCGCGCGCGAGCACCGCACGCGAATCCACCCCGATCAGCTTGCCGCTTGCAGCTTGCCGCTTGCAGCCTGAAGCCGCTCATACCGCCTCCTCGGCCGAACACGAATCGCCCCAGCGGCGCGCCAGGCGGTCGAAGTACAGGTAGATGACCGGGGTGGTGAACAGCGTCAGCACCTGGCTCACCAGCAGCCCGCCGACCATCACCAGGCCCAGCGGCTGGCGCAGCTCGGCGCCGGAACCGGTGGCGAGCATCAGCGGCACGGCGCCGAACAGCGCGGCCAGGGTGGTCATCAGGATCGGCCGGAAGCGCAGCAGCGCCGCCTGGTAGATCGCATCGCGCGGGCTCATGCCCTGGTGGCGCTCGGCCTCCAGGGCGAAGTCGATCATCATGATCGCGTTCTTCTTGACGATGCCGATCAGCAGGATGATGCCGATGATGGCGATCATCCCCAGGTCGTTGCCGCTGAGCAGCAGCGCCAGCAAGGCGCCCACCGCCGCTGACGGCAGCGTGGAGAGGATGGTCACCGGGTGGATGTAGCTCTCGTAGAGCACGCCCAGCACGATGTACATGGTCACCACGGCGGCCAGGACCAGCAGCAAGGTGCTCGACAGCGAAGCCTGGAATGCCTCGGCGGCGCCCTGGAACTGGGTCTGCACGCCGATCGGCATGCCGATGTCGCGCTGCACCTGTTCGATCACCTTGACCGCCTCGCCCAGCGACGCGCCATGGGC
This sequence comes from Pseudomonas sp. MWU13-3659, assembly GCF_023757525.1. Classification (NCBI taxonomy): domain Bacteria; kingdom Pseudomonadati; phylum Pseudomonadota; class Gammaproteobacteria; order Pseudomonadales; family Pseudomonadaceae; genus Pseudomonas; species Pseudomonas sp. MWU13-3659. Next base: position 7,604 of record NZ_JAMSHW010000013.1, on the reverse strand, counting down.
CAGGTTGAACGACATCATCACCGCCGGGAACTGGCCGATGTGCGAGATGGCCAGTTGCGCCTGGCGCTGCTCGATGCGCGCCAGCGCCGACAGGCGCACCTGGCCGCCGTCGGTGGCCTTGACGTGGATCGACTCCAGCGCCTGCGGGCCGAGGCTGGCGGCGGTCTGCGACTGCAGCACCACGCGGTACTGGCTGGCCTGGGTGTAGATGGTCGATATTTGCCGCTGGCCGAAGGCGTCGTACAACGCGTTGGTGATCTGCGACACATTGATCCCCAGGCGGCTGGCCATGTCGCGGTCGATCACCAGGTACACCTGCAGGCCCTTGTCCTGCAGGTCGCTGGCCACGTCACGCAGTTCGGGCCGCTGCTGCAGGGCCTGGACCAGCTTGCCGCTCCATTGCGCGAGCAGTTCAGCGTCCGGCGAGCTGAGGCTGAACTGGTACTGGGTGCGGCTGACCCGGTCCTCGATGCTCAGGTCCTGCACCGGCTGCATGAACAGGCGGATGCCCACCAGCTTGTCGAGCTGCGGTTGCAGGCGGCTGATGACCTGGGCGGCGGTGACGTCGCGCTCGCCATGGGGCTTGAGGTTGATCAGCAGGCGGCCGCTGTTGAGGGTGGCGTTGTCGCCATCCACGCCGATGTACGAGGACAGGCTCTGCACCGCCGGGTCCTCGAGGATAACCTTGGCCAGGGATTGCTGGCGCTGGCTCATGGCGGCGAACGAGGTGGACTGCGGTGCTTCCGAAATCCCCTGGATCACCCCGGTGTCCTGCGCCGGGAAGAAGCCTTTGGGTACGATCAGGTAGAGCACCACGGTCAGCGCCAGGGTGGCCACCGCCACCAGCAACGTGAGCGGCTGGCGCTTGAGCACCCAGGTCAGGGCGCTGCCGTAGTGCCTGATCAGCCAGTCGATCCAGGCGCCACTGGCGCGATAGAAACGGCCCTGCTCTTGTTCTTTCGGTTCGCGCTTGAGCAGGCGCGCGCACATCATCGGCGTCAACGTCAGCGACACCACCAGCGAAATCAGGATGGCCACCGCCAGGGTAATGGCGAACTCGCGGAACAACCGCCCGACCACATCGGCCATGAACAGCAGAGGGATCAGTACCGCGATCAGCGAGAAGGTCAGCGAGATCAGGGTGAAGCCGATCTGCTTCGCGCCCTTGAGCGCGGCCTGCAGCGGCGTCTCGCCTTCCTCGATATGGCGGGAGATGTTCTCCAGCATGACGATGGCGTCATCGACCACGAAGCCGGTGGCGATGGTCAGGGCCATCAAGGTGAGGTTGTTGACCGAGAACCCGGCCAGGTACATCACCCCGAAGGTGCCGATCAGCGACAGCGGCACGGCGATCGACGGAATGATCGTGGCCGAGACGCGGCGCAGGAACAGGAAGGTGACCATCACCACCAGGGCGATGGCGAACAGCAGTTCGTGCTGCACGTCGCGCACGGCGGCGCGGATGGTCTGGGTGCGGTCGGTGAGCACGCTGACGTCCAGGCCCGCCGGCAGGTTGTCGGTGATCGACGGCAAGAGCTCTTTGATCCGGTCGACCACCTCGATGACGTTGGCGCCAGGCTGGCGCTGGATATTCAGCAGCACCGCCTCGTTCTGGTTGGCCCAGGCGGCCAGGCGCTCGTTCTCGGCGCCGTCGACGATCTCGGCGACGTCCTTCAGGCGCAGCGGCGCGCCGTTGTTGTACTTGAGGATGAGGTTGGCGTATTCCTCGGGCGAGCGCAGTTGGTCGTTGGCGTCGAGCATCGACACCCGGGTCGGGCCGTCGAAGTTACCCTTGGGCTGGTTGACGTTGGAGGCGCCGATCAGGGTGCGCACGTCGTCCAGGTTGAGGCCGTTGGCGGCCAGGGCATCGACGTTGACCTTGATCCGCACCGCCTGGCGCTGGCCACCGGCGATGCTGACCATGCCCACGCCGCTGATCTGGGCGATCTTCTGCGCCACGCGGGTGTCGACCAGGTCGTTGAGCTTGGGCAACGGCATGGTTTTCGACGAGATGGCCAGCGTCAGCACCGGGGTGTCGGCCGGGTTGACCTTGTTGTACACCGGAGGCGCCGGCAGGTCGCTGGGCAGCAGGTTGCTGGCGGCGTTGATCGCGGCCTGCACCTGTTGCTCGGCGACGTCCATGTTCATGTCGAGGCTGAAGCGCAGGGTGAGCACCGAGGCGCCACCGGAGCTGGTGGAAGCCATCTGGGTGAGGCCCGGCATCTGCCCGAACTGGCGCTCCAGCGGCGCGGTGACGGCGCTGGTCATCACCTGCGGGCTGGCGCCGGGGTACAGGGTCATGACGCGGATGGTCGGGTAGTCAACCTGGGGCAAGGCCGCCACCGGCAACAGTTTGTAGGCGATCAGGCCGGCCAGGACGATGGCCAGCATGCTCAGCGTGGTGGCGACCGGCCGCAGGATGAACAGGCGCGAGAGGTTCATGCGCCCGCCTTGTCGCTCGGCTCACCGGCCTGGGCCGAGCCTTTCGCGCCCTGCCCTTGCAGGTGCTGGCCGGGGGTGGTCGGCACTTGCGAGCTGTCCTCGACGACCTCGACCTTGGTACCTTCGCGCAGGCGGTCGGTGCCTTCGAGCACCAGGCGGTCGCCGGCGGCCAGGCCTTCGACGATCACCGTGTGCTCGCCATCGCTGGCGCCCACCTTGAGCTTGCGGATGTTGACCTTGCTCTCGGCGTTGACCACATAGACGAAGGTGCCGTCGTTGCCGAACTGGATCGCCGCGCTCGGGGCCAGCACCACCTGCTTGAGGGTGTCGGCCAGCAGGCGCACGTTGACGAACTGGTTGGGGAACAGGGCGTGGTCCTTGTTCTGGAAGGTGCCCTTGAACTTCAGGGTGCCGGTGGTGGTGTCGATCTGGTTGTCGAGGCTGCCCAGCACGCCGGTGGCCTGCAGTTTCTGGTCGCCACGGTCCCAGGCTTCGACCGGCAGGCTGGCGCCGCTGCGGTAGCGGGCGAGCACGGTGTCGAGCTGGGTTTCCGGCAAGGTGAAGGCTACGTTGATCGGTTCGGTCTGGGTGATGACCACCAGGGCGGTGGTGTCGTTGGCCGCCACCAGGTTGCCCAGGTCCAGCTGGCGCAGGCCCACCCGGCCGCTGATCGGCGCGCGGATCTGGGTGAAATCGAGGTTCAGGCGAGCATCGTTGACCTGCGCCTGGTTGGTCTTGACCAGCCCCTGGAACTGCCCCACCTGGGCTTCGGCGGTGTCGAGGGTCTGCTTGGCGATGCTGTCTTCGGCGTACAGGCCTTTATAGCGGGCCAGGTCGACCTGGGCATTCTTCAACTGCGCCTGGTTCTGCGCCAGGGTGCCTTCGGCCTGTTGCAGGGCGATACGGTACGAGCGTGGGTCGATTTCGGCGAGCAGGTCGCCGGCCTTGACCTGCTGGCCTTCCTTGAAATGTATCTTGACCAGCTCGCCGGCCACCCGGCTGCGCACGTTGACCGTGTTGGTCGCGGTAACGGTGCCCAGGGCCTTGTAGTACAGCGGGAAATCACCGACCCGCACTGGCTCGACGCGCACCGGCACCGCCTCGGTGGAGGCGCCGAAGCCCGGGCGTCCGCCCATGCCCATCCCTGCGCCCCGGCCTGGGCGGCCGCCCGAGGCTTCGTGGTGGGCCGACGGCGCGGGCCACTGCCACCAGGCCAAGACGGCCACCAGCAGCAGGATCAGCAGGCCGAACAGCCAGCGACGGAGGGAACGGGAATTGGAGGCTTGCATGGGTCGAACGAACCTTGTTCAGAGAAAGACGGCGTGGAGAGCCTGAACGATAAGCACTGGCATCGGTTTAGCAAAGTGGCTTTACCCGCGCTTTACCTTCGGCTGACGTTGAAAAGACGGTGAACTTTAAATGAAAACGGCCTGGAACAGGGTCCAGGCCGTTACCGGGTGTTACCTGGTTCGCCGGCAAGCCGGCCCCTACCTGTGTCCAGTAGGGGCCGGCTTGCCGGCGAACACTGCGAGCGCTTACTTCAAGACAGCCAGCGCCGCCTCATAGTTCGGCTCGTGGGCGATTTCGCTGACCAGTTCGCTGTGCAGCACCTTGTCGTTTTCGTCCAGCACCACCACGGCGCGGGCAGCCAGGCCGGCCAACGGGCCGTCGGCGATGGCCACGCCGTAGGCTTCCAGGAACTCGCGGCCACGCAGGGTCGACAGGTTCTTCACGTTCTCCAGGCCTTCAGCGCCGCAGAAACGCGCCTGGGCGAACGGCAAGTCGGCGGAGATGCACAGCACCACGGTGTTGGCCACGTCATTGGCCTGGGCGTTGAACTTGCGCACCGAGGTGGCGCAGGTCGGGGTGTCGACGCTCGGGAAGATGTTCAGCACCTTGCGCTTGCCGGCAAAGTCCTTGAGCGACTTGTCGGACAGGTCGCCAGCGACCAGGGAGAACGCCGGTGCCGCGGCGCCAGCCTTCGGCAGTTCGCCTTTGACCTGAACCGGGTTGCCTTTGAGAGTCACTTGAGCCATGGCGGAATTCCTTATGCGGGTTTTGAAAAAGACCCTGAGTTAAGCATGAAGCCGCGCAAGTGCCTATAAGCAAACATGAAATTGTTCTATTGCCGGACAATTTTTGTGGACAAAAAAATGCCCGGGTGGCGACAACCGCCCCGGGCATTTGTATCGTTCAGGCGTGGATCAGGCCAGCAGGCCGTACACCACCGAGGTCAGGGCCACCAGGCCGACGACCACCACGAACACGTTGGACAGCGCACCGCTGTACTTGCGCATCGACGGTACGCGACGGATGGCGTACATCGGCATCAGGAACAGCAGCACGGCGATGATCGGGCCGCCCAGCGACTCGATCATGCCCAGGATGCTCGGGTTGAGGGTGGCGACGATCCAGCACACCACCAGCATCAGCGCTGCGACCACGCGGTCCAGGGTCTTGGCGCCCGGGCGCATGCCGGCCTTGACGATCATGCCCTTGAGGCCTTCGCTGGCACCGATGTAGTGGCCCAGGAACGACTTGGCAATGGCGATGAAGGCGATCAACGGCGCGGCGAAGGCGATGGCCGGCTGCTCGAAGTGGTTGGCCAGGTACGACAGGATCGACAGGTTCTGCGCCTTGGCTTCGGCCAGCTGGGCGCTGCTCAGGGTCAGCACGCAGCTGAACACGAAGAACAGCACCATCAGCACCATCAGCAGGTGGGCGCGGCGCAGGATCTGGCCGCTGCGCTCGTCGGCGTGGTCACCGTAGCGGCGCTTCTGGTCGACGGCGAAAGCCGAGATGATCGGCGAGTGGTTGAACGAGAACACCATCACCGGAATGGCCAGCCACACGGTGTGCAGGAACGCCGAGCCCGACGGCACCTGCGATGCGGTGTCGAGGATGCCGCCGGTCCAGTGCGGCACCAGGTACAGGGCCAGCATCGCCAGGGCGACGATGAACGGGTACACCAGCAGGCTCATGACCTTGACCGTGGCCTGCTCGCCGCAGCGCACGATGGCCAGCAGGCCGAGAATCAGCACGAACGAGAGGATCGCCCGCGGTGGTGGCGCGATGTGCAGCTGGTGCTCCAGGAAGCTGCTGACGGTGTTGGTCAGGGCCACGCTGTAGATCAGCAGGATTGGGAAGATGGCGAAGAAGTACAGCACGGTGATCAGCGCGCCGGCCTTGATGCCGAAATGCTCTTCGACCACTTCGGTGATGTCGCCGCCGTTACGGCCGGAGAGCACGAAGCGGGTCAGCCCGCGGTGGGCGAAGTAGGTCATGGGGAAGGCCAGCACGGCCAGGACCAGCAGCGGCCAGAAACCGCCGAGGCCGGCGTTGATGGGCAGGAACAGGGTTCCGGCGCCGATCGCCGTGCCGAACAGGCCCAGCATCCAGGTGGTGTCGTGACGCGACCAGCTGCCGAGGGTGGCGGGGGTCGATTCTACAAAGCGTTGTTCAACGCTTGGGGCCTGCTCATTCATCCGGGTGAAGCTCCACTCGCAAGACTGCAACAGGCTGAGAATGGCGAACTAGACGATTCGCCCAACTCAACCGGGGAAGAGGGGCGCGATTGTGCATGCAAAGGTTGCACTTGGGGAAGCCCCGTCCGAGAGACGGTTGCACTTGTCTTTACAAGAAGGGAAAAAACGCGGGCAGCCTGGTTCGCCGGCAGGCCGGCTCCTACAGAGGTCGGTAGGAGCCGGCTTGCCGGCGAACAGGGGCGCGGGAGGGCTTTGTTACTTCTGAACGGCGGCGAACGCCTCGGCCACCTGGCGCAGGTTGGCCGGACGCAGGCCGGACATGCACATGCGGCCGCTGTCGATCAGGTACACGCCGAACTCGTCACGCAGGCGGCGCACCTGTTCGACGCTGAAACCGGTGTAGCTGAACATGCCGCGCTGGCGCAGGAAGAACTGGAAGTCCTGGCCCGGCAGCAGTTCACCGAGCAGGTCGACCAGGCCCTGGCGCATCTCGAGAATGCGCTTGCGCATCACCTCGACCTCCGCCTCCCACTGGGCGTTCAGGCTGGCCTCGCCGAGCACGCCGGCGACCAGTTGCGCACCGAACGCGGGCGGGCTGGAGTAGTTGCGGCGCACGGTGGCCTTGAGCTGGCCCAGCACGCTGCCCGCAGTGGCGGCGTCGTCGCAGACCACCGACAGCCCCCCTACCCGCTCGCCGTACAGCGAGAAGATCTTCGAGAACGAGTTGCTGACCAGGCAAGGTACGCCGGCACGGGCCATCTCGCGGATGGCGAAGGCGTCTTCCACCAGGCCTTCACCGAAGCCCTGGTAGGCGATGTCGAGGAACGGGATCAACTGGCGCGCCTTGACCACCTCGACCACCTGTTGCCACTGCTGGGCAGTGAGGTCGGCGCCGGTGGGGTTGTGGCAGCACGGGTGCAGCAGGACGATGCTGTTGGCCGACAAGGCTTGCAGGGCGGCGAGCATGCCGGCGAAGTCCACGCCACGGGTGGCCTGGTCGAAGTACGGGTAGGTGTGCACCTTGAAGCCCGCGCCTTCGAAGATCGCCCGGTGATTGTCCCAGGTCGGGTTGCTCACCCAGACTTCGGAGCCCGGGAAGTAGCGCTTGAGGAAGTCGGCGCCGACTTTCAGCGCGCCGGAACCGCCGACGGTCTGCACCGTGGCCACGCGACCGTCGGTGACGGCTGGGTGGTCGGCACCGAACAGCAGGGCCTGGATTGCCTGGCGGTAGGCGGCCAGGCCTTCCATCGGCAGGTACAGTGAGGCTTCGTGGGGCTGGCCGGCCAGGCGTTTTTCCACCTCGCCCACCGCCGCCAGTTGCGGCACCACGCCGGCTTCGTCGTAGTACAGGCCGATACTCAGGTTGACCTTGTCGGCGCGCGGGTCGGCCTTGAAGGTTTCCATCAGCGAGAGGATCGGGTCGCCGGCATAGGCATCGACATGTTTGAACACAGCGTGCAGCTCCTTGGAAATCAGGACAGTTCAGGGAAGGCTCAGGCGAGGATACCCGCAGTCGGGCGCAAGGAACATCACCGATGCGCAAGCGGTCGATGCAGGGGTGCAAAGGCGCCGGGGTTCAAGGGGGCGGCGGGAGCCTTGTGGCGCTTTCGAAATCGAGCGCCGCACGGGCGGCGCTCGATCTCATGGGCGATGCAACTACTGCGCCTGACGCCTGGA
>NZ_JAMSHW010000129.1:0-314 GCF_023757525.1 Pseudomonas sp. MWU13-3659 | reverse complement strand
CGCGGCGCATCGCGGATGAATCCGCTCCTACAGCGGTTGGTGGCACTGCCGACTTGCCCGTGTAGGAGCGGATTTATCCGCGATACGCCGCGTGAGCGGCGTGCCATACCGAGGACGTTCCACCCCCCAGGAAAGAGGAACAAGGATGTTTGCCGCCGCCGACCAGACCCATTTCAGCTTGCACATCGACGGCCTGGAGCACGACTTCCAGGTACTCGCCTTCGACGGCAGCGAAGCCATCAGCCAGGTGTACGCCATCGACCTGGAACTGGTCAGCGAGCACCCCTCGCGGGACCTGGAGAGCCTGCTGCACA
>NZ_JAMSHW010000128.1:0-316 GCF_023757525.1 Pseudomonas sp. MWU13-3659 | reverse complement strand
CGGCAGCCACCTGGCCCTGAGCAGTACCGGCCACACCAGTATGTCGATCGGCAAACGCCTGCTGGCCAGTGCCAGCCAGGGCATGCGCTTCTTCGTGCAGAGCCTGGGCTGGAAACTGGTGTCGGCCTCCGGCGACATCGACATCCGCGCCCTGAAGGACAGCATCAACCTGCTGGCCAAGCTCGACATCACTGCCAACGCCGACCGCATCATCCTCAAGGCCAAGACCGAGCTGGTGGTGCAGGGTGGTGGCAGCGCCACCACCTACAACGCCAGCGGCATCACCCACGTTACCAGCGCCAACTACACCGCCCAC
>NZ_JAMSHW010000127.1:0-316 GCF_023757525.1 Pseudomonas sp. MWU13-3659 | reverse complement strand
TGGCAGCCACCTGGCGCTGAGCAGCACCGGCCATACCAGTATGTCGATCGGCAAACGCCTGCTGGCCAGTGCCAGCCAGGGCATGCGCTTCTTCGTGCAGAGCCTGGGTTGGAAACTGGTGTCGGCCTCCGGCGACATCGACATCCGCGCCCTGAAGGACAGCATCAACCTGCTGGCCAAGCTCGACATCACCGCCAACGCCGACCGCATCATCCTCAAGGCCAAGACCGAGCTGGTGGTGCAGGGCGGCGGCAGCGCCACCACCTACAACGCCAGCGGCATCACCCACGTCACCAGCGCCAACTACACCGCCCAT
>NZ_JAMSHW010000126.1:0-319 GCF_023757525.1 Pseudomonas sp. MWU13-3659 | reverse complement strand
TGCGGCGCATCGCGGATGAATCCGCTCCTACAGCGGTTGGTTGCCCGACGCGGCACTGCCTGCCTGTAGGAGCGGATTTATCCGCGATGCGCCGCGTGAGCGGCGCGCTATCCCAAGGTCGTTCCACCCCCAGGAAAGAGGAACAAGGATGTTTGCCGCCGCCGACCAGACCCATTTCAGCTTGCACATCGACGGCCTGGAACACGACTTCCAGGTACTCGCCTTCGACGGCAGCGAAGCCATCAGCCAGGTGTACGCCATCGACCTGGAACTGGTCAGCGAGCACCCCTCGCGGGACCTGGAGAGCCTGCTGCACAAA
>NZ_JAMSHW010000125.1:0-332 GCF_023757525.1 Pseudomonas sp. MWU13-3659 | reverse complement strand
TTCACCGCCGACTCGGTGGGCAACACCTACCAGGAAGGCCACGAAGACCAGGTCATGGTCCAGGGCTTCGAACACGAAGTGATCATCCCGCGTGACCCGCAGTCCGGCCAGCCGACCGGCCAGCGCGTGCACAAGCCGGTGAAGATCACCAAGGTCTTTGACAAGGCCTCGCCGCTGCTGCTGGCCGCCCTGACCTCGGGCGAGCGCATGACCAAGGTCGAGATCAAGTGGTACCGCACCTCGGCCCAGGGCACTCAAGAGCACTACTACACCACCGTCCTGGAAGACGCGATCATCGTCGACATCAAGGACTACATGCACAACTGCCAGGA
>NZ_JAMSHW010000124.1:0-343 GCF_023757525.1 Pseudomonas sp. MWU13-3659 | reverse complement strand
TTTATTACCCTGATGGCGCACGATTTCGCGGTGCAGGTCATCGCGCTCGTAAGCCAGCATCTCGTGCTGGTCGAGGGTCATGCCCAGCAGGTGGCCGCTGCCGTAGGTCAGCCAGCTGACCTTGTGCCCGTCCGGACGGATCGTCGCGGTGCGCTGATTGAGCGCGTCGTACTCGTGCTGCCACACCGCGACCATCGGCGTGCCGGTGGCCAGGTAGTGCTGGTGCTCACGGGTCAGGTTGCCCGCTTCGTCGTGGAACCATTGCAGCTTGCTGGCCGCGTTGACGGCCTGGATCAACTGGCCGTTGCCGTCGTAGGCGAAGCTCTCGTTTTGGCTCTGGTTA
>NZ_JAMSHW010000123.1:0-354 GCF_023757525.1 Pseudomonas sp. MWU13-3659 | reverse complement strand
TCCGGGCAACGCCCACTTCACCCACCTGGAAGACGTGCACTTCACCTACCGCAAGATCACCTGGACCCACGAAGTGTCCGGTACTTCCGGTTCCGACGACTGGCGCGCGCCGGTCGCGGGCTAAGGCTCCGGGGCACTCTGGGTGATCGACGTTAGCGTTGCATCGCCCATGGGATCGAGCGCCGCCCGTGCGGCGCATCGCGGATGAATCCGCTCCTACAGTGGTTGCAGCCCGCCTGATTGGCCCGACGCTGCCTCTGTAGGAGCGGATTCATCCGCGATGCGTCGCGCCAGCGGCGCTCGACCTCCACCCCGCCAAATCCCCCGCCACCACCCCGCAATCATTTTTGCTAT
>NZ_JAMSHW010000122.1:0-414 GCF_023757525.1 Pseudomonas sp. MWU13-3659 | reverse complement strand
GCTGAACCTTCGCCTTCGACCCGGCCGGTAACCTGCTCGACCAGAAAACCCAGGAGCTGAACCGCCCGCTGGAAGCCGATCCACGGCGCAACAAGCTGATGGATAACCTGCTGCGCGAGTACGCGGGTACCCATTACCGTTACGACGAACGCGGCAACTTGATCCACCGCCTGCACAACGGTGCCCATGCCCATTTCACTTGGGACCTGTTCGACCGTCTGGCCAGCTACAACGATGACCAGCTCAAGGTCGATTACAGCTACGACGCCCTGGGCCGGCGCCTGCACAAGCATTCGGTGGCGCACTTCTGGGATCGCCCCGAAGCGGGGACCGGCTGGAACCAGTTGCAACGAGCGAAGCGCCAACGCGAACTTGGCTGTGGCTTCACCCTGTTCGGCTGGGATGGCGACACCT
>NZ_JAMSHW010000121.1:0-367 GCF_023757525.1 Pseudomonas sp. MWU13-3659 | reverse complement strand
CTCGTAGGCCCGGTTCTGTACCGCCTCCGGCACCGGCAGCGCCTTGCGGTCGAGCTTGCCGTTGGGGCTCAGCGGCAACGCTTCCAGGTGGATGAACTGTGCCGGCACCATGAACTCCGGCAGCCGCGCCAGCAGCACCGCGCGCAGCACCTCCGTGGGTTGCGGAGTACCGGTGCAGTACGCCACCAGGCACTGCTCGCGGGCCAGTACCACCGCTTCCTTGACCCCCTCGATGCCGGTCAGGCAGGCCTGGATTTCGCCCAGTTCGATGCGCAGGCCACGCAGTTTCACCTGGTCATCGTTGCGCCCCAGGTACTCCAGGTTGCCGTCGGCCAGGTGCCGCGCCAGGTCCCCGGTGCGGTACAGT
>NZ_JAMSHW010000120.1:0-367 GCF_023757525.1 Pseudomonas sp. MWU13-3659 | reverse complement strand
GCTGTACCGCACCGGCGACCTGGCGCGGCACCTGGCCGACGGCAACCTGGAGTACCTGGGGCGCAACGATGACCAGGTCAAGCTGCGTGGCCTGCGTATCGAACTGGGTGAGATCCAGGCTTGCCTGACCGCAATCGAGGGGGTCAAGGAGGCGGTGGTGCTGGCCCGCGAGCAGCGCCTGGTGGCGTACTGCACCGGTACCCCGCAACCCACAGAGGTACTGCGCGCGGCGCTGCTGGCGCGGTTGCCGGAGTTCATGGTGCCGGCGCAGTTCATCCACCTGGAAGCGTTGCCGCTGAGCCCCAACGGCAAGCTCGACCGCAAGGCGCTGCCGGTGCCGGAGGCGGTGCAGAGCCGGGCCTACGAA
>NZ_JAMSHW010000012.1:0-164527 GCF_023757525.1 Pseudomonas sp. MWU13-3659 | reverse complement strand
GGCCGGCTCCTACAGGTACGGCATCGATCTTGAGGCTGGCGCGGTCATTGTAGGAGCCGGCTTTGCCGGCGAACACGGGCTCAGCCCGTGCCATGCTCCCACAGGGAATCGCACCCTCAGCGCAGCAGGGCTTCACGCAACCACGCCAGGAACTGCCGCGCCAGCGGATCTTCCTGGCTTTCCCAATGCACCAGGCAACTCCACACCGGCCCGCGCACACGCTGTTCAGACAAGGGCCGCAAGCGCCCCTCATCGACCATCCGCCGCGCCAGCAGCTGGCTGACCAAAGCAATTCCCAGCCCCTCGCCCGCCGCCTCCAGCAGCAGCCCCGGGTCGGAGAAGTTCAGCCCTTTGCCCTGCTGCCCCACCTCCTCGCCGCCCTCCAGTTGCCAATGGCTCCAGTCCATCTCCCGCTCACCGTGCAAGGTGGTGCGCCCTGTCTCGGGCAACGCGGGGTGACCAGCCGGATACAGCTGGTCCTGATGCAGCACGGTGAAGCTGCATTCGGCCTGCGGGCCGATATCGTCGCGAATGGCCAGGTCGATGGTCTCGGTGGCCATGTCCGGCACCTCGAAGCTGGTGAACAGCCACAAATCGACGTCCGGGTGACGCTGGTGGAAATCCGCCAGGCGCGGCAACAGCCAATGGCGGGCAAAGGCCGGGGTGGTGTTGACCACCAGTTGGTTGGGCTTGCGGTATTGATCGAGGCGACGGATCCCCACCGCCAGTTGCTGCAACAGGGCTTGAGTGGTGCTGAGCAAGTCATGCCCGGCATCGGTCAGGCTGACGCTGCGCCCGCTACGGTGGAACAACGGCTGTTCCAGGTAGCTCTCCAGGCTGCGGATCTGCTGGCTGATCGCCGACTGGGTGAGGTTCAGGGCCTCGGCGGCCTTGTGGAAGCTGCCCAGGCGGGCGGCGGCTTCGAAGCCACGCAGGGCGTTTAGCGGGGGCCAGTGTTTGAGCATGCTGATAAGCCTGACTGATCAGTAATCCGCTAAATCTATCGTTTGTCGGCCCAGCTTCCTAGCCATAACATTGACACCAACACCCGCGACGGCGGGCTTCGTTGATAAAAATCCCTAATAGATCGGAGTTCACTATGACCCTGTCCCTCGACAGCGGCTGGCGCATGCCCGCCGAATGGGCCCGCCACGCCGCCACCTGGATGATCTGGCCACACAACCAAGCGCTGTGGGAATCGGGCTGGGGCGTGACCCTGGCCGACGTGCAGCGCGACTACGCCCGTGTCGCGGCCACCATCGCCCGCTTCGAGCCGGTGAAGATGGTGGTCGATCCCTCGGCCATCGCCATCGCTCGCGAACTGTGCGGCCCCGGTATCGAGCTGATCGAACTGGCCGTGGACGACAGCTGGTGCCGTGACAGCGGCCCGACCTTCCTGACCCACCCGCAACATGGCGTGGCCGGCCTGAGCTGGCGCTTCAACGCCTGGGGCGGCAAGTCCGAGCACGGCAAGGACCGCAGCCTGGCCCGGCGCATCCTCGACCAACTCGGTTTCGAAGGCCTGAGCACCCCGCTGTGCAACGAAGGCGGCGCCATCCATGTGGACGGCGAAGGCACGCTGATCACCACCGAATCGGTGCTGCTCAACCCCAACCGCAACCCGGGCCTGAGCAAGGCCGAGTTCGAGGACTGTTTCGCCCGCCTGCTGGGCATCCGCAAGACCATCTGGCTGCCGGGCGACCCGCAGTACGTCACCGGTGACATGACCGACGGCCATGTCGATGGCGTGTGCGCCTTCGCTCGCCCCGGCGTGCTGCTGGTGGACGCCACCCACGACCAGGGTTCGGTGTACGCCGAAGTGGCCCGTGAGAACCGCCGCGCCCTGGAACTGGCCACCGATGCCCAGGGCCGCGCGTTCGAGCTGCTCGACCTGTATGAAGCCAGCGCCGCCGTCGACCCGGACGCGGAAGTGTTCTGCGCCTCCTACACCAACTTCTACCTGGCCAACGGTGCGGTGATCATGCCGGCCTACGGCATCGACGCCGACCAGGCCGCCGCGCAGCAACTGGCCCTGGCTTTCCCCGGCCGCGAGGTCGTGCCGGTGCGCATCGACCACATCGCCCACGGTGGCGGCGGTATCCACTGCATCACCCAGCAGCAGCCGGCCTGGCAGGGAGCGCGCCCATGAGCACCCTGCGCATCGCCACCACGCAGATGGCCTGCAGCTGGGACCTGGCCGCCAACCTCGAGCGCGCCGAGCAACTGGTGCGCCGTGCCGCCGCCCAGGGCGCCCAGGTGATCCTGCTGCAGGAGCTGTTCGCCACCCCGTACTTCTGCATCGAGCAGTGCCACAGCCACCAGGCCCTGGCCCAGGACTATAACGACAGCCCGCTGCTCAAGCGCTTCGCCGCCCTGGCCAAGGAGCTGGGCGTGGTGCTGCCGCTGAGCTGGTACGAGCGCGCCGGCAACGCCTTCTTCAACTCGCTGACCGTGGCCGACGCCGACGGCCGCCTGCTGGGGGTGTACCGCAAGACCCACATCCCCAATGCCATCGGCTACCAGGAGAAGGAATACTTCAGCCCCGGCGACACCGGCTTCAAGGTCTGGGACACCGCCTTCGGCCGCCTGGGCATCGGCATCTGCTGGGACCAGTGGTTCCCCGAGACCGCCCGCTGCCTGGCCCTGATGGGCGCCGAGGTGCTGCTGTTCCCCACCGCCATCGGCTCCGAGCCGGGTGCCGCCGAACTGGATTCGCGCGACCATTGGCAGATGGCCATGCGCGGCCACGCCGCCGCCAACCTGCTGCCGGTGGTCGCGGCCAACCGCGTTGGTCATGAAGTGGCCCGCACTGACGGCAACCTGTCGATGCGCTTCTACGGCTCGTCGTTCATCTGCGACCACAAGGGCGCGATGCTGCAAGAGGCCGACCGCGACAGCAGCGGCGTCTGGCTGCACGACCTGGACCTGGAATGCATGCGCGAGGACCGCCTGACCTGGGGCATCTACCGCGACCGCCGCCCCAGCATGTACGCGCCGTTGCTCAGCCTGGACGGCCGCACCCCACAGACCGCGAGGGCCTGAACCATGCCAAGCCGACCATCGAAACTGCTGGCCATCGCCGCCCTGGTGGCCTGCGCCGGCGTTGCCCAGGCCGACCAGGAAGCCCTGCGCCTGTACAACTGGGCCGACTACTTTGCCGAGGACACCCTCAAGCGCTTCACCGCCGAAACCGGCATCCCGGTGATCTACGACGTCATGGACGGCAGCGAGGTGCTCGAGGCCAAGCTGATGTCCGGGCGCAGCGGCTACGACCTGGTGTTCCCTGGCGACACCGTGGCCGAACGGCTGATGCGCGCCGGCAGCCTGCAGGCCCTGGACCGCAAGCAGCTGACCGCGCTCGACGACATCGAGCCCGGCCTGCGCCAACTGCACGACCGCTACCCCAAGGCCAGCCAGGCCACCGTGCCCTACACCTGGGGCACCATCGGCCTGACCATGAACGCCGCGAAGATTCGCGAACGCATGCCCGACGCGCCGCTGGACAGCCTCGACCTGCTGTTCAAGCCGGAGCTGGCGGCCAAGTTCGCCGATTGCGGCATTTCGATCATCGACTCGCCCGACGAAGTGCTGGCCGTGGTGCTCCACTACCTGGGCCGCGAGCCGCGCAGCGCCAAGCGCGAGGACCTGGCCGCCGCCAGCGAGCTGCTCAAGGGCATCCGCCCCTATGTGCGCAAGCTGCAATCGCAGCCGGTCACCGAGCTGGTCAACGAGAATACCTGCCTGTCGCTGGGCTACAGCGGCGACGTGATCCAGGCCCAGCGCACCGCCGAAGCCGCGGGCAAAGCCATCGACTTCCAGTACCGCGTGCCCCGCGAAGGCACCACGGTGTGGATGGACACCATGGCCATCCCCGCCGACGCCAAGCACCCGGAGTACGCCTATCGTTTCATCAACTTCGTCATGCGCCCGGAGAACATGGCCGCCATCAGCAACTTCACCGGCTACCCCACCGCCAGCGCCAAGGCCCGCCCCCTGGTGGACGCGCGCCTGCGTGACAACCCGGACATCTACCTCAGCGATGCCACCTACACCCGGCTGATCCCGGGCAAGGACATCCCCCAGGCCGACATGCGTGCGCGCATGCGCGTCTGGACCCGCTTCAAGACCGCACAGGACTGACCCCATGCCTACTCGCCGCACCTTCCTCCAACAACTGAGCGTCGTCGCCGGCCTCGGCGCCGCCGTCAGCTTCGGCCTGCCCTTGGGCAGCAACAGCGCCCGCGCCGCCGAGCCGGGCCGCTGGTTCATGCCCGACGAAGGCGAGAAGCACGCGCGCGCCTACATCGCCTTCGGCGCCCAGGACGCGATCTGGGAAGACTTCACCGAAGACGTCCAGGCCGCGCTCGGGCGCATCGCCCGCGCCATCGCCGCCTACCAGCCGGTGACGGTGTTCTGCCGCGCCAGCGAGCGCGATATCGCCGAAGAAGAGTGCGGCAGCCACAACATCACCTACGTCGAAACCGAACTGGACGACATCTGGATGCGCGACATCGGCGCCAACTTCGTGGTCGACGACGATGGCGAGCTGGCGGCGGTGGACTTCAACTTCAACGGCTGGGGCGGCAAGCAGCAGCACCGCCAGGACGCCAAGCTCGCCGCCCGCGGCGCCAAGCTGGCCGGTGGTGGCTACCAGCGCAGCGAGCTGGTCGGCGAAGGCGGCGGCATCGAGGTGGATGGCCATGGCACCGGGATCATGACCGAGAGCAGCTGGATCAACAGCAACCGCAACCCCGGCTGGAGCAAGGCCCAGGTCGAGGAGGAGCTGAAGGCGCGGCTGGGGCTGCGCAAGATCATCTGGCTGCCGGGCATCAAGGGCAAGGACATCACCGACGCCCACGTGGACTTCTACGCGCGCTTCGCGGCGCCTGGCGTGGTGGTGGCGAACCTGGACAACGACCCGGACTCCTACGACCACGACGTGACCCGCGAGCACCTGGAGATCCTGCAGAACGCTACCGATGCCGATGGGCGCAAGCTGGAGATCCACACCCTGTCGCCGCCGCTGAAGCCGCGCAACAGCAAGTTCAGCAAGGGCAACCCGGACTTTGCCGCGGGGTACATCAACTACTTCGTGATCAACGGCGCGGTGATCGCGCCGCAGTTCGGCGATCGCAGTGCCGACGAGAAGGCCCGGGCGTTGCTGGAGCAGCTGTATCCGGGGCGGGACGTGGTGCAACTGGACATCGATGCGATCGCGGCGGGAGGGGGCGGGATTCACTGCGTGACCAACCAGTGCCCGGCGGTGTGACCCCTTCGCCGGCAAGCCGGCTCCTACGAGTCACACGCAACCCCGTAGGAGCCGGCTTGCCGGCGAACCTTGCAGCCCCACACATCACGGCTTTTCAGACGACCGCCGCCGCCCCGTCACCATCGACAACGGCAGGTTCTCGCGCAACCGCACACTCTCCACCAGCGCCGCCAGCAGGTGCACGCAGACCAGCGCCAGCACGCCATCGGCCAGCCAGCTGTGTAGCGTATCCAGCCACTCGGCGCCCCAGAACGCATCCACCTCCAGCATCATCCAGCCCGTCACGCCCAGGCCGGCAATACCCAGCATCATCAGCACCATCACCAGCGCGCCGATCGGGGTATGCCCCAGGCGGTGATAGCGCTCGCCACGCCACAGCGCCCGGCCATGAATCACCAGCCGCGCCGGCGTCGGCCAGAAATCCGCCCAGCGTGCGCTGCGCGGCCCGACGAAGCCCCACACCACGCGCAACAGCAGACACGCGCAGGCGTAGTAGCCCAGCCACTGGTGCCAGTCGTCACCCACCTCGTTGAAAAAGTAATCGGCGAAGAACACCCCAGCGAGCGACCAGTGGCACACCCGCAGCAACGGGTCCCACAGCCGCACGCTGGCGGTCATTTATGGACCTCGGTCTTGACCGCCTTGCCGCTCACCGGGTCGTGGTAGATCTCGACCTTGCGGCCGTCCTTGTCGAAGCCGTAGATCTCGTAGCAGTTGCCTTTGGTGACCTTGAACTTGCTGATCTTGTAGCCCTCGTCCTTGAGCTTGGCCTGGAACTGGTCGGCGTCCTGCCAGGTGGCCTTGTCGGCGGTGGTGCACTTCGGCTCGGCGGCAAAGGCAGCGGTACTGGCGAGCAGCAGGATTGGGAGGATCAGGGATTGGCGCATGATCGGGATTCCTTGCGGGTTGGGGACCCATTCGCCGGCAAGCCGGCTCCTACAGGGATAGCGCCAGGCGTTGATCATGTAGGAGCCGGCTTGCCGGCGAACAGCTGCCAGCAAGCTTAGTTGCCCCCCACCCAACTTACCCATTCATTTGAAATTCGGATCAATGGCAAAGAAAAACAAACTTCCCAAATAAGCGGCGCCCATGGATGCTGTGGCGATCACGCTCGTATCCCGGAGAACAACAATGAACGAAGTCGTCATCGTCGCCGCCACCCGCACTGCCATCGGCAGCTTCCAGGGGGCCCTGGCCAACGTGTCCGCCGTCGAGCTGGGCGCCGCCGTGATCCGCCAGCTGCTGGCCCAGACCCAGCTGGACCCGGCCCAGGTCGACGAAGTGATCCTCGGCCAGGTGCTCACCGCCGGCGCCGGCCAGAACCCCGCCCGCCAGGCCGCCGTGAAGGCCGGCCTGCCCTACGAAGTCCCGGCCCTGACCCTGAACAAGGTCTGCGGCTCGGGCCTCAAAGCCCTGCACCTGGCCGCCCAGGCCATCCGCTGCGGCGACGCCGAGGTGGTGATCGCCGGTGGCCAGGAGAGCATGAGCCTGGCGCCCTACGTGATGCCCTCGGCCCGTACCGGCCAGCGCATGGGCCACGGCCAGCTGGTCGACAGCATGATCACCGACGGCCTGTGGGATGCCTTCAACGACTACCACATGGGCATCACCGCCGAGAACCTGGTGGACACGTTCGGCCTCACCCGCGAGCAGCAGGATGCCTTCGCCGCCGAGTCGCAGCGCAAGGCCGTGGCCGCCATCGAGGCCGGGCGCTTCAAGGACGAGATCACCCCGATCCACATCCCGCAGAAGAAAGGCGAGCCGCTGGTGTTCGACACCGACGAGCAACCCCGCCCCGGCACCAGCGCCGAATCCCTCGGCAAGCTGCGCGCCGCCTTCAAGAAGGACGGCAGCGTCACCGCCGGCAACGCCTCCAGCCTCAACGACGGCGCCGCCGCCGTGCTGCTGATGAGCGCCGATAAAGCCAAGGCCCTGGGCCTGCCGGCGCTGGCCAAGGTCGCCGCCTACGCCAGCGCGGGTGTCGACCCGGCGATCATGGGCATCGGCCCGGTGTCGGCCACCCAGCGCTGCCTGGCCAAGGCCGGCTGGCAGTTGGGCGATCTGGACCTGATCGAAGCCAACGAAGCCTTCGCCGCCCAGGCACTGGCCGTGGGCAAGCAATTGGAGTGGGACGCCGCGAAGGTCAACGTCAACGGCGGCGCGATCGCCCTGGGCCACCCCATCGGCGCCTCGGGGTGCCGAGTGCTGGTGACCTTGCTGCACGAGATGATCAAGCGTGATGCGAAGAAGGGGCTGGCGACCCTGTGCATCGGCGGCGGCCAGGGCGTGGCGCTGGCGATCGAGCGCGGCTGATCCGGTTCGCCGGCAAGCCGGCTCCTACGCGATACCTGTAGGAGCCGGCCTTGCCGGCGAATGGGCCACCCGCAGCGCCACCACCGTCAGGGCATGTCAGAAGCGCTCATCCCGCAGCGCCGGCAAGGTGATGTCGCGCACGTAGCTGGCCGACGACAGGCTCAACATCATCCGGCACACCTGCACCACGTCGTGCAGCGGAATCAGCGCCCCCTCGCCCCGCTGTTCGGCCTGCGCCAGCGGCACGTCCAGCCCGTCGTCGGTATTCAGATAGCCAAGGTTCAGGCAACTCACGCCAAGGCCCTGGTCGCGGAAGCCTTCGCGCAGTGTCTCGGCGATGCCGCGCAGGCCGAACTTGCTGGCGCCGAAGGTGACTTCCGGCCGACCACTGCCTGGCAGGCCCGACGTGGAACCGGTGAGGATGATCCGTGGCCGCTCGCTCTTGAGCAGCACCGGCAGCAAACGCTTGATCAACAGCAGCGGCGCGGTGATGTTGGTGCCCACCATGCGCTCGATCTGCCCCTCATCATCGTCGAGGAAGCTGTAGCCCTCCTCGAAAGCCCGCTCTTCCCAAATCCCGACGTTGTACACCAGCACATCCAGCCCGCCTTCAGCCACTGCCTCTTGGATGACTGTCGCGGCCTGGCGCGGCTGGCTGAGGTCAGCCTCGATCCAGTGCACCGCGCCCGGCAACTGCGCCGGCCGGGTACGCGACACGCCGATCAGCGTATCGCCTGCGTCACCCAGGCCCTCGACCAGTGCCTTGCCCAATCCCTTGCTCGCACCTACCACTAGAATTCGCATCGAATTGCTCCCTATGGACTGCGCCAGATAGTACCCTGCCCCGCCTAGCAATTCAGTCGGAAAAACCGGGCCATCCGTGGACAGAGATCAACTCGAACGCAATCAGATCCCCCTTTACTTCGTCGCCGTGGCGCTCGCCGCCGCCATCGGCCTGCTCGCACCCAGCGTTGCCCAACCGCTGGAGGCGCTGGTGACACCGGCCATCGCCGTGCTGATGTACGCGATGTTCCTGCAGATCCCCTTCCTCGACCTGCGCGCGGGCCTGGGCAACCGGCGTTTCATGGGCGCGCTGCTGCTGGCGAATTTCGTGCTGGTGCCGCTGCTGGTGTGGGCCGGGACTCGCGGGCTGGTCGAGCACCCCGCCGTGCTGGTCGGCGCGTTGCTGGTGCTGCTGACGCCGTGCATCGACTACGTGGTGGTGTTCACCCACATCGGTCAAGGCGACTCGCGCCTGACCCTCGCCGCCACGCCGGTGCTGCTGCTGGTGCAACTGGCGTTGCTGCCGTTGTACCTGGCGCTGATGTTCGGGGGCGCGAGCAGCGTGGAAATCTCGGTGGCGCCCTTCGTCGAAGCCTTCGTGCTGCTGATCGTGCTGCCGCTGCTGCTGGCCGTCGCCACCAGTGCCGGCGCCCGGCGCTCGGCGCTGGTCGCGAAGTGGAACGACGCCTGGGCCTGGCTGCCGGTGCCGGCCATGGCGCTGGTGCTGATTGCGGTGATCGGCTCGCAGATTGGCGTGGTGGCCAGCCGGCTGGACGACCTGCTACCGGTGGTGCCGGTGTATGTCGGCTTCGCCCTGCTGGCGCCGGTGCTCGGTTTGCTGGCGGCGCGGCTGTTCAAGTTGTCCACAGGCGAGGCCCGGGCGGTAACCTTCAGCGCCGCCACGCGCAATTCGCTGGTGGTGCTGCCACTGGCGTTGGCGCTGCCCGAGTCGGTCCGCGCATTGGCGGCGGCGGCGGTGATTACCCAGACGCTGGTGGAGTTGGTGAGCGAGTTGATCTATGTCCGCGCCGTGCCGGCGTTGGTGCGTGCCCCCAAGCACCTGTAGGAGCCAGCCTTGCTGGCGAACCGACCCACGCTGAAATCGGCGTCTAACCCTTCGCCAGCAAGGCTGGCTCCTACAGGTCGGCGGTGGCCAACTGAAGCCGCCATTGGCCGTAATGGCTCAAGCGCACACGCGCCAGCGGCGGCACGTCGATGCGATGGAACGACGCGAAAGGCGCGGCCAGCGCATGCAGCATCGCGGCGCGGATGACGAAGGGGTGGGTGATGGCAACCCATTCACCTTCGCCCAAGGTGCCGTCCATCCAATGGGCGACACGCTGGCACAGGGCGGCAATCGATTCACCGCCATGGGGCGTGGCATGCGGGTCGGCCAGCCAAGCCTGGAGCTCGCGCTCGTCCAGTTGCTTGAGCGGCTTGCCTTTCCAGGTACCCAGGTCGCAGTCGCGCAGGCCTTGAACGATGGTCGCATTCAGGCTCTCGGCCGTCTGCCGAGCGCGTAGCTCCGGCGCAGTGAGGCAACGGGTGGTTGTGGACAGTTCGATGAGAGGGGACGGCGGATCGCGCAGTGGATCGTCGTCGAGGGCAAAGCGCCCCACCCGTTGCGCCTCGGTGCGGGCATGGCAGATGAGGGTGAGGTGGATGGGTTTCATGGCCGAGCGCTCTGGTCACAGTCGAAAGCACGATGGTGCCTGAACGATCCCGGGGCTGCCATGCAGCCCTTTCGCGGCACAAGGCCGCTCCTACAGGCGACCGCGATCCCCTGTAGGAGCGGCCTTGAGCCGCGAAAGGGGCGCAAAGCACCCCCGACGGTTTCAAGCCGTTGCACGCAACTCTCGGGCCGCCGCCACCATGTTCACCAACGCCGCCTCGGTCTCCGGCCAGGCGCGGGTCTTCAAGCCGCAATCCGGGTTGACCCACAACCGCTCGGCCGGAATACGCTGGGCCGCCTTGCGCAGCAGCTTGACCATTTCTTCCTTGGTCGGCACCCGCGGCGAGTGGATGTCGTACACGCCCGGGCCAATCTCGTTCGGGTAGGCGAACTGCTCGAACGCCTCCAACAGCTCCATGTCCGAACGCGAGGTCTCGATGGTGATCACATCGGCATCCATCGCCGCGATCGACTCGATCACGTCGTTGAATTCGCTGTAGCACATATGGGTGTGGATCTGCGTTTCGTCACGCACACCCGAGGCGCACAGGCGGAACGCCTCGGTGGCCCACTCCAGGTAATGCGGCCAGGCACTGCGGCGCAGCGGCAGGCCTTCGCGGAAGGCGGCCTCATCGATCTGCACGATCTTGATGCCCGCCGCTTCCAGGTCCACCACCTCGTCGCGGATCGCCAGCGCCAGCTGACGGGCCTGCACTTCGCGGGTCACGTCCTCGCGCGGGAAGGACCACATCAGCATGGTCACCGGCCCCGTCAGCATGCCCTTCATCACCTTGCGGGTCAGGCCCTGGGCGTACTTGATCCACGCCACGGTCATGGCCTTCGGGCGGCTCAGGTCACCGAAGATCACCGCAGGTTTGACGCAGCGCGAACCGTAGCTCTGCACCCAGCCGAAACGGGTGAACACATAGCCGTCCAGTTGCTCGGCAAAGTACTCGACCATGTCGTTGCGCTCGGCCTCGCCGTGCACCAGCACGTCCAGGCCCAGGTTTTCCTGGATCTCCACCGCATGGCGGATCTCGCTGTGCATCGCCTCGACGTAGTCCGCTTCGGTCAACTTGCCCTGCTTGAACGACTGGCGCGCCAGGCGAATCGCCGAGGTTTGCGGGAACGAACCGATGGTGGTGGTCGGAAACGCCGGCAGGTCCAGGCCGGCACGCTGCTTGGCGATGCGTTGCTCGAAAGCGGTGGCGCGCTGGCTGTCGGCTGGTTTGATGGCCGCGACACGGGCCTGCACCGCCGGTTTGTGAATGCGTGGCGAGGTGGCGCGGCTGTGTTGCACGGCGCGGCTCTGCGCCAGTGCGGCGAGCACATCGTCGGCCTCAGGCTGGTTGACCGCCTTGGCCAGCAGCGCCACTTCCTGGCATTTCTGCACGGCGAAGGCCAGCCAGCTCTTGAGCTCGTCATCGAGTTTATCTTCACGCTCCAGGTCCACCGGGCTGTGCAGCAGCGAGCACGACGGCGCCACCCACAGGCGATCGCCCAGGCGCTCGTGGGCATGGCGCAGCACCTCCAGCGCCTTCTCCAGGTCGCAACGCCAGACGTTGCGGCCGTTGACCACGCCCAACGACAGCACCTTGTAGGCCGGCAGGCGGTCGAGGATGGTCGGGTACTGGTCCGGGGCACGCACCAGGTCGATATGCAGGCCATCGACCGGCAGGTTGGCGGCCAGCCCGAGGTTGTCTTCCAGGCCGCCGAAGTAGGTGGCAATCAGCTTTTTCAGCGGTGCGCGCTGAAGGATGTTGTAGACGCGCTCGTAGGCGTTCTTCCAGTCCTGCGGCAGGTCGAGGGCGAGGATCGGCTCGTCGATCTGCACCCACTCCACGCCCTGGGCGGCCAAGCGGTTGAGGATCTGGTCATACAGCGGCAGCAGGCGGTCGAGCAGCTCCAGCTTGTCGAAGTCGGCGCCCTTGGTCTTGCCCAGCCACAGGTAGGTCAGCGGGCCGATCACCACCGGCTTGACCGCGTGGCCCAGGGCCTTGGCCTCTTCGACTTCTTCGAACAGCTGCTCCCAGCTCAGGGCGAACTGTTGGTCGGCGGTGAATTCGGGGACCAGGTAGTGGTAGTTGGTGTCGAACCACTTGGTCATTTCCTGGGCATGGGCGCCGCCGCAGCAGCTGTCACTGACGCCTCGGGCCATGGCAAACAGGGTCTGCAGGGTCGGCTTGGCACCGTCCTTGGCACGGAAGCGCTCGGGGATCACCCCGAAGGTCAGCGAGTGGGTGAGCACCTGGTCGTACCAGGCGAAGTCGCCCACCGGCAGCAGCTCGATGCCGGCGGCCTTTTGCGCCTGCCAGTGCGCGGCGCGCAGGCCACGGCCCACGGCACGCAGGCCGGCTTCGTCCAGCTCGCCCTTCCAGAAGGCTTCCTGGGCTTTCTTCAGCTCACGGTCGCGGCCGATGCGCGGAAACCCCAGGTTGTGTGCCAGTGCCATGTTGTCGTCCCTCGATCCTTAAAAGTGAATGGAGGGAATTCTGGGCGCAGGGGCAAGGTGAGACAAACTCATTAAATTTGAGATGAACTCAAGATCTGTTCATGATGCCTGCCGAAACAATGCTCCCTGTAGGAGCGGCCTTGTGCCGCGAAAGGGCTGCGTAGCAGCCCCAGGATTTCAATCCTGACGCAAAGATCGCCGGGGCCGCTTTGCGGCCCTTTCGCGGCACAAGGCCGCTCCTACAGGGATCTGGGTCACCGTGAATGTCTCAATCAACACATTCTCCCGCGCAATCAGACATGCCCAACCCACCGATCTGCCGCACACTGCCACCCTGCCCCAACCCGGTAGCCCATACCCCATGAGCCTGCTGAAAACGACCCTGGACGCCAACGCTTTCGCCTGCATCCTGGAATTCGTCCCCAAGCCCAGCGTCGAGCGTTTCGCCACCCTCGAAACCCTCATGGCCCGCACCCGGCTGTGCGGCTGGCCGCTGACCGTGGCCATCGGCGACCGCGTCGGCAGCGCCCTGGACATGTCGCCGCTGGAGGCCTTCGGCAGCCTCGCGAACCCCGTCCCGGCCCTGTTGCACTTCTCCGGCAAGGACCGCGAGCGCCGTGACCTGCTGGCCCAGTTGCAACGCATGGACGCCGCCGGCCTCGACCAGCTCCTGCTGCTCACCGGCGACCGCCTGCCCGGCCACAACCCGGGCGAACGGCCAGTGCGCTACCTGGAATCCGTCGCCGCCCTGCAGATCGTCCGCCAGGCCCGCCCCCACTGGCTGCTGGCCGCCGCGCTCAACCCGTTCAAGTACCAGGAAGCCGAAGGCGGCGCGCAGTACTGCAAAGCCGAAAAGAAGCTCACGACCGGGGCCGACCTGTTCATCCTGCAACTCGGTTTCGACTTCGCCAAACACCAGGAAGCCTTCGACTGGATGCAGCGCCAGCCCCGCCCCAAGCCACTGATGGCCTGCATCATGGCGCTGACCGAAGGCCGTGCCGGGATGCTCGATCATGTCGCCGGGGTGACTGTCACACCTTCGATGCGCGCGCTGCTCGCCGCTGAAACGGCAGTGTCCAAGGCCTACGCCAAGGCGCGCGCCAACCAACGCCTGGCTTTGCAGGTAATCGGCCTGAAGTTGATGGGTTATGCCGGCGTGCACCTGTCCGGCATCCACGAGGTGGCGCAGTTCGAAGCGCTGGAGCAGGCCATCGACGCGCTGCAGCCGCAGTTCACCTCGCTGGAAGACTGGACCCCAGCCTGGCAAGCGGCCTGGCAGGAACCTGGCCTGGCGCCGGTCATTTTCCACCCACCCGGGCACGCCTGGCGCCTCGGGCAACGGCAGATCACCGCATCGAACAAGGAAAAGGCCCGCTACCACCTCCTGTCCACGATGCACCATCAACTGTTCAGCCGTACCACAGCCTTGAGCAAGGCTTTCGGCTGGGCCGTGACCCGGCCGCTGTGGGCCAACCCCACGGCCGCGCACTGGCTGCATCAGCTGGAACGGCGCATCAAACGCCCGATGGTGGGCTGCGATACCTGCGGCAGTTGCCGGCTGGAGGACACGCTCTACACCTGCCCCGAGACCTGCCCCAAAGGCCTGGCGAACGGGCCCTGCGGCGGCACCCACCTGGACCGTTGCGAGTTTGGTGATCGGGAGTGCGTACACAGTGCCAAGTACCGGCTGGCGGTGAGCGTGGGCCGGACCGAGGTGTTGCGCGAGCGGTTGATTCCCTGTGTGCAGGTAGAGAACCGGCATCGCAGTTCATGGCCGGTGTGGTTCGAAGAGGCCGGCTCGAAATCCCCCTCCCGGCAGCCTGACATCGCTTCGGAGTTCAACGAGTAATACGCTTGTCGGTAACCTCTTTGGCCCCCTTGCCCATCAGATTGCTTTGGCTCATTGTACAGACCACTGTCATTACAAAGAGGTTGCAAGCATGGCGTCCATCAATGTGCGTATCGACGACGACCTCAAGGTGCGTGCCTACCGTGAGCTGGAAAAGCTGGGCGTGACCCCTTCCGAGCTGATGCGCCAAGCACTGCAATACGTTGCTGAGCGCGGACAGTTGCCATTCAAACCCGTGTTGCTGACCGAAGAGGACGAAGCACTGCTCGCCACGGTACGCGAACGCCTTGCCGCGCCGCAGAGGGTAAGGGTAACGCTGGATGACCTATAACCTCGATTTCGATGCGCGCGCACTCAAGGAATGGCAGAAGCTCGGCGACACCATTCGCCAACAGCTCAAGAAGAAGCTGGCAACCGTGTTGCTCAACCCGAGAGTCGAAGCTAACCGTCTGCATGGCTTCCCGGACTGCTACAAGATCAAGCTGCGCAGCAGTGGATATCGATTGATCTATCAGGTCATCGACCAGGAAGTCGTGGTGTTCGTGATCGCCGTGTATAAACCTGAGCGGGACCAGGTTTACCGCAAAGCGGCCGAGCGATTAGCCAAGTGATTTCAGGCTGACCCCGCGAGATCGAGAGACACGAACAACTCGCGCCCTTGCCATTTGCCCGACCGCCCAGTGACGACCAACAGCCGATTCCCGGTACCTGAAGCGGCCACGACACACCGCCCCTGCTCGTCCCAGAACGCGCTGCGCCCAGCCGCCACCCAGCCTCCCGTGGTGCCGCCATGATTGGCCATGAGTACCGCCATCACATGCCGCTGCGCATAACCCTGCAGCAATGCACTATCCGCCGGATACCCTCCCTCCCCGATCAGCACCCCCGTCGCATACACCTGCCCGCCACGCTGCGCCGCCAGGGCGGCATGCTCCGGATGGCTGAAATCGGCACACACCGACAAGGCCACGGACAACCCGGCGACGGACAACAACTCGCCGCCGCTCCCCGCACTGAAGAACACGTCCTCACCGGTATGCAGATGCTGCTTGGTATAGGCCGCAATCGAGCCATCCGGCTGGAGGATGCAGGCCGCAATCCGCGGCTTGTCCTGGCCCGGCACCTTGAGCGGCATGCCGATCACCGTGGTCATGCCCGCTGCCTGGGCAAACTGGCGCAGTGGCGCCAGCAGCGGCGTGTCCAGGCCCTGCGCCAGGCCGCTGGCCATGGCGGGGGCGTAGCCCGTGAGGGACAGTTCGGGGAAGAGCAACAGGTCCACACCCTGCTCATGGGCTTGGCGCATGAACGCCAGGTGCAAGGCCAGGTTGGCGGGGAGGTCGCCATCACCAATGGCGCATTGGGCGGCGGCGAAAACGGCTGGTGGCATGGGCGTCTCCTGACAAGGTAGGCAGACTCTGCTCGGCTACCGTCCGGAAGACAACCTTTGCATCAACGATGGGTCGGCGTGGGAGCGGGCTTGCCCCGCGATGGCTCTCCCACTAGCCCCACAGCTTGGCTCCAGCCCTTGTGCAGAAAGGCTATGATGCTCTCCTGCATGCAATCAGCCTGACAGGGCGGCCCCATCATGAATCCGAGTGTTCTCTACGCGTTGGTTGCAGCCGCGCTGTTTGGCGCAAGCACACCGCTCGCCAAACTGTTGGGTGTCGATACCCCGCCCATCCTGCTGGCCGGGCTGCTCTACCTGGGCAGTGGCATCGGCCTGACCCTCGTCCGTCTGGTGCGCGATCATGGCTGGCAGCGGCCCGGGCTGCCTGCCGGAGAATGGCCCTGGTTGCTGGGTGCCATCCTCTTCGGCGGCGTACTTGCACCTGTGGCGCTGATGTTCGGCCTCACTCGCACAGCGGGGGCCACTGCATCGTTGATGCTCAACCTCGAATCCGTCCTCACGGCAGTGCTGGCGTGGGTGGTGTTCAAGGAAAACGCCGACCGTCGGATCGTGATCGGCATGGTCGCCATCGTCCTGGGCGGTATCGTGCTGTCATGGCCGCAGGAGACCACGACCGCCCATGACTGGAACGGGCCGCTGGCGGTGGCATTCGCCTGCCTGTGCTGGGCGATCGACAACAACCTGACCCGTAAGGTCTCCGCCTCGGATGCGCTGTTCATCGCCGGCAGCAAAGGCCTGGCGGCGGGCGTGGTCAATGGCGGCCTGGCCTTGGCCATCGGCTCGCAACTGCCGGCCCTGGGCACGCTGGGGTCGATCCTGCTGGTTGGGTTTCTCGGCTACGGCGTCAGCCTGGTGCTGTTCGTCCTGGCCCTTCGCGGGTTGGGGAGCGCGCGAACCGGGGCTTACTTTTCCACAGCGCCGTTCCTGGGCGCGGCGGTCGCGATCCTGATGCTGGGTGAGACGGTGTCCGTGATGTTCCTGCTCGCTGCGGCGTTGATGGCCTTGGGTGTGTGGATTCACCTGATGGAGAACCATGTTCACGAGCATCAGCATGAGGCCCTTGATCACAGCCACCGGCATACGCACGATGAGCACCATCAGCATGAGCATGACTTCGAGTGGGATGGTGCCGAGCCGCACAGCCACCCGCATGTGCATGCGCCGATTCGACATAGCCATGCGCATTTTCCGGATGTTCATCATCGGCATAGGCACTGAGCCAGTCAGGGTAAGGGGACTGGTTTTCCTCATCCGTCAGCGGTAGAGAATTTCGTCCCCTTTTTCCGTTCGACGAATCACCACCTGTTAACCATTTTTTTGATTAGTTAATCACTCAGGTTTACAGTGCAAAAAATGACTTAACACGGCACACCCTCGACATGGCTAACCCACACAAGGAAACCCAGCGCTACCTTGAGTCCGTCCTCGGTGTACCCACTCACCTGAAACCGGTATCCCCCAGGCTCCCCTACCATCTTCTGGACGCCTACACCTGCTTCGAACTCACCCTCCAGTTCAAGCCGTCTCCGCTGGTGGTGTTGCTGCTCTTCCCCAGCAATCCAACCTACCCAGGCGCAGTTACCCTTACCAAACACATCGCTCAGATAAGCCAAGCTACTCACGCCACGCCCGTTTACGTCTGCTCTGCTTTGTCCGCTGCCGACCGCCGCAGCCTGATCAGTCACCAGCTCAATTTCATCCAGCCTGGTTATCAGTTGTTCATCCCCGAACTGGCCATGGACCTGCGCGAACGTGTTCGCCAGCGCCGCGAGCAGGCCGCCATCACCGCGCTGCTCCCCGCTACCCAGGCTATGTTGCTGGCCCGCCTCTATCGAGGAGAGATCAACGACACGCCATTCCCGGCCAGTGCACTCCTGGGTGATCTGAGCTACAGCCGAGTGACCCTCTCGAAGGTCGTGGAGCAACTGTTGCAGACCGGCCTGCTGATCGCCAGCCAACC
Organism: Pseudomonas sp. MWU13-3659; assembly: GCF_023757525.1. Classification (NCBI taxonomy): domain Bacteria; kingdom Pseudomonadati; phylum Pseudomonadota; class Gammaproteobacteria; order Pseudomonadales; family Pseudomonadaceae; genus Pseudomonas; species Pseudomonas sp. MWU13-3659. Next base: position 146,821 of record NZ_JAMSHW010000012.1, on the reverse strand, counting down.
CAAAGGCGCGGTGCAGGCCTATGCCTTCAGCGCCAGCGCACCCGAGCTGTTCAAACAGGCTCGGCCTTACCTACGCTCCCCGGTGAAACGCAAAGTCGCAATTTCCGCTGAACCAGCTCTCGGCCATGGTGTTTTCCTGGCCGGTGAAACAGCCCTGGCCAGCCAAACGCTTCTGGCCGCACCCGCGCAGCCCGTCTACGGCATGACCAAGCGGCGTCTTGATGCGCTGCTTGCCGATGGCTCGCTGCACCTCAGCCAATCGGTGGACGACACCCGGGCGTGGGTGGAAATCTGGGGCTACGACACCCTCGATACATCCGGCAACCGTGCCGATGCAGCTTCCCTGTTCCTGAGCCTGGACAATGGCCAGGACGAGCGCGTCCAGATGGCGCTCGATGAACTGAGGGAGCGGGTGGAATGGTTGGGGTCAGGGGACTAACGCGTTTCGGGCAACACTTCAGCCGCTATCGCGATCAGTACGTGCTGATTGGCGGGGTGGCTTCATCACTTGTGATGGATGAGGCCGGTGTCTCATTCAGGACCACCAAGGACCTCGATATCGTTCTGGTCATCGAAGCGCTGGACAGCCAGTTCGTCGCCGCGTTCTGGGCATTCGTCCACAGCGGTGGCTACCAGATCCGCCAAGCCAGCACCGCACGCCCAGTGTTCTATCGGTTCCAGAACCCCACGGACGAAACCTACCCCGCGCAGCTCGAACTGTTCTCGCGAACGCCCGATGAGCTCGACCACCCCGAGCACGCCACACTGACTCCAATCCCCACCGACGAATCCGTCTCAAGCCTCTCGGCAATCCTGCTCGATGAAGGTTATTACGCCTTTCTGCTCGAAGGTCGCCGGCAGAGCGACACGCTTTCGTACATTGGCGCAGACCGCCTGATTCCTTTCAAGGCCAAGGCTTGGCTGGACCTCTCGGCGCGCAAGTCTGCGGGGGAGCAGGTCGACTCCCGAAACATTCGTAAGCACCGCAATGACATTGTGATGCTGACAGGGCTATTGACGGGTGAGGTGGTGAGTTTGCCAACAGGGATTGCCAACGACATGGCCCGGTTTCTGAGGTGCTTGACTGAGGAAGAGTTGAACTTGAAAGCCATGGGCTTGGGGGGCACTCGGGAATCGATCATTGAACGCCTGGCAATAACGTTCGGTATTCATCCACAAATGCTGACGCCACGATGAAGGTAGCGAAACCATGAACAAACAGCTGAGGGTACTACCGGCCAGTGTGATGAAGAGAGCCTTCAAGGCACGGTTGGGCGAAGTGATCGATAACGAAGGCCGCCGCATGCTCATTCTGAGAAACACCGAACCTGCGGCAGTGCTTATGAATGCTCGGGCGTTCCAGGCCATGACCGCGGAAATCGAAGATCTGCGCGCCGATCAGCTTGCCGCCGAACGCCTACCCGGCCAGGGTGAAGTTGAAACCATAAGCCTTGAGACGATGGAAGCCCGGTTCATCTGCCCACCCCAGGCTTACTGATGTCATCGTGGGAGCGGGCTTGCCCCGCGAAGGGTCCGCAGCAGTACTCGCTGACCAAACGCCGCACCGACCAACCGACTGCTGGTCCTGATTGTCGCCATGGACGCTCTCCAGATTGCAAAACGCCCAAGGGCTCGGCACGTCCTGGATAAGGTGGACGGCTTACTGCCTTGGGCGGGATGCGCGAAAAATAGGCCGAGAGGAGGAACGCGTCAACGCGCGCTCGCCTCATCAATTGTATCCACATGCGTCTCTTCAAGGTCGGCCAGGATGTCGCCACTACTGGCCCAGTAACCCCAGTTTTGCACGCCTGATAGGGCTGCAGACCTTCATCCTCAGCAGCTCCGCCACTTTGGTCTCACCGGCAGCCCCCTCCCCTAGCGCGGTAGATCAGTTGCTGGAGCAGCCACATGGTTTTCAGCACACGACTGGCCGCTGATTCATATGCATCACCAAAGAATGTATAAAGCGCCAGCAACCTGCGCCCCCGACGTCTGCCAAAGGAAACCCCGTCATGCTTCGGCCCTTGATGCCAGCCCTGCTCCTGCTGCTTGCCGGCTGCGCCACCAAGCCCCCGGCCAACCCCGACAACCTCTGCGAGATCTTCCGCGAGAAGCCGAAATGGCATGAGGCGGCGCTGAAGATGCAGGCGCGCTGGGGTGCGCCGGTGCAGGTGCCGATGGCGATGATGTACCAGGAGTCCTCGTTCAAGCACGACGCCCTGCCGCCGCGCTACTACTTCCTCGGTTTCATCCCCTGGGGCCGGGTCAGCAGCGCCTACGGCTATGCCCAGGCCAAGGACGAGACCTGGGCCGACTACAAGCGCGATGCCGGCGGCTGGGGCGCCGCCCGCGACGACTTCGCCGACGCGATCGACTTCATGGGCTGGTACATGCAGAAGAGCCAGCAGGTCAACGGCGTGTCCAAGTGGGACGCCTATGGCCAGTACCTGAACTACCACGAAGGCTGGGGTGGCTACCGCAACCGCAGCTACGACGCCAAGCCGTGGCTGAAGAACGTGTCGCAGAAGGTCCAGGCCCGCGCCTCGGTGTTCGGGGCGCAGTACCGGAGTTGCGAGCAGGAACTCGCGCGGGGTGGGTGGTTCTGGTAGGGCCGTCTGGCGATACGTTGCCGACCCAAAAGCCCGCTGCCAGTCAGTTAAGCCCATTGGGGTCGCTCCGCGACCCTTCGCGGGTAAACCCGCTCCTACAACAGCGTTTGCGCGATCCTGTAGGAGCGGGTTTACCCGCGATGGGCTGCAAAGCAGCCCCAATAAATGCGATGAAGCGCTAACTGACTGGCATTACGCTGCCTGGCGGTTTTTTCGTTTCCCACGGTGATTGCCCGTTCACGGCCTACACCTGCGGTGTTGGGTGAGGTCACTTCAAATGCACTTTCAGCGCCTCGCCAGCCTGCAGCATTGCCGCGCGTACCGCCGGCACCTGGCTGACCACGTTCAGCAAGCCATAGTCATGGATCATGCCGTTGTAGCGCACCGCCGTGACCGGCACCCCCGCTTGGTCCAGCTTGCGAGCATAGGCTTCCCCTTCATCACGCAGCACATCGGCACTCGCGGTCTGCACCAGCGCTGGCGGCAGGCCTTGCAACTGCTCGGTGGTCGCGCGCAGCGGCGAGGCGTAGATCTCGGCACGTTGCTTGGGGTCGGTGGTGTAGTTGTCCCAGAACCACTTCATCATGTTGCGGGTGAGAAAGTGCCCCTCGGCGTACTGGTTGTACGACGCCGTCTCGAAGTTGGCGTCGGTCACCGGCCACAGCAGCACCTGGTACTTGATGGCCGGGGTGCCTTTGTCCTTGGCCATCAGGCTGACCACCGCCGCCATGTTGCCGCCGACGCTGTTGCCCACGACCGCCAGGCGCTTGCCGTCGACATTGATTGCCTGGCCGTGCTCGGCCACCCATCGGGTTGCCCCGTAGGCCTGGTTGATCGCCGTCGGGTAGTGCGCTTCAGGGGACGGGGTGTAGTTGACGAACACCGCCACCGCCCCGGACCCGACAACCAGGTCGCGCACCAGGCGCTCATGGGTCGGGAAGTCGCCGAGCACCCAGCCGCCGCCGTGGAAGTACATGAACACTGGCAAGGTCCCCTTCACACCCGCCGGGCGCACGATGGTCAAGCGAATGGCCTGGCCATCGACGGTGATGGTCTTCTCGCTGACATCCGACTTGGGCAGCGTCAGTTTCACCCCGGCCTGGGCGCCGCTCAGCACCGCACGGGCATCCTTCGGCGAAAGCTGCTCGATGGGTTTGCCACCGCCCGCGTTCAAGGCATCGAGGAATGCCTGGGTGTTGTGCTCGACGCCAGCGTCGGCGAATGCGTTACCGATCGACAAGGCAAGGAGCGAGCCCGCGAGTGCTTTGGTCAAAACGTTCATTTCAAATCCCCTGTTTCTGCTGAGGCGGTAGGTCAGACGGTGACGTGCAGACGGACATCGACGTTGCCACGGGTGGCGTTGGAGTACGGGCACACCTGGTGGGCCGCCTCCACCAACGCTTGTGCATCGGCGTGTTCCAGGCCTGGCAGGTTGATGTGCAGGTCGATATCCAGGCCAAAGCCGCCTGGGATCTGGCCAATGCCGACCTGCGCAGTGATCGAGGCGTCGGCTGGAATGCTGCGTTTGCGCTGGCCGGCGACGAACTTCAGCGCACCGATGAAGCAGGCCGAGTAACCCGCAGCGAACAGTTGCTCAGGGTTGGTGGCATCACCACCGGCTCCGCCCAATTCCTTCGGCGTGGCCAGTTTCACGTCGAGATGCTTGTCGCTGGAGATGGCTCGGCCATCACGACCACCGGTTGCGGTGGCGACTGCGGTGTAGAGAACGTTCATGGCTTTCCTCACATTTAATGTATTCGGGGCATGCTGTTGGCGACTTCACTGTTTGTACGCCAACAACTCGCAATCAGTTATTGCGCAATAATTTAGTGCGCAATGCTTTTAGAAATAATCTGCCGCTGTAACAAATTGGTTTTCAAGGGGGTTACACCTCAGGCAATGGCTTGTTGCTGCCAGGCCTTTGGTGTCATGCCTTCAGCCTTCACGAAGGTGCGGCAGAAGTGAGATTGATCGCAGAAGCCGCATGCCAGTGCGATCTCTGTGAGCAACATCGTGGAAGTCTTCAATAGCTCCCTGCTCTTCAACACCCGCTGTTCACGCAACCATTGTTGCGGCGACATCCGGGTACTTTGCTTGAACATGCGTGAGAAGTGACTGCGCGACAATGCGCACGCTTCGGCGATTTCAGTCACTGATAGGCAGGTATCCAGCCTCTCCAGCATCAGCTGTTTGGCCGTTCTCAACTGCCAGGATTTGAGCTGCCCTGTCGAAGCCAGTGTCAGCGTCGCCAGCACGGTAGAGTTGTCCTTGTTCATACACACCCATCAATCCAGGTAGCAGGATGCGAGCGCCTGACGCGAACAGCACTGGGCGCTGGAAACCCCAGAGGTTCCAGGCCAGGCTCGTTGATTCGGATCAGCCCACTGCGCACCCTTCGCACGTCAGAGAACAGCCCCCAGGACAGGGGCTGGCAATGGCTCAGACAGCAGCGACAGGCGCCAGGGTGGGGCCATGCTGAACGCGCTCAGGCGCCTTGTGCACCATGGTGTAGGCGTAGTCGACGCCCATGCCATAGGCACCGGAATGTTCCTTGACCAGCGCCATCACGGCGTCGTAGGTGTCGCGGTTCTTCCAGTCCCGCTGCCATTCCAGCAGCACCTGCTGCCAGGTCACCGGCACCACGCCGGCCTGGATCATGCGCTGCATGGCGTAATCGTGGGCTTCCTTGGTGGTGCCGCCGGAGGCGTCGGCGACCATGTAGATTTCATAGCCGGCATCGTTCATTGCCGACAGGGCGAAGGTGGCGTTGCAGACCTCGGTCCACAAGCCGGAGACGATGATCTTGTTGCGGCCATTGCGCTTGAGGGCGTCGCGCACCTTCTGGTCATCCCAGGAGTTCATCGAGGTGCGCTCCAGCAGCGGGGCGTCGGGGAACACCGCGAGCAGCTCGGGGTAGGTGTGGCCCGAGAAGCTTTGTGTCTCGACCGTGGTGAAGGTGGTGGGGATATTGAAAATCTTCGCGGCCTTGGCCAGGCCAACGGTGTTGTTCTTCAGCGTTTGCCGGTCGATGCTCTGAACGCCGAAGGCCATCTGCGGCTGCTGGTCGATGAAGATCAGTTGGCTGTTGAACGGGGTCAGGACTTCAGTCTTAGGATTGCTCATTGTTGTTTCCTTTCAATTTGATGAAGTTCGATCGCACCCGTTTCGGGGCCCGCACGTTGCAGGCATCACCGTAGCCACGAGTGCTCGCCTCAGCGTCGTTGCTTGAGGACGAGCAAAAGATAACGAAACAAAGCGCCTCTCGGTGGCGCACTTTTGCGCCTCTATCGGCTCATTTTTGCGCCACTGAATACGCGATCGCGCTGCTAGCATTCGCCGTTCCATTCGGATCAAGCCGGTCCGTCATGTGCAGGAGAATGCAATGGCAGCTTCACAACCGATCAACAAACAGACCGCCTACTGGGGCGTTTCCTGGGAGGAGGCGTATGGCTATCCGCAGGCACGGCGGGTAGGCAACGAGATCTACGTCTCAGGCCAGTTCAATCATGACGAGGCCGGTAATCTGCTGGCCCCGGCGCCGCTGAACGCCGACGGCAAGCCCAGTGATTTCTCGTCGATGGGCGAGCAGATGCAGGTCGCCTACGACAACATTGCGAATCTGCTCGCCTTGTATGGCGCGACGCTGCAAGACGTTGTCGAGGAAACGCTTTATGTGCTGGACATGGACGCCGCGTTCGCGGTGGTCGGCAAAGTGCGCAAGGCGGCCTATGGCACTGAGCGGCCTCAGTGCGCGAGCAACATCATTGGGGTGTCGAGGCTTGCCCAGCGCCCGCAATTGATCGAGATCGCCTGCAAGGCCGTGATTGGCGCCCGGGAAATCTAAGCTGCACTCCCGGTTGCGATCAGCTGACCGGGAGTACCAACTGCCCCTCGACCAAGGGCTTTTGACTGGCCACGGCAGCGGCGCAGAAGGTCATGAATGCTTTGACGCGCCACGACTTGCGAATGTCCTGGTGCGTCAGCAGCCACAACTCGTCCTGAAGCTCTGGCACCACTGGGCCTGCGCGTACCAACCCCGGGGTGATGTCGCCCAGCATGCAGGGCAGGAATCCATACCCCAGGCCCGCCGCGATGGCGACGCTTGCGGCTGCAACAGAATCGGTGCGGTAGGCAATGCGCTCAGCGGCGACCCTGCTTTCGACATAGCTTGTCGCCCTCAAACCGCAGAGCGCCGCCGAGTAGGACACCCATGCCTGCCCCTCTGCGAAAAGGGCCTCGCCAGTCACCTGCTTGGCGCTGCAGTACGGTGCCCAGGCAATGTTCGCCAGTTTACGGCCCACCAGGCTTTCCGCAGGTTTTCTTGTCGCCCGAATGGCGATATCCGATTCATCCCGGGCGAGGCTGAGGGTTTCATTGCCCACCAGCACCTCGAGGCTGATCCCCTCGTTCAGGGCCTTGAAGTCCGCGATGATGGGGGTGAAGAAGTACAGCAGCAGCGAGTCGCTGGTGGTAATGCGAAGCTTCCCCAGCGGGCCTTGGCCAGAACGTGAAACACGCCGCGTGACGCTGACGATATCCAGCTCCACGCGCTCGGCGAGTGCTCGCAATTCGGCACCCTCGGCGGTGAGCAGGTAGCCTGATTTGCGGTGGTCGAACAGCGCGATGCCGAGCGTTCGCTCGACCTGGGCAACCCGGCGCGAAACGGTGGAGACATTGATGCCAAGCTTCTTGGCCGTCGCCGCACGATTGCCGCAATCACTGAGCGTCTTGATGATGCGCAAGTCGTCCCACGAGAGCTGATTGACAGCCTCGGCGACGTCCCACTTCGGCCCATCAGCGGCAGTTGGCGCTTTTCCAGTTGGCGATTTCACACAGTTCGTTCCGGATGCGAAGGCGCTGATGATACGAGAAGGGGGTGGGTGAAGCAGCCATATTGTTCTGGGGATGGTTGAAAACCGGGCGGTGCAAGTGGCGCCCGATCAGGGTACGTCACGCAGTAGGGCCGCGACGCGGCCCCGATGATGCGCGGCATCAGTCTCTGGAAACACCTTCGTCTTTCATCGCCTCCAGCTTGCCGAACTGCTCGCTGGCCAACCGGCTGATGATCCGGATCGCCTGGTGAATCCCCGCTGTGTTGCGGAAGCTCAGTTGTGGGTTGTGCTCGCACTCCAGCACCTCGTCATGCTGGACCAGCGCCTCGCCGAGCAGTTCGAGGGTCCAGACGTAGCTCTGGAGGGTAGACAGGCGTTCATGGTCAGGCATGGGGCACCTCCCGGTTGGCGCGGGTGGCGAGGGAGTGGCTGTCGATTGGGTAGAAGGTTGGGGATGGGGTGGCCGCGGGGGTTGGGCGGCGGAGAGCGGATGCGAGGATCCTGTACAGACGTGTGATGGTCATGCATGAGACTCCAAGTTAGGTTGGAACCACCACGCACTGTCGCCAAACAATGGGTGGCAGCTGTACGCAGGTTGGCGAACCGGGAACTTGGAACCCGGCAGACCCGAAGGTCTCCCGCGCACAGCCGCCATGGCACGAGGCTGCGGACGCAAAAAAAGCGCCTGCAATCGTGTGGGGCGCTGCTGCGCCAAGTTTATCCGGGTCGCCAAACCCGGTCGCGGAATTTGCCGCGACTCGGAGGAATTTATCGCCGTGAGGCGGCAGGCGCAACCTCATGGGATGAGGTTGGGAAATTTCACGCAGGGCGTCTTCGGCTGCCGGCTGCGGAACGTCAACAATAGCGATGTGACTGACGTTCGCACATGGCGCCATGAGGTGGAGTTGGAAGCTGGCGGGCATGCTGACAATGTTCGCCAGTCAGAAACGATCTCCAACCAGCCAAACCATTATCTTTAAATTTTCTGCCTGATGGCCCATAAACACTGGGCTAGCAGCGAGAGTCGGCTAGGCATTTTCTCGAAAGCAGCGGCGGCTTAAATGGAAAACGCCCGATCAGGATGCCGGATGCGATAGGGCCGCAGAGCGGCCCCAGTGACGCGAAGTATCAGTTCCCAGGATCACCCTCCTCCTTTATCGCCTCCAGCTTGCCGAACTGCTCACTGGCCAACCGGCTAATGATCCGGATTGCCTGGTGAATCCCCGCCGTGTTGCGGAAGCTCAGTTGCGGGTTGTGCTCGCACTCCAGCACTTCGTCATGCTGCACCAGCGCCTCGCCGAGCAGTTCGAGGGTCCAGACGTAGCTCTGGAGGGTGGACAGGCGTTCATGGTCAGGCATGGGGCACCTCCCGGTTGGCGCGGGTGGCGAGGGAGTGGCTGTTGATCGGGTAGAAGGTTGGGGATGGGGTGGCCGCGGGGGTTGGGCGGCGGAGAGCGGATGCGAGGATCCTCAATATCTTGGTGGTCATGCATGAGTTCCTTTCGTTGTGGAACTGCCACCGCTCGCGGCCAAGCAAGTTTAGGTGGCAGCAGTACGCGGGTTGGCCGACCGGGACGAAAGGGGCCCGGCACACCCGAAGGTGTCCCGCGCACCACCGCCATGACGCGACATCGCGGGCACAAAAAAAGCGCCTGCGATGAAGACTGGGCGCTGTTGCGCCTTTCGATTCCGACCGGCCAAGGTCGCGTCGCCGATGCTTCGGCGACGGAGGGAATTTATTCCTTGGGGCCTGCTTATGCAAGCTTGGGATGCTCAGGAAAAGGCGATGGATGCTGCGGGAAACTGCCTACAACACAAGGGCGCTTAGATTAGCCTCCTCAGCAGGCCGGTTCGGCGCAGATGAACGAGGTTTGATCGAGGTCTACAAAGAACGGTGCGGAGACAGGAACCGAATAACTCTAGATAGACCCAATGAATACTGGGACTCCAAGAAAACCAACCCTACACGTATCCCTATTTGTATCCCTAAACCAAAATCCACCCCAGTTGCTCGCCCGCGCTAGGCCCGGACCGCACAATCGTGCCAGCCAAGATAGCAAAGTGCTACTAACCCTCAGCCACCTTTGGTATTTTTTGCTCTCTCCCAAGGATGAGCGCCAAAACATGAATGCCAACCAAGCGATAAGCAGAGCCTTACAATCTCGTTTCAAAGCCTTCAAGAACCGGAAGGACGACGATTATGAAAGTGAAGGGATTGCTAAAGGGGCAGCTGTCCTCGCCATGGACGTTGGAATTTTGACGAACGACGCGGTACTCATCTCGGAAGCACAAGAGGTGATCACCTACATCGCTGAATGGCTTAACCTGCTGGATGAACAGCATGATCAGCAGATGACGGAGTGGCATGATGAGCTGGAAAAATCCCAAGAGGCCCGTCGTCAAGCCTACCAACTGATCAAAAAACTGGTAGGTAGAGAGCTCCATGACCCGCGCTGGGGGCTCCTCGTGCAAGCCTATCAGGAGGCCTTCCCCACATTCTTGGTGAGAGACTCGGTCTATGTACGTATATCGCCAAAGGAATCAGCCAGCCGCCTCCGCCAGGCTCTGGCCGATTTAGTCAAAGAACAGCGCTTGGAGCGAGCCCCTACTATTGAGGAAATTCAGGCACTGCTGCCGACTGCCAAAGAAAATTTGGTTGAGAGCACCCTCCGCTACCTGGAGCGCGCGCTACCCGGCTATGAGTTTCGAGCCCACGGTTCGATGAGGGAAGGCGGTAGCCTGGAGCCTTAGCCTGAAGAACCTTTCTTCAACGGGGTCAATGCTCCCTCCCCTTGATCTTAAGGCTGGTCACAAGCTCATGATCTCTTCGGATCTGTTCCAGTCCATCCTGAGCGTTTAAAAAACTGCACGATTCACCACTGTTCACCAGGTTCACCGGTTCACTAAGCTGAGCAGCCAGCCGCTAACAAGATTTCGCGGGTTTCCTGCCCCGTATCTAGTCGCATCTCTCAGGGTCCCCGGCGGCGCCCAGGGTCGGGAAGTGAGGCCTTGCTTCAGCCGCTGAAGGCACGAGCAAATAGGGGGCTTGGGGTCGCTAGATAACCGCCATTCTAGGAGTCGTGTAACAGGTGTACTGGGTGTAACGACGGCACACAACCCATTGATCTTAAAGGCTTAAAAGGTGATACACCGCCATGTACTCGCTCTGCTCTGATTAGTGTAACAACAGACCTGGTGTAACCATGGCTGTCCGCTATCGACCCATAGCGGACATCACCAGAATGCCCGCCATGGCCGACAAAGTTACTTCGGCATCAATACCGTATCGACCACATGAATCACGCCATTGGCCTGCATCACATCGGCGATGGTGACTGCAGCCTTGCCGCCCTTGGCGTCCACCACCCAGAGCTGATTGCCATTGAGCATCACGGTCAGCGGTTCACCCTGGACGGTTTTCAGCATGATCTTGCCGCCGTGCGCTTTGGCCTCGGTCATCAATTGCTTGGCGGTGAGGGTGCCGGATACCACGTGGTAGGTCAGGATTTTCGTCAGGTCGGCTTTGTGCTCGGGTTGCACCAGGGAATCGACTGTGCCGGCAGGCAGCTTGGCGAAGGCTTCGTTGGTCGGTGCAAAGACGGTGAACGGCCCTTTGCTGTTGAGGGTGTCGACCAGCCCCGCCGCTTTGACCGCCGCCACCAGCGTGGTGTGGTCTTTGGAGTTCACCGCGTTCTCGACAATGGTCTTGTTGGGGTACATCGGGGCGCCGCCGACCATGGGAGGGCTGGCGGCGAAACCGGGGGATGCGGCCAGGCAGAGGGCGGCCAGGCAGGTCGCGGCAATGCGTTGAACAAAGGTAAGCATGATGCGTCTCCTCGATTCTTCGGCCTTCGGATGAAGGTGTGGAATATACGGAGCAGCAGCCCGAATGGATGCATCACAACGACGTTATTTTCCCCTGGGCGATGACGGGACCGGTCGGCAGCCCGGTCGGCGAGCCGTTCGGCGGTTCCAGTGACACCGCCAGCACCGCGCCGTCGGTCAACGCATCAGCCAGGTCCGAGGGCACGGCCAAGGCTGTGGCGGCGTTGTCCGGCAGCAGGCCAAGCGAATGCGCTGTGCCATCGCCACCGATCAGCCAGGCCTGGGCACTACGATTCTGCCAGGTGGCGGTTTGGGTGGGGACGAACAGCACGCTGGCTCCACCGGCTTGAACCGTCGCGGCAAACAGCGTGATCCCGTCGCTCTGCTCCAGGCGGGCAAGCATTGCGGGCGGCGCTGGAGGGGGCGGCTGCAGCAGCGTGATCACGCTTGCCAGCAAGCCGGCCGCCAGAGCCGCCGAGGTCCAACGCCAGAACCCGAGGCCGCCCCACCAGGCCGCTCGTTCTCTCGGCTGCTGGTTGCCAACAGGGAACAACTGCGCCTCGATCGCCTGCCAGACATGCGCTGGCGGGCTGGCCTCGGGCAGCTCATCGAGCCAGCAGGCAAAGTGAGACTGCCACGCGGCAATTGCCGCTTGAGCACTCGGGTCCTGCGCAGCCATGGCCTCGACCTGAGCGCGGTCCTCGGCGCTGAGCACGCCCAGCACGTATTCGGCAATCAACTGATCGCGTTCGTCGGATGGCACGCCTTGCTCGTTCATAGGCCCAGGCACCCACGCAAGACCAGCAGCCCGCGACGGATCCAGCTTTTCATGGTACCCAGCGGGACGCTGTGGCGTTCGGCCAGCTCGGCATACGAGCAGCCCTCGAAGAATGCCACGCGGATATAGCGTTGCTGATCCTCCGCCAGCGTTGCCAGGCAGCGATCGATCGCATTGCCCTGGCGTTCGCGCTCGACGCTGTCGATGACCGTGTCCTTGGCAACCCATTGCTTGGCGGCTTCGAGTGGCTCGTGTACACGCCGGGCGCGGCGTCGGTCGATGGCCTTGTGCCGAGTGATGGTCGCAAGCCATGTGTAGGCACTGGCGAGCCCGGGGTCGAAACTGGAAGCCTTGAGCCAGATACTGGTGTAGGCCTCCTGCAGCACTTCTTCTGCCTCGGCGCGATTGCCCAGGTAGTACAGGCAGATCCCGAACAGCCGGGCCGAAGTGGCGCGGTACAGGGTTTCGAAGGCCAGCCGGTTACCGCTGCCGCAGGCCTGCAGCAGCACATCTTGTGCCTGGGCCTCGGTTTCCCCTGCGGTGGGATCCTCGGTGTTCGGTCTGATAGGCAAAGGGGGCGGTCTCCTGCGGCGCATTCATCCACTCTAGCCTGCTTTGCAAGTGCTGCCCGGGTGGCCCTGGCGCAGTTTTTTTCAATTCGGTGCATCCAGTCCACCCGTTGGCGGGTATTGCTTATGGGCGGCCTCTGTCTGCCCAGCCAAATGACCTGTCAGGAGCACTACCCATGAGCCTCAAACCCTACGCCTGCCTGTTCGCCTGCAGCATCGCCCTGGCGCTGCAACCCGTTCACGCCCAATCCGCACTGCCAGATGCGGTCAAGGTCCCCGATGGCCATCGCGTCCTGCTCGAGACCGTAGGCGTCGGCGAGATCACCTACGAGTGCCGCGACAAGGCCAACACCCCCGGCCAGACCGAATGGACCTTCGTCGGCCCCAAGGCCGTGCTCAATGACCGTGCCGGCAAACAGGTAGGCGATTACTACGGCCCACCCGCCACCTGGCAGGCCAAGGACGGATCGAAAGTCACCGGCACCCAGCTGGCGGTGGCTCCCGCAGACAAAGGCGCCATACCCTATCAACTGGTCAAGGCCAACCCGGCCGAAGGCAATGGCGCCATGCAAGGGGTCAGCTACATCCAGCGCCTGGCCACCCGCGGCGGCGTGGCGCCGGCCAGCGACTGCACGGCGCAGAACAAAGGTGCCAAGCAGGTCGTCCAGTACCAGGCCGACTATGTGTTCTGGACAGCCAAGTAAGACGCACTTGAGCAGACACCTTGCAATCGTTCATCTACGCTCGTTGGCAAGCCCCCGGCTGGATGGCCGGGGTACCTTGCATGACACAAGGAAGCTGCACACGTTGAACTCGCCTGTCGCCCCCTTCGACTTCCACCGCTGCCTGCTGGCCTGCGCACAGGGCGACCGGCGCGCCCTGCAGGCGCTTTACGACCACGAAGGCACGCGTCTGCTGGGCGTTGCCCGGCGCATCGCGCGTGACGACGCCAGCGCAGAAGACATCGTCCACGATGCATTCATCCGTATCTGGACCCGCGCCGCCAGTTTCGACCCGACACGTGGCTCGGCGCGCGGCTGGATCTACAGCATCACCCGCCACCTGGCACTGAATTCGATCCGTGATACCCGCCGTGAAACCGTGCTGGACGAAGCCGATATGGATACTACTCCGACACTGCACGGGGGACTCGATGACATTGACCTCTGGTCAGGGTCGGCGAAGATCTACCGTTGCCTCGAAAAACTGCAGCCTGCCCCGCAGCGTTGCATCCTGCACGCCTATGTGGACGGCTGCAGCCACGCCGAAATCGCCGGGTTGCTGGGGGCGCCATTGGGCACCGTCAAAGCCTGGATCAAGCGCAGCCTCAAAGCATTGCGGGAGTGCCTGGAATGAAGCCGGATACTGCCGAGGAACTAGACGAACTCGCCGGCGAGTTCGTGCTGGGAACCCTGTCGCCACAGCAACACGCCACAGTGACCGATCGCCTGGGCAGCGATCCGGCTTTGCGAGCCGCCGTGGATGCCTGGGAGGCACGTTTGCTGGAGCTGACCGCGCTGGCTGCACCGCAGCCACCGAGCGCCCGCCTGTGGGGCCGTATCCAGCGCAGTCTGAATGAGCTGGCTGCGCCCGCCGTACAACAGCGAGTCAAATGGTGGCGACGCCTCGGCCTGTGGCAAGGGCTGAGTGCTGCGGGGCTGGCTGCAAGCGCGGTCCTGGCGTTTACCTTGCTTACTGCGCCCCCGCCCACCACTCGATTCGTGGTGGTATTGGTGGCGCCGAGCAACCAGACCGCCGGCTGGGTGGTGCAGGCCAGCGACAGCCGCATGATCGAGCTGATCCCGCTTGGCCAGGATGCGGTCCCCGAAGGCATGGCCCTTCAGTTCTGGACCAAGGGCGAACAGTGGCAAGCACCGGTTTCGCTGGGCCTGGTGAAGCCCGGAGAGCCCTATCGTGTTCCGTTACAGAGCCTGCCACCGCTAGAGGCCAACCAGTTGTTCGAACTGACATTGGAGAAATCCGGCGGTTCGCCTACCGGGCTGCCGACGGGGCCGGTGAAGTTCATTGGTCGCGCGGTAAAAGTGATTTGACCAAAAAGGTCTACAACCACTGACCGCTATGAGTCGATAGAGCTCGTCCACGACGGTCAGCTTTCGACCCAAAGCTGCCCTTCAAGGAAGGGCAGGAGCCGCCGTTGATCTGATAACATCTAACATTTCGGTCAATACTGCACGGGGCCGAAGTGTCCTCTATATCCGACCTGAGTGAGTACCAAACGATTAATGCATTGGATGCTTACCAGTTCGTTCTCAAGCGGACGTCCAAACAAGGCAAAATTTTTGATTGTGTATGCCTCTGCGTATTTTACCCGATCAGGATGACAGCGCCTTAGTGACAAACCATATGCGGTTTCAAAAGGATGGCCGCCAGTGCGAATCAAACTAAAGAACGACGGGTAAATTATGCCGTCGAAGCCCGCTTCTTTGGCCGCCAATGCAATTGCTCTGGAAATCTCATAGGAGTGAGAACGTGCCAGAAAGAGCATATGGATAGCCATATCCAAGCTTTCGAACTCCGTCACATCTTCTTCGAGTAGATGAGTAAGATCCAAAAGCCTTAAATTCCGCTTGGGCTCTAGGGTAGCAACGTAGATGTCGTCATCTGTCGATGCTCGACATTCATGAATGCAAACGTCGATGTCCTGCGATCCGTACATGATGGGAAAGCCTGGCGAGTCGAGTCGCCCCTTTCCAGCGAGTGCAATAGGTGGGCTGTCATACTCTGCCGGATCAGCTGGACGTTGTGGGCAGATTCGTAGGCGATAAAATTTCTGCCCCATTTCAAGTGTCTTCTCTGGGTATTCCTTCAATACGCGCTTGATGATTTTCGACCGCTTCAATTCGTCTTGAAGATCCTTAAGTGGCTCGACTTCGCCAACCATCCAGAGGCGTGGACCGTAGTGGAAGAAGCCAAGCTGAGCAGCCTCCTCAAGAAGCCTGATGTCATCTTTGAGCCAGATCGAGGGCGATATATCGCTCCTCCCAAAGTGATGCTCGTTGCACTGAATAACAGGCGCTGCACCGTAGTCACAACGGACGGTAGTACCACCCACAAAAAAACGCCATGCAAGAGCTTCAATAAGCTCCTTCGTCAGCTTTCGGCCTTCTTGGCTGTGGCAGTTCGGACATTCCACATGCTCCTCAATGCCGAGTTTGAATGCATCTATCCGCAGTCCTTCATCCGTGAAACATTCAGAACAAAGGAGAGTTTGATTCATCTTCGCAGTTTCTTCTGCCATAGTCATACCGAGGATATTTTGATGGTGTGGAACTCAAAATTTAGACCAAGCAGATCGCTCCGGTTTTGGCTCAATTGGGCCGGTTGCTATGGTCCGCTTCTGGCCGACTTCTGCCCTGCACAAAGGACCGCTTTGGGTCGAAGGCAGCTAAGCAGCCGCTCTTCCAAGTAACTGAAGCGCATTCGGGTATTTTCGATACAGCTCACAAAGCCCGCTAGTGACGAATAAGTGGTTGATGTCCTAGCGCATAGAGCTGATAGTCGGTTACGACTTGAAACGCTGACTCGGCAATAACACGCAGCCGCTCCACCTGTTCGGGAGTTTCGCCAGAAGCTTCGGCCTCGTGGTAGTTGCGAAGCGCGACAAGCGCCTCCTGCATCAGCGGCTCGCCGGCCTCAATCATCCCTGAGAAGGTTCTTTTCATACGTTTCTCCCTTTGTAACCTTGAAGTGTAGCCTTTTGCATGTCCGAAAAAAGCCTCAAGGCTACGTAGGAGCCAGCCTCTAAGATTAGAACCCCTTCACCACGGGCTGCTAGTGGTTGGAGGCAGGTGGTCGCGACTGACCGCAATCGACCCATAGCTGCCCTTTGTGGAGGGCAGCGAACGGCCGAGAGTGGACGGTCATCAGAGCCGATCAGTCAGCCCTATTCGCATAGGCTTCGCGAACCTTGGAGTGGCCTGAGACCACCGCTCTTAGGATCAGCAGCCCTCGATAAAGTAACTCCTCGCTCCTCTGTGGCTCAAACCAGTGGCCGTTGAATTTCCCCCCATGGAACAAGTTGTACCTAACTCTGCACACGAGGCGCAGAACGAGGTCTGCTTGGCTCTGATGGTCGGGAAGCTGCGTCGACCAACTGAGGACTCTGTCTACAAGCACTTGTTTTTTAGGGGGATGAGTAAGGTAGTACTGGATCGCGCCTGCAGTTTCCGCATTTTGATTAGATAACACGTAGGAGCACCTCAACCATAAAACAGCCCGCATCTGCGGGCTGTGTCGGGGTTACGCTTCCAGCAGGTCTGCTAGGGTGACGCCTTTAGAGCGGTCTAGCACATCATCTCGCTGGAGCTCTCTAGCTGAAGGACCGAAACCAGGAATCGATAACCTTGATAACGCCATGGCAGCACCACCGCGATGACGATTGGCGGCCAGGATCCGAGCCCCCACGACCGCGAGCTGCTCAGCCAAGTGATTCCACTCATCACCGAGAGCTATCTCGGTAGCAGCCAAAGCTGCACTCTGCGCCTCCTGCCCTTGTTTCTGAGCATGTGCGATCTGTGCGTCGAGCGAGTCAATCTCTGCCTGCAAAGCAGTCGTCAGTAGTTCTTGCCGCCTTGCGTGTTCATCCGCCTCAACGAGCTGGTTACTTGCTTTCTGCATCTCGGTGTTAGCCGCCTTTTCACCTTTGCTGTCACCAGAAGCGATACTTCGTGCATACAGGTTTGCTGCGTCCAGCTCGGCCTGTCGAGCCGCTTCAAGCGCCAACTCCATATCTTTCTGAATTGCTTGGAGGCGTCCAAAGAGGAGCCTGCGCTTCCCCTCCAAGATTGAGATCGCGCTAGTTGAATCAGACATGATCTGGCGGGCTTGTGTCTTGCTTTCCTCGGCATTTTCGAGGCGCTCACGATACTCTATCTCGTTGTCGAGCTTCTCCAGCTCCGCAGAAATGCTACGAACGCGACACTCATCAGCGGAAATCTTTTCCGCGGCTGCGGTAGCTTCAGGGCTACCTACACAATTGCCGTTGCGCCAAGCATTCGGCATGTCTCGCCAAGCTGAGAGTTGACCTGGAATACTGGCCTCAAGCGCATCACGTTCAGCAATCAGTTCATCTCGCTGTTTTTTGAGTTCATTCATAATCGATACCTAAAAATGGGATTGTGTTGTGACCGGGGCTGGCAAGACCGCTCGCTGCCATCGCTACCTCATGGATTAGAGGTGGTGGTTCAAGCGGCCTGCGCTTCGTTCTCAGCCGGTTCAGGGATCGTCACGACAACGTAGCAGCGCTGCAGTCCAAGGCCGGGCAGGCGCACGGATACGGAGGCCTTGCCATCCTTGCCAGGCTCCAGTACTCGACGCCGCAAAAGCTCTTTGTTCACTGCATTGAGGTTCATGCCGCGGAAGATCTCAGAGCGCCAAGCTTCCGGGAGTACGTAATAGGTCGTCGTCGTGTGCGCCGTGTCACCCATGCCATGCTCCATAGACTTGCGAAAGCCAAGTCGATCAAGGGTGCGTGGACCATGTTCATCGAGCTTGGCAGCAGCAGATTCCCATCGCGTAAAGCGGCTTTCTCCGAACCTCTCGATCACTTGGCGAAGGCGAGCAAGAACTGCATCACCTTCCATGTTCCCGGCGCCGC
Source organism: Pseudomonas sp. MWU13-3659 (assembly GCF_023757525.1). Classification (NCBI taxonomy): domain Bacteria; kingdom Pseudomonadati; phylum Pseudomonadota; class Gammaproteobacteria; order Pseudomonadales; family Pseudomonadaceae; genus Pseudomonas; species Pseudomonas sp. MWU13-3659. Next base: position 128,591 of record NZ_JAMSHW010000012.1, on the reverse strand, counting down.
CTCGCTCAGCCAACCAGGCCCCCAGGCATACGCGAGCGGAGTCGAGAGCCAATCCATCCGGCCATCCAGTAACGCCCAGGGCGGTGGCCAGCTCTCCAGCCGCCGCTGCCAATCCGAAGCGAGTAGCAGCACGCTGAGCCTGTCCGCTCGCACTGATTGGTAGCGCCTCTGCGGTGAAACGCTCCACGGTGCTGCGGACCATAGCTACGTAGGCGCGCAGTTTGACCGGGTCGCACAGGGCCGACAGGAATGCTAAGGCAGGTGATCCGTAGGACTTGGCCACACGGGCTTTCAGAGCATCCGAAAGCGCAGCCGCATCTTCAAAACCATGCAGCTCCTCGAACAACCCCAGACCTTTTCCGGCATCAGCCGGCACGGCTAATAGCCGTACTTCCATACCTGCTTTCAAATCCTTGTTTGCTTCGGCCATGTGCTGCGCAAGAGTCTTTTCTCCCGTGGAAAGGAACAGCAATCGCCATTCTTGTATCTGGCGGCCGCTCATCCCACGGTCGTTTGCCCGGGCTTTGCCTGTGCCGTTGCCAAGCATGTAGACCGTTTCCCCGATGATCCTCGGATCGCACATCCCGATTTCATCAAGCACCAAAAGGCCGTCGGAGTGTGCCGCCGCGATACTCTCTAGCGCGTTATCTGTAGAACGCCAGGAACGCACAAGGCGTGGCCCTCCCCAAACCGAAGCGGCCACCTGTAAATGGGTGGTCTTCCCGCCCGAGCTATCGCCATAGAGGTGGAAACCGCCTGATTCATGTCCAAGCAAATGCAGCACCGCACCAGCAAAAGCTACGCACACGACGAATGTCAGGCGGTTGTTCCCCACGCACAACGTGCCGATTTGCTGTTGCCACTGCTCTAGTGTTCCAACTTGGGTAATGGGCGGGAGCTGGGCGCCGGCTTCGTAGAAGTGCAGGTATTCAGTGCTGGCACCGATCTGCCGATCCGGCACCAGGTAAGCATTCCCATGCCAGCCCAGACGAGTGACCAAGCGAGCGCGCTCGGAGCCGTCATAGCCTTGCAGGTAACTCTGCAGGTCGTTGCGCGAATTGCGAGCAGTACGTACGGGCGCCAGGCGCAGCCCCATATCGACCAGTGGCGCGAGCACCTCCTTGCCAAAGTCACCCGCCATCGCCCTGGCCGGAATGTTGAGGCGCTTGTTGGCACCATCTGGATCATCGAACTCCACCAGTAGGCCCCATCCGTGGCCTTTTTCGTCACGGGTGCGAGCCAAGATCTCTAGCCGCGAACAGACCGGTCGTGCTTCGCCATCCTCACCGGCATAGAACACCCCATCCTTTGTGACACGAAAGCCGCTCGGGGCCGGGGCGGTTTTCTTCTCGAATTGGGGCTTGGCCTGGCCAGTGGCTTTGCTCTGCTTGGTGGGATTGGGCGTGGCGGCAGGTGCGAGGGCAAACAGCTCCCCGGTGCGTTGCAACTCCGACAAGTGTTGGGCTGTCCAGCCTTTGGATTGGGCATCCGCCGCATCGTCACCTTCGCGCCACTCACCGCCTGGCGCGAAAATGGGGCGCTCACCGTCCATACCAGGGAGTTGCCTGAATACAGTCAAAGCTACCGTCTGAACCGAGGCAGCTCCAAGCTTCCGAAGGTGATCGGCCAAGGCATCCATGCACTTCAAGCCTGGAGCATCGTTATCTGGCCACAGCAATACTTCACGCCCGACTAGCGCCGCGAAATCAGCCTTCTGCCAAGAGTTCGTCCCGTTAGGCCAGCAGGTGGCAACATGCTCGGGCAACAGCTCGGCAGCGGCATCGGCGGCCTTTTCACCCTCGCACAATACGACTGGTGCCGAAGGACGTTTAGCCAGGTCATCAAGGCGCAGGAGCGGGCGTGGCTCCGACAAGCCCTGCCAGCGCCAGGCAAGCGAACCGTTAGCAGAGTGTTTACACCAGGTGAGAGGCGCGAAGACTTTGCGCGCCGTGCCGCTCTCATCCGGCCCGAGGTCAAAGCGGTACAGCACCATAAGTGGCTGACCGTTGGCGTCACGGTAAATCCAAACCTTGGAAGGTTTACCGTGCTGCCGGTGCACTTGCAGCACCTTCTGCATTGCCTGCTCAGGAATGGGCAACACGGGCACCCACTCTGGATTTTTGGCATGGCCAGTGGGTGGTGTGACATTGGTGCTATTCGTTGCCTCGACACCGAGGAAAGCCGCCAGCTTGTTGCAAGCTTCCACATCGGTGCCGCGATCAAGGTAGCGCACCAGGTCGATCAAATCGCCGCCTTTGTCACCGGTGGCGAAGTCGCACCAGGTAGCTTTGGCCAGGTTCACCTTGAGCGATCCTGAATGCTTGTCAGCTCGGGTTGGGTTGGGGGCGGTGTACTCCTTGCCGCCGTCTACACGCTTGCCATTGGGAAGCCAGTGGGCTAACACGCGATGAATCGCCGCCAGGGAGGCCGCTTTGACCTGGGCAAAGGTCGGATGCTGGGAGTTGGGGGTGGTCCTACTCATGCTGGGCCCCCTCGGCAATCTGAATCCCAGTGTTTACATCATCGACAAGTGCCTTTGCCTGCTCGCCCAGATAATGTGCCGCCCACACCAGTGCATTGTTGTCTTCGCTCACGCCAGCCAGCTGGGTCAGTTTGTTTACGCAGTTCATGAGCACCGATGCCTGCTCCAATGCTTCCTCACCGGAAACACCCGGGCACACCTTGAAGAGCGGTTGATTCAACGAGTTGTGCTTAGAGAAGGTGACCCCACCTACGGTATTGACCTGAAAGTGCCCGTTCATTTCCGGCCCCCTTCCGCGACATAGGAGGTCGAGTCATCGGCATGCACGACCAGGGTACGAATCTGTTCCAGCGTTCCGAGCACATCCCACAGGGCGCCGAGAATCACACTATTAGCCAGGCGTTGCCCGTTCTCACTCTCAAACTGATCCTCTACCAAGCACAGCACTGCTTGGGCTCGCTCAATGGCGCAGGTGAGCGCATCAATCGGGACGCCTACCGGCGCATTTGCTGTGATACATAGCAGGTCTTCTGGCTGAGAAAAGTGCTGTGTTGGATTGGTCATTGGGCACCCCCGTTTGCTTCCAGGGCGCGAGCACGGGCCATAGCAGCGTTGTAACGCGCCAAGCGGACGGAGAGGGACGAGTCGGCGTGCAGTGCCGCAATGGCACGGGCCTTCAGGGCAGCAATGTGGTTCTGGAGGGCAGACGGATTGAGGGCGTGCATGGGCGGAGCTCCTTGATTTGAGGAGCTGCCACTAATCGTCGCCAAACGATTTAGGGTGGCAGCTGTGCGCAGGTTGGCGAACCGGGAATCAAGGAACCCGGCAGACCCGAAGGTCTCCCACGCACAGCCGCCATAACACAGGAATGCGGGCACAAAAAAAGCGCCAGCATTCGTGATAGGGGCGCTTGTGCGCCTTGATTTCGTCGGGTCGCCAAACCCGGCCGCTGAATTTGCAGCGACCTGCGAAGAGTAACGTGTGAACCGACTAGGCGCAAGCTGATAGGTGCGGGCGGGTTGCATGGCTCTGGGCCATGGCATAGAGTAGGCGGGCAAAGTGAATATCCTCAGACGCCCTCGGTTGCAGCCGGGGGCGTTCTCGTTAGTGAGCAGCGCCCGGGCGGCGCTCAAGCTTGAGCCAGGTGAGATTGCAGCCATGCCGCGCCTTCTCGTACATCTGCCCTAGTGCATCGGGATTGGCGAGCACGTTGGGAACCAACTGCGCCGCATCTCGAATCGTCACGTCGCCAGGCGTCTCGATAGCCAGTAGCCCCCAATCGAGAGTCGGCCAAATCAGCAGCAGAACGTGCGCCCCTTTGGCCAGCGCTTCGTCCCGCAGTTTTTGCAAGCGCGCTAACCGCCCATGTGTTGGAGCCTTTTGGCCCAGTTCGTCGATTGCATCGAGCGCTGCGTGAGGGAGGAAAATTGGCGTCATGCGGCCACCTTGTCACGCGCAGCGATACGAGCGCGGGTCCAGGCCTGAACTTCAGAAAGAACCCAAGCCACGGGAGCGCCGCGGGCGGTGCTGTCAGTGAGTTTCACAGGCTGAGGGAAGGTGCTTTCAGGTTGACTCATCAGCTTGTAGATCGTTGGGCGTGCAAGCCCCACGAGCTCTACAACTTCTTTCATGCGAATGAGCCTGGACGACTGGTCGATTGCCGAGCCGCTCAGCAATGCGGGTTGGAGTGTCATAGCTGTATCCCTGTATTGGTTTTACAGGGCCCAGACTATGGACAAGCTACTTAGTCGCGAACGTTCACTTTACTTTTTTGGTGGTGAACTGGATTGGTTTACATGAGCCAGGGAATGCGTTTGAGGACTTCACCCATCTGAACTTTCGATAGCGACGCCCCTGTTTCGCGCTCCTGCCAGGCACGCAGCTTGCTGTTCAGATTGTGCCTAGCTGTACCTGCACGGACGAGCTCCAGAGCCTTTCCCTCTATAGCCCGATCACGGCTGGCGAGCTCCGTACGGCGAGCAATACCACTCAACACACCGTCGATTTTTCTGTCTGCATGCCTCGACGCTGCGCTGGCCAAGTCACCTATCTCGCAGAATGCTGCGCTTGCTTCAGGATCTAGCCAAGCACTAGCACCAGGCACGTAGTCCTCAATGCAGCAAAGGTGCATCTGGTAGTACTCAAGGGCAGGTATTTCTTGACCTTGAGCAATCAGGTGCTCGGCCAGGCCGCATAAGGCATGGACAGCATTTGCCAGTGCGAAAGCAGCAATAACTTGTACGTCTGCCGCTGTTTCTAGGCCGGTGTAGCTGCGGAACTGAGCCACAAGCTGCCTAGCCCCATAGTGAGAAATCACCTGATAGATAGCATCATTGTATTGCAAAGCAGCGTTGCTCAGCTCTGCGCCGACTTCCTCCGGGAGCCACTGGCGACAGTGATCCATGATGTTCAGTACGGCATCTACCTCTGAAGCGTAATCGCTGAAAACTGGAAGGTTCTTCAGATGCTCCCTTATCGTGCTGGATTCAGTCCGGGTCGGGTGGATGGCCAGCCCATCAATGGACAACGAGTCAGGCTGCATCAACATTCCCCCACGCCCCGGCAGTTTGCGCCGGGCCCGCGATTTGCTTTGACCTGAGAGAGCATGCACATAAACCGGCAGGTGGGCGAGGGGCTTTTCGCGTTACACGGGATGGCGAGGTTACACCGAGTGTACGAAAATATTTTGGTCGGTGTTACGTGCCTAATCCCCAATGATTTCAGCGTCTTGGCCTGATCCGTTACACGGGTTACACCTGGTACACCGGCTTTTGATGGGACAAGCATCGTCATGCCCTCCACCATCATCTCAGTCTGCTTCATGGATGGAGGGACCTCCCATGGGCAAAATCATAGGGAGTAATTGCATCCCTGCGATTAGCATCCAGATAGTCGGCCCACCACTGCACCATAAGTCTCCGCTCTTGTAAGTGCTCAGCCTTATGGATGTAGGCGGCACGCACCGTGTTTCTCTCTTGGTGGCTCATTTGCCGCTCGACCGCGTCTTTACTCCAAAGTCCAGACTCAACCAGTGCAGAACAGGCCATTGTCCGAAAACCATGGCCGCATACCTCTGCTTTGGTGTCATACCCCATTCGCCGTAGCGCTTTGTTCACGGTGTTCTCGCTCATGGGCTTCCAGTGATTGTGGTCTCCCGCAAACACCAGATCGAAACGACCAGTGAGGTTACGAACTTTCTCCAGCACCTCTACAGCCTGTCGGCTGAGCGGCACCAAGTGTGGCGTGCTCATCTTGGAACCTCGATGGGAGTTCTTCACACCCTCAATAGCCACCCTTTCGCCAGGGATTTCCCACATCAGCCTCCCCATGTCTATCTCTCCCCAGCGAGCGAAGCGGAGCTCGCTGGAGCGGATGAACACCAACATGGTCAGCTGCACTGCGAGCTTGGTCAGGCCGCGCCCGCTATCAGCATCTATCCGCTGGAGAAGCTCAGGTAAGCGCTCGAATGGCAAAGCAGGCCGGTGCGCTGTTTTGCGGGTAGCCGTGGCACCTTGCAGATCGATCGCAGGGTTGAAATCCAGGTGGCCATGCTGAACCGCCATGCGGAGTATGCCCGTCATGTACTGGCGTAGGCGTGCAGCCGTATCCAGGGTATCCCGCTTTTCTGCCGCTTTCAGCGGAACAAGTAAATCCCGTGTTTTCAGCTCCGCGACCGGACGATCACCGAGAGTGGGCAACAGGTGGGACTCAATACGTCGCCAAACGGTGGAGGCATGACCAGGTGTCCATTTACGAGCGCAGGCCGCATGCCATTCCTGAGCCAGTAGACGGAATGTATTCGCCCGGGCGTTCGCCGCTTCCTGTTTGTCCAAGCGCGCCTGCTCGATAGGGTCTTTCCCAGTAGCAAGAAGCTCAAGCGCCTGAGCGCGTCGCTCCCTGGCCGCTTTCAAGCCGAGCGCCGGATAGTTGCCGAACGTAGCTAAACCATCACGGCCATCAGGTTTGGTGTACTTCATACGCCAGGTCTTGACCCCTGACGGCTTCACCAGCAGGTAGAGGCCTTTGCCATCAAACAGCTTGTAATCCCTCTCCCGAGGCTTGGCCGCATCACATTTGGGATCGGTGAGAGGCACCACTGTGCGCGCCATAGGGATACGCTTCCTTGTCGAACCGAGATATCCCTAACCATATCCCTAAATCGTGTAGATGCCCAGAGACAAAACGAGACGGATAGAAACAACAAAGCCCGCACTAGGCGGGCTTTGCGGGGCGTTTCGTAGACAGTCATAGACTTCTGGAAACTGGTCTCTGGTGCCGGAGACAGGAATCGAACCTGCGACCTTCGCGTTACGAGTGCGCTGCTCTACCGACTGAGCTACACCGGCGTGTTGCGCAACGTACCACTGCCGTGCTCGTTACGCAAACCCCTGTTTCACCTCACTTTCACGGCGCCTTGCAGCCATTCGGCGCGAGGTCTTCCTCCACCGTGGTCACGCAGCTCCACCCGGCCTGGGTGCGGGCCAGGGTCACGGTCTTGCCCAGCACATTGGCCGGTGCATCGGCCAGGGTGCAGGCGATGCTGGCAGTGCCGTCGGCCGCCGTGCCGCTGGCGGTGATCGCGCAATGGGCGGTGGCGGGCTGGCCGCCGAGGCTGGCGACGTCGGGCACGTCCTTGCCTTCGTTCAGGCGGATGTCCATCGGCGTTTTCAGCGCGGAGATTTCCAGCAGCGCCGCCGCGGCTTTGGCCCGGGCCTGGTGGTTGGTGTACATGGGGATGGCGATGGTCGCCAGGATGCCGATGATCGCGACGACGATCATCAGTTCGATCAGGGTGATACCTCGTTGCCCTTTCATGAACGGTCTTCCTTCGTAATACATGGAGGCGCGGTCGGCGCATTTCATCTTGGGTTGCGCCCCGGCCGGCAGGCGCGCAGTAGGCCTGAACCGACACCTTTTGTCACCCCTGCACGGCAGGGCGTCATCTTCGCTGAACTACTCTAGTGAGCGTCATGGAAACGCGCCCGCCCTCGGGCCCGGCAAGCTGTTACGGGGCTTGTCGCCGCACTGCAAAGGACCTTCGCATGCCACCGTCTACCCGCCTCTACGCCTGGGAGGGCATCGATGCCTCCGGCGCTCGTCAACACGGCCAGCAACCGGGGCGCAGCCCGGCGTTCGTGCAGGCCTGGCTGCAACGCCAGGGTATCCGGGCCACGCGGGTGAGGTTGGCGGGTGGGTTGCAGTGGCGGTGGCCGCAGCGGGCGGGCAAGGCGGATGCGCCGGGGTTCAGCCGGCAACTGGCGACCTTGCTGACGGCGGGGGTGCCGTTGTTGCAGGCGTTCGAGGTGATGGCGCGCAGCACGGTGGACAGCGGCATGGCGGCGTTGCTGGCGCGGTTGAAGCAAGATGTGGCGGCGGGGCTTGGGCTGGCGGAGGCATTGCAGCGGCATCCGGCGTGGTTCGATGCGCTGTACTGCAACCTGGTGCGGGTGGGTGAGCAGTCGGGCACGCTGGACCGGCAACTGGAGCAGATGGCGGGGATGCTGGAGAAGCGCCAGGCGCTGCGGCAGAAGGTGCGCAAGGCGATGCTGTATCCGGCGCTGTTGCTGCTGACTGGGCTCGGGGTGGCGGCGTTGTTGTTGCTGGAGGTGGTGCCGCGGTTCCAGGGGCTGTTCGCCAGTTTCGACAAGGCGCTGCCGGCGTTTACGCAGTGGGTAATCGATTTATCCACAGGGCTGGGCAATCACGTGGGGTGGCTGGTGCTGTTGATAACTGTGTTGGGGGTTGGCGGGCGGGAGGTGTATCGGCGGCATCTGCCGGCACGGCTGTGGATAGTGCGCTGGGGGCTGCGGGTGCCGGTGGTTGGCACCTTGCTCGGGCAGGCGGCGTTGGCGCGGTTTGCGCGCAGCCTGGCGACCTCTTATACAGCTGGCGTGGCGTTGCTGGATGCGCTGGCAACGGTGGCGCCGGTCAGTGGCAACTGCCTGCATGAGCGGGCGATCCTGGCGTTGCGCCAGGGCGTGGCCAATGGGGCAAGCCTGCAACAGGCGATGGAGGCGGACGGGCTGTTCCCGCCGCTGCTGCGCCAGCTGGTGGCGGTCGGCGAGGCCAGCGGCACCCTCGACACCATGCTGGACAAGGCCGCGCTACATTACGAAGAGCAGGTGAGCCAGGCGCTGGAGCAGTTGACCACGCTGCTGGAGCCGGCCATCGTGCTGATCCTCGGGCTGCTGGTGGGGGGCCTTGTCGTGGCGATGTACTTGCCGATCTTCCAGTTGGGTAGCCTGATCTGAACATGAATGCCTGGGCCGTAATCGTCGATCATCCGCCGTTCTTTTACGCCCTGGCCGCGGTGCTGGGGTTGCTGGTGGGCAGTTTTCTCAATGTGCTGGCGTACCGGTTGCCGCTGATGCTCGAGCGCCAGTGGCAGCGCGAGGCGCAGGAGGTGCTGGGGCTGCCGCAGGCCGAGCACGAGCGCTTCGACCTGTGCCTGCCGGCGTCGCGTTGCCCTCACTGCCAGCGCCCGATCCGGGCGTGGGAAAACATTCCGGTGTTGAGTTACCTGGCCTTGCGCGGGCGTTGCTCGGGGTGCAAGGCGCGGATCAGTGCGCGTTATCCACTGGTGGAGATGGCCACCGCCCTGCTGTCGCTGCTGGTGGCCTGGCATTTCGGGCCGGGGGTGGAAGCGCTGGTGGTGATGCTGCTGACCTGGGGGCTGATCGGCTTGAGCCTGATCGATGCCGAGCACCAGTTGCTGCCGGATGTGCTGGTGCTGCCGCTGTTGTGGCTGGGGCTGGTGGTCAATGCCTTCGGGCTGCTGGTGCCGCTGGCCGACGCGGTGTGGGGCGCGGTGGCGGGTTACCTGAGCCTGTGGGCGGTGTACTGGGTGTTCAAGCTGGTGACCGGCAAGGAGGGCATGGGCTTTGGCGACTTCAAGCTGCTGGCCATGCTCGGGGCCTGGGGCGGTTGGCAGATCTTGCCGCTGACTTTGATGCTGGCCTCCCTGGTAGGGGCGCTGGTCGGGCTGACGCTGGTGCGTTTGAAGCGCACACAAATGGGCGCTGCGCTGCCTTTCGGGCCTTATCTGGCCACTGCGGGGTGGATCGCCGTGCTCTGGGGTGATGAAATAGTCGCTTCTTACCTGCAACTGCTTGGAACCTGATGAGCACAGCGCCTTTCACCCCCTGGATTCTCGGCCTGACCGGCGGCATCGGCAGCGGCAAGAGCGCCGCCGCCGAGCGTTTCGTCGAGCTGGGCGTGCACCTGGTCGATGCCGACCAGGCCGCGCGCTGGGTTGTCGAGCCGGGGCGCCCTGCCCTGGCCCGCATCGTCGAGCGCTTCGGCCCTGGCGTGCTGCTGGAGGATGGCCAGCTCGACCGTGGCGCTTTGCGCCAGCAGATCTTCGCGGATCCTGCGCAACGGCAATGGCTGGAGCAACTGCTGCACCCGTTGATCGGCCAGGAGATCTTCAGCTACCTGGCCAAGGCCGAGACGCCCTATGCGGTGTATGTGTCGCCGCTGTTGATCGAGTCGGGGCAGTTCAGCAAGACCCAGCGCATATTGGTGATCGATGCGCCGACCGAGTTGCAGGTGCAGCGCACCCTGCAGCGGGACAACACCAGCCCCGAGCAGGTGCAGGCGATTCTCAAGGCCCAGCTGGCCCGGGAAGAGCGCCTGCGCCATGCCGATGACGTGGTGGTCAACGATCGTGACCTGCAATCGCTGCACGACGAGATCGACCGCCTGCACCACTTTTACCTGACTTTGCGAGGAGGCCAGCCATGAGCCAGCCGATGACCGTTGATTGCCCGACCTGTGGGGCGCCCGTGGAATGGGGGGAGAAGAGCCCGTTCCGGCCGTTTTGCTCGGATCGGTGCAAGTTGATCGACCTGGGGGCCTGGGCGGCCGAGGAGCATAAGATTGCGGGGGCGGAAGAGTCCGAGGATGAGTTGTATTCGGGGGATCTGGAGCCGCGGCATTGAGGCAGGTGCTTTCGGAGCGCTGATTGGTTCGACGTTGTTGGGGCCGCTTTGCGGCCCTTTCGCGGCACAAGGCCGCTCCTACAGGGGAATGCGATCGCCTGTAGGAGCGGCCTTGTGCCGCGAAAGGGCTGCAAAGCAGCCCCAGAAAGCATCACCGTTCTTCATCCTTCCACGGCGCCTGCAAATAACGAGTGCGGTTGAACGTTTCCAGCCACTCCGGGCAAAACACCACCAGGGCACTGATCACCGTGCCGTTGATGAACGCCTCGGGGAACATCATCAGCCATAGATAACCAACGAAGTCGCTGAGCCACTCGGGCATGGCGAAACGCTCGTCCATCCACAGCAACCCCAGCCCAGCCGCCAGGCACACCAGCACGGTCAGCGCGGCGGGGAAGAACCCGGAACAGAAGATATACACGAACAGGTTACGCGGCTGGGCACGCTCGACCAGGATCGCGCACACCTCGGTGACCAGCACCGGCAAGCCGACGATCAGCAGGCCGTTGACGCCAATGGCGGCGAGGTCCTGGCGGCCCAGCAGCAACAGGCCGAGCTGGGCCAGGAAGCCACCGAGCACTGCCAGCGGCCAGTCCAGCAGCAGGGTCACGGCAGTCATGCCGATGAAGTGGTACGACACGCCGGTATCGAAATCGCGCCGCACCAGCCACAGCACGAACAGACAGAACACCGTGCCAAACAGCAGGTGCTGGCGGCGGGAGTCGGTGAACAGCTCCACCCAGCGCGTGCGGCTGGCAGCCCAGACCAGCAGGGGCACGTAACCGAGCCAGCCAAGGGTGAGGCTGGTGCTGGACAAGACCTGTGCGCTGATCACCTGAACACTATCCCTGTCGGCCATGTGGACAAGCCTGAGTCTACACCCATTCTCCCTTTCGTCCGGTTGCTATAGGCTGGCACCTCCTTTCGCTGCAGGACGCATCCCCGATGACCGAAGGCATCAACCTGCCCTTGCTGCTGGGCGCGCTGTTCAGCGCCACCGCGGGGGTACTGCACCTGCTGGTCATCGCCGTGGGCCCGCGCTGGTACCGTCTGTTTGGCGCAGGCGAGCGCATGGCCCGGGCCGCCGAACAAGGGCGCGCCTACCCTGCCCTGGTCACCCTGGTGATCGCATCGGTACTGCTGGTCTGGGCCGCCTACGCGCTGTCGGCGGCCGGCATGATCGCGCCCTTGCCGTTGCTGATGCCGATCATCTGCCTGATCACCCTGGTGTACCTGGCCCGTGGCCTGCTGGGGCCGCTGCTGCTGGCCGGCACCGGGCACAGCCGGCGTTTTATCGCGGTCAGTTCGGCGATTTGTGTGGGTGGCGGGCTGCTGCACCTGTTCGGGGTCGTGCAGCAATGGCTGGTGCTGGGCTGATTCCCACGCACAAACAGCATCTTACCGTCATCAATTAGCGACTAAGCTTGTCCCCATGGATGACTCAGACTACCTGCGCCTGCTTACCATCCAGGCCGAACAAGCCAATGCGTTCCTGTCCAATGCCCGCAAATGGGAACGCGAGCGTTGGGTCTGCCAGCGCCTGCTGCAAGGGCTGAACATTCCCTACCGCAGCGAGGACTTCACCCCGGCCGGGCAGGAGCCGCCGGACGTGCTGTTCCGCGACGCGGCGTTCGAGGTGTTCTTCGTGCTCGACGAGGGCCGGCGGCTCAACGATGAATGGCGCGAGGAGCTGCAACGGCGGCGCAGCGCGTTTTCCCTGGCCCAGCTGGTGCGCCGCGAGCAGCGGCCCCGAAGGATCAGCGCCCAGGAGCTGCTGGCGCGCCTGGCACCGACGCTGCGCAAGAAATCGCACAACTACCGCGAACGCGGGCTCGACCTGGGCGAGCTGGACATCATCGCCTTCGCCAGCCTCAAGCGCGAGGTGCTCGACCTCAACAGCCATTTCCCGCCGCCCACCGAATACCTGCGCCAGGGTTGGCGGTCGCTGTCGCTGGTAGGGCCGACCTTCGCCCGGGTGTTGTTCGCCCACCCGGACGCACCGGATTTCCTGCGCGGCAACCTGGGGCGCAGCATCGTGTTCGACGTCGGGATCAGTCTTTGATCCAGTGCCGGGTGTCTTTGCGATCACGTACACTCGGCGCCAGGGATAGAAAGCATTATCATTCGATTCATGCGTTTGCGTGAGCGCTGTAGCGTTTGCGCATCCACAAACGTCTATCTGACGAGGCCCACCATGACCAGCCGCCTGAACCCTGAAGATCAGCGTCGCGTCGATGAGTACCTGAGTGCCCCGCAGCATCGTGTCGAGCGCAGGCCTTTCCGGCCGTTGCTGCTCCTGTTGCTGGTGGTGGCCGTGACCATCGGTCTGGGCCTGTTGAGCCGCCTGCTGAGTGGACTGGTGCTATGAGCTGCCTTGCGCTCGCCCTCCCCTCCTGCCAGGCGCGGCCGGGCCTTGTGCCCACGAATTCCGTAAAACTTGTGAGATATCCCCATGACTCATCGCATCGTGATTGTCGGCGGCGGCGCCGGCGGCCTGGAACTGGCGACCCGCCTGGGTAAAACCCTGGGCAAGCGCAAACAGGCCGAGATCACCCTGGTTGATGCCAACCTGACGCACATCTGGAAGCCACTGCTGCACGAAGTGGCGGCCGGCTCGCTGAACTCCTCGGAAGACGAACTGAACTACGTGGCCCAGGCCAAGTGGAACCACTTCAACTTCCAGATGGGGCGCATGAGCGGCCTGGACCGTGAAAGCAAACTGATCCAGCTAGCCGCGACCCTCGACGACGAGGGCCGCGAGCTGTTGCCTGCGCGCACCATCGGCTACGACAGCCTGGTGATCGCCGTGGGCAGCAACACCAACGACTTCGGCACCCTGGGCGCGGCGCAGCACTGCCTGTTCCTCGACAGCCGCAAGCAGGCCGAGCGCTTCCACCAGCAGCTGCTCAACCACTACCTGCGCGCCCACGCGGGCGATGTGGCCAGCGAGAAGATCAGCGTGGCCATCGTCGGCGCCGGCGCCACGGGTGTCGAGCTGGCGGCCGAGCTGCACAACGCTGCCCACGAGCTGGCGGCCTATGGCCTGGACAAGATCCAGCCGAAGGACATGCACATCACCCTTATCGAGGCCGGCCCACGGGTACTGCCGGCGCTGCCGGAGCGCATCAGCGTGCCGGTGCACAAGACCCTGGAAAAACTCGGGGTGACGGTGATGACCAACGCCGCGGTCAGCGAAGTGACCGAGGATGGCCTGAAGACGGCGGCCGGCGAAGTGATCCAGGCCAGCCTGAAAGTGTGGGCGGCGGGCATTCGCGCGCCGGGCTTCCTCAAGGACATCGACGGCCTGGAAACCAACCGCATCAACCAGTTGGTGGTGCGCCCGACCCTGCAGACCACCCGCGACGACAATATCTTCGCCTTCGGCGACTGCGCCGCCTGCCCGCAACCGGGCAGCGACCGCAACGTGCCGCCACGGGCCCAGGCCGCGCACCAGCAGGCTTCGCTGCTGGCCAAGAGCCTGAAGGCGCGCCTGGAGAACAAGGCGCTGCCAACCTACGAGTACAAGGACTACGGCTCGCTGGTGTCGCTGTCGCGGTTCTCGGCGGTGGGCAACCTGATGGGTAACCTGATGGGCAGCGTGAAGCTGGAGGGCTGGCTGGCGCGGATGTTCTATGTGTCACTGTACCGGATGCACCAGATGGCGCTGTATGGGTTCTTCCGCACGGCGATGATGATGCTGGGCAGCAAGATTGGGCGCGGGACCGAGCCGCGGCTCAAGTTGCACTGAGGCTTTGAGATCCTGGGGCTGCTGCGCAGCCCTTTCGCGGCGCAAGGCCGCTCCTACAGGGGACGCGATCGTCTGTAGGAGCGGCCTTGTGCCGCGAAAGGGCCGCATAGCGGCCCCAGCGATTCAACGCACCACGCGATACGTGCTCTGCACGAACCCACTCTCGTAGCTGGTCGTCCTCATGTGCTGCAACAGCACATCCTTCGCCAACCCGCCGAACAACGGAATCCCCTGCCCCAGCAGCACGGGAATGCGGGTGATGGTCAGTTCATCCACCAACCCCTCGCGCAAGAACCCCTGGATCAGCTTGCCGCCATCCAGGTACAGGCTCTTCGCGCCCGTGGTTTCCAAGTGCTCGAGCAAGGCGGGGATCGGCCCGGGATGCAACTCGACCCGCTCGGGTGAGTGTTGAGGCAACGCAGGCAGGGTGCTGCTGACCACCACGACGCGCACATCAGGATAGGGCCACTGGCCAAAGGTCATGACCTTGTCGAAGGTGCCACGCCCCATCACCAGCGTATCGACCCCCGCCATGAACCCCGCATAGCCATGGTCATCGGTGGACTGGGTCGCCCCCATCAACCAGTCGAGGGCGCCGTCTTCACGGGCGATGTAGCCATCCAGGCTGGTAGCGATGAAAACACGGGCTTTGAGGGACATGCGCGGCGCTCCTGCGAGTAGTGCCCGCATGCTAGCAAGAAAACCGCACAGCCCGCGCGAAGTGCGCATTCATCGGCTCGCCGCGCGCCGACGAACGGGTATCGGCGTACCGCAGGGCTTCCCAGCGGCGCCTCGATAGGTCAGGCTCACACCGCGCGCAACAGGACGCGGTATCTCAAGGAAGTGCTTCATGCAGATCAACCAAGGACAACGCCTGCCATTGTCCAACCTCATCCAGGGCCAGGCCCTGTCGTTTTCCCTCAATATCGCCTCGCCACACACGGTGGACTGCGCCTGCTTCGGCCTCGATGCCCAGGGCAAGCTGTCGGACGATCGCTACATGGTGTTCTTCAACCAACCCGCCAGCCCCTGCGCCAGCGTACGCCAGGCCATGCCTGGGGAATTCGCCCTCGACCTCGCCCGCCTGCCTGCCAGCATCGAGCGCCTGGTGTTCACTGCGGCCATTGATGGCCATGGCGCCATGCGCGACCTGCAGGCCAGCACCTTCACGATCAAGGATGCCGGCGGACGCGCCGTGGCCACCTGCCCGTTCTCCGGGGCGACGTTCGCTAACGAAAAGGCCATCATGGTGGCGGACATCTATCGCAAGGATGGCCAATGGCGCCTGATGTCCAACCTTCAGGGGTTCAACGAGGGGCTGGCCGCGCTGGTCAGGCATTTCGGCGCTGAAGTCGCCGACGAGCCGGCACCGGCACCGGCACCGGTCCAGGTGACGACCCTGTCGCTGGAGAAGAAAGTGGCGGCCAGTGCCCCACACCTGGTCAGCCTGGCGAAGAAAGCCCAGGTCAGCCTGGAAAAGGCCAAGCTGGACCAGGTGAAAGCACGGGTCGCGCTGGTCCTCGATGCGTCGGGCTCGATGAACGGCCAATACTCCCGAGGCCGTGTACAGGAAGTGGTCAATCGCCTGCTGCCGCTGGCCGTGCATTTCGACGACGACGGCGCCATCGACTGCTGGGCCTTTGCCGCCAAACCGCAGAAGCTGTCGTGCATCACCCTCGCCAACCACAAAGCGTTCATCGACACCGACCATGACGGCTGGCGCGACTGGGATGTCGGCCGCCGCCTCAACGACGAACCGAGGGTGATGGAGCAGGTCATCGAACACTACCTCGCCTCGGGCGACCGTTCCCCGGTGTTCGTGCTGTTCATCTCCGACGGCGGTGTCTCGGAAAACCGCAAGATCACCCGGCTGATGACCGAGGCGGCGAAGCTGCCGCTCTTCTGGCAGTTCGTGGGCCTCGGTGGCAGGGGCTACGGCATCCTTGAAAAGCTCGATGACATGCCGGGCCGAGTCGTCGACAACTGCGGGTTCTTCGCCCTGGACGATCTCCACCAGGTCAGCGAGGAGCAACTCTACGACCAGTTGATGGCGGAGTTCCCCGCCTGGCTGAAGGACGCCGCAGGCAAAGGTATCGTCGCCTGAGCCCTGCTTGTCAGCCGGCGTTCTGGCGCGGCGCCGGCAGTTCGGCGAAGGTCGTGCCGGTCCAGCGGTACTTCACGTCGGTCTCCAGGCTCGGGCAGCAGCGTGGGTCGTCATCGGCATGGGACAGCACCTTCACGGTGATCGTCTCGGGGCCGGCACGCTGCAGCTGCGTGGCACCACCGACGACCAAGGTCTGCTGCAACTGCCAGCCATCGCTGCCGTGATAGTAGGCGGCTAGCGTCTGGTAGGCGCTGTTGCCGCCGCCCTGCCCTTCGATGGTGTAGAGCACCACCGCGTCCTCCACGCCATCGCCGTTCAGGTCGAGCTGAACCTGCTGGCGACCTTCCGGGTATTCGCTGCCGCCGTCGCTGGCAATTTCCTGCGCGATCAGGGCTTGCATGGCGGCGTCGAGGGTGACGTACGCGCGATTGGCGCTAGCAGGGGGCGTGAGTACCGGCGCGGCGGCCACCACGGGTGCGGCCGCAGGTTCAGGTGCGGCTGGGGCCGGGGCCTGGCCCTGCGTCTCGCCGTATTTGGCGGCGGCGGCCTTGTCCGGTTGCAGGCCGGCGGCCTTGACCTTTTTGATGTAGACACGCTCGACCTGGGCCTGGATCTCTTGCAGGTCGCTTGGTGCGAATTCGATGACACCTTTGCCATCGAACGGTTGGGCATCGCCAAGCACCCAGCGCGAGAAGATGCCAGGGCGTTTCTTCTCCAATACCTTGATCACCTCGTCCTTGACCTCCTCCTCGGCCTCCAGGTAGAGCGCCCAGCCTTTGTCGCCGAACAGGGCGATCAGCCCTTCCTTGTCCTTCGCGCCGGCAAGCGGAACAGCCTCCAGCACCTGGATGTTGAAGTCGATGGTCTTGCTCACGCAGCTGTTGGTGAAGTTGCCGAAGCATTCCTCCCGCAATGCCTGCCTGGCCATGGAGAGTTTGTAGTCGGTCATGGCATCGCAGCCGGCCAGCGCCAGCACCCCACCCAAAGCCAAACCCCATTTGATGCTCTTGCTGATCATGCCCTTCGCTTCCTGTTGATACCTGGTCGATCCGGCCCGTGGCTGAATCCTTTCCCTGACTGTCGATGCAAAAAAGCCCCGGCCAGGCCGGGGCTTTTCTTCACCCGAAGATGAATCAGCCGATGTTCACGCCATGGGCTTCGGCCAGCGGCTTGAGGCCACCGGCAAAGCCTTGGCCAATGGCCTTGAACTTGAACTCGTCGTTGTGGCGATACAGCTCACCGAAGATCATCGCGGTTTCGGTGGAGGCATCTTCGGACAGGTCGTAACGGGCGATTTCCTTGCCGTCAGCCTTGTTCAGCACGCGGATGTAGGCGTTCGATACCTGGCCGAACGACTGCTTGCGGCCTTCGGCGTCGTGAATGGTCACGGCGAACACCAGCTTCTTCACATCGCCAGGCAGGGCAGTGAGCTTGACGACAACTTGCTCGTCATCGCCTTCGCCTTGGCCCGAACGGTTGTCGCCCAGGTGCTCGATGGAGCCATCGGCGGACTTCTTGTTGTTGTAGAAGATGAAGCCGGCGTCGCTCAGCACCTTGCCGTTCTCACCGGTAACGAACACCGAAGCATCGAGGTCAAACTCGGTGCCGTCGGTCACGCGTGGGTCCCAGCCCAGGCCAACGATGACTTCGCTCAGACCTGGAGCTTCCTTGGACAGGGAGACGTTACCGCCTTTGGACAGACTTACAGCCATGGTGTGTATTCCTTGCTCGATGGTGGATGGGCGATCAGAAGTTCATGCCGTAGCCATTGGCCAGGGCACGCAGGCCACCGGTGTAGCCTTGGCCGACGGCACGGAACTTCCACTCGCCGTTGTTGCGATAGAGTTCGGCGAAGATCATCGCGGTCTCGGTCGAGGCATCCTCGGCCAGGTCGTAACGCACGATCTCGACACCGGTCACTTCGTTGACGATGCGGATGAACGAGTTGCCGACCTGGCCGAAGTTCTGGCGGCGCGCATCGGCGTCATGGATGGTCACGGTGAAGGCGATCTTGTCGACGTCCGCAGGCACGCGGCTGAGGTCGACCTTGACCACTTCGTCGTCACCGTCGCCGGCACCGGTACGGTTGTCGCCGGTGTGCTCCACCGAACCGTCCTGGCTGCGCAGCTGGTTGTAGAAGATGAAGTCGGCTTCGCTGCGGACCTTGCCGCTGGCGTTCAGCAGGAAGGCGCTGGCGTCCAGGTCGAACTCGGTACCGTCGGTGGCGCGTGGGTCCCAGCCCAGGCCGACCAGGATCTTGGTCAGGCTTGGGTCGGTTTTCGACAGGGACAGGTTGCCGCCCTTTTGAAGAGTCAGTGCCATGAGAACAACTCCTTGTGATTGCTACTGAGTTAAGCGTTTGCGGCCGGGGTCTCTTCCTTTTCCGGGAAGAGCACACTGGCCAGGATGCCGATGGCGAGAACCGCCAGCACGATGATCAGGCTGGTGTTCGGGTCGATGCTGATACCGTGGTGGAACAGGTGGTCGGTGGCATTGAGGCCAAGCTTGGCGGCAATGAAGAACAGCAGCACGATGACTGCCTTCTCGAGGTGCACCAGGTAGCGCTTGAGGGCTTCGAGCACGAAGTACAGGGTACGCAGGCCAAGAATCGCGAAGAGCATCGCCGAGTACACGATCAGCGGTTCACGGCTGACCGCGATGACCGCCGGGACCGAGTCGAAGGCGAACAGCACATCGGACACCTCGACCACCACCAGGCACAGGAACAGCGGCGTGGCGAACAGGCCGCCCTTGGCCGCCAGGCTCATGCCTTTGTTCTCGGGCTTTTGCACTTCGGCTTCGAGCTTCTTGCGGCTGACGAAGAAGTTGTGGCCATACAGCTTGGGCCAGACCGGGAACAGCTTCTTGGCGAAGCGATAGGCGATGTGCTGGGAATAGTCTTCCTCTTCTTCATCGTCACCGCCGCTTCTGAGCATCATCACCGCCGTCCACGCCACGATCAGCGCGAAGACGATCTCGACCCACGGGCCGAACGCCAACAGGCCGGTACCGATGGCGACGAACACGCCACGGAACACGATGGCACCGATGATGCCCCAGTAGAGAATGCGGTGGCGCAGGCCGTCCGGCACCTTGAACCAGGCGAAGATGGCCATGAACACGAACAGGTTGTCGACCGACAGCACTTTTTCCAGGGCATAGCCGGTGACGAACAGGCTGGCCACCTGCGGCCCGTGCTGAACGTAGAGGAATGCGGCAAACGCCAGCGAAATCGCCACCCAGAACAGCGACCAGATCGACGCCCCGGCGAGGGTGATGGGCTTGTCATCGCGGTGAGTGACCATGTCCAGCAGCAGCGCGCCCAGCGCGATGCCGACAAATACCGCCATGGTCAGCGGTGGGAAGCCAATTGTCGTTTCCACAGTCGAAGTCCTTAAAGTTCGAAATCAGCCGGGTTGAGGCCCAGCTCCAGGCAGATCAGGCGCCCGACGGCCTTTTCCTTGCTATCAAAGTCGCCATCGGAAGCCCCGACAGCGCACACCACGCGGACCAGCAGGCGCGCTTCGCCGTCCTTGCCCTTGACCTTGCTGATGGCCTTCAAGGCTTCGGCCTGGCCGATCTGGAAGTCGAATTCGAACTTCGCGCAGGCGTCGCTGAACACCTTGATCACATCGGTCAGGTTGAACACCTTCAACTCCGCGGAGTTGTTGATGAAGCCGGTCATCTTCATTTTTTCTTCGGACTTGATCTCGCCGTCCGCCGCCGACATCAGCGCGCAACCGTTGGCGATCGCCTCCATGAAGGTCCGGTTCTTGTACTTGGCGACTTCCGTCGTCAGTGTTTCCCGGGCCTTGGCCGCATTGGTTTTCAGCCATTCGAGCATGCTGCTTCCCTCGTTGCGGGCCACGCGGCCCGCCTTGATCCGATGGTTATTTGGAGCCGGCCTTCCAGTTCATGCCCCAGCCGTAGGCGCGGTCCATGTCCTGGTGGCCCGGGTGGAAATCGACACGGCGCGAAACCCTCACGGCACCGTTGACGTTTTCCAGCAAGGCGATCGCGCACATGCCGTGGCGGCCGCCTTCCTCGTTCATGCGCACTTCGATCTCGGGCTGGCCTGGCACGAAAATGGTCACCACGCCGTCGGTGGCTCGCCAGTTGGGCGCACCGTCGTAGATGAACGCGAAGATCAGGATGCGTTTGACTTCGCTCCAGAACTGGCCGTTGATGTGCAGCCATTCACCGCCCGTCACCGCGCCAGTGCGGTCGTCGCCCATCAGCTGGATGTAAGGTTCTTCGCGCAGGTCGCCAAAGCGCCTGCCGAGCGCCTGGATCGCGCCCTTGTAGCCATCCTGCATTTCGAACAGGCAACCCAGGTCCAGGTCGATCGCATTGCGTTTGCCCAGCAGGCCACCGAGCAGGCCACCGCCACTCTGGCCCTGGTTCCAGTTCAGGTTGACCTTGATCTCGCCGAACCCGGCAGCGGTCTTTTCCAGGCTGATGCTCGAACGGGTCTTGTCGAGGGTGACCTTGCTCAGGCTGATCGCAGGCTTGGGCGCTGGCGGTGGCGCGACAGCCGGGGCCGGGGCCGGGGCCGGTGTCGGCGCCGGGCTTGGCGCCGCAATGTCGACCCCGAAGTGCCGGGCCAACGGCTCCAGGCCACCGGCAAAGCCCTGCCCGACACAACGGAACTTCCAGGCGCCCTGGCGCAGGTAGAACTCGCCCAGGATCAACGCCGTTTCGCTCATGCCACGGGTCGGGATCTGAGCCTCGATGCCACCGGACACGGTCAATGCCAGGGTGCTGACACGGTCGAACGCTGCCTTGTTCTCGTAGATGGTCGCGGTAAGCGCGACCTTTTCCACCGCAGGGTCGACCCGCCCCAGGTCGAGCGTGAACTCGACCCGGCCACTGGCGGACGAAACCAGCTGGACCGCGCCACCGAGGATGCTGGTCTGGCCGTAGAAACACATGTCGCCATCGCCACGCACCTTGCCGGATGGCGTGAGCGCGAATGCGGAAATATCGATGTCCGCGCCCGCGATCGGTGAGTAGCTGATATCGACACGCAGTTGGCCAGAGGCTACCGGCGCATTGCCGCCCGGAGCCAAGGTCGTCATGAGCGCACCGCGTCGATGGCCAGGTTTACCAGGTCCTCGGCCGTGCGACCGTTCATGGAACGGCCGATCGCCTTGAACTCCCAACCGTTGCCGCCGCGGCTCAGGCTCGCCATGACCACGCCGGTATGGCTGCCTTTTTCCGCCAGGTTGAAACGCGCCAGCTCACGCTTGCCCGATTCGTTGACGATGCGGCAGTAGGCATTCTCGACCTGGTCGAAGGTCTGCCCACGGAAGCTGTTGACGGTGAACACCAGGTGCTTCACGTCAGCCGGCAGGCGCTGCAGGTCGACATAGATGGTTTCGTCATCACCATCACCTTCACCGGTGAGGTTGTCGCCGGAGTGCTTGATCGAGCCGTCCCGCGACGTCAATTGGCGGAACCAGACCACGTCGACGGGCTGGAAATCGCCATCGAGCACGATGCACGAGGCATCCAGGTCGATCGAGTCGTTGCTGCCACCGGACAGCAGCTTGCTGAAGAAGCCACCGGTGGCTTTCACTGGATCCCAGCCCAGGCCCAGGCTGACAGTGGTCAGGCCAGTTCCGGCGGTCTTTTCCAGCGAGATGCTCTGATTCTTGCTCAGGGTGAGTGCCATGATTACGCTCCTTGTTGATCGTCAGTGTGCAAGTGGGAGCCCGTGGTCCTTGCCGGTCCCTGGCTCCCTGCCGTGTTGAAGCGCGGACGCGTACGCCGCCACGCCGGATGAAAATGTCGCCAGTGCGGGTCTTGCGCGGCGGCGAGCAGTTCGTGATCGCCGCGGGTGTCGCCCCAGGCGCGCAAGCGGTATTCGGTGAGCGGGCCGTACTCGGCGGTCAGGCGCAGCACCTTGTGTTCGCACCGGCAGTTGTTGCCGCTGATGCGCCCGGTCAGCCTGCCGTCGAGCACTTCCAGTTCGGTACCGATCAACCTGACCCCCAGCCGTTCGGCGAAGGGCCGCAGCACCAGTGCCGGCGATGCCGAGCACAGCGTCACCTGGGCGCCGGACGCCAGTTCGGCGGCTACCGCGTGCAGGCCGGTCGGGCGCATCAGCCGGGGCCAGGCGCGCAGGCAGAACAGCTCGGCCTTGTGCGTCAGCCACTGGGCCTGCACACCGGTCAGGAAGGTGCGGACAAGCTGCGCCTTGAGGTCGTCGCGGCTCATGCCCCGCGCCACGTACCTGAGGCTGGGCAGGGCCATCCGCAGGAGGCGCCGCGAGAACTCGCGCTTGCCGAAGGCAAATTGCAGGAACGGCACGAAGCTGTCGTGCCGGGTGAGTGTGCCGTCGAAGTCGAACACCGACAGCACCTTGGCACCTTTCGGGCCTGCTTCCAGCATGCCCAGGCTCATCAAAGGACCTCCGCCAGGCGCATGCCGGGCTCATGTGTGCCGGGCTCGGCAGGCTTGATGCCATGCCAGCGCGCACGCTCGAGAATGTTCTGCGCCCACTTGAAATGGGTCGCCGGCTCGCACATCGCGTCGTTGTGCCTGAATACCGCCGGCGCCACATCGTTGACGATCAGCCGGGCGCAATTGAGGTCCTCCAGGCTGACCCGCAGGGTGTCCTGGATCAGGCTGATCTGGTTGGGGTGGATCGCCGTCTTGCCGACCAGGCCATGGGCAATGTCCAGCTCGAGCTCTTCCTGCAACAGGTGCGGCGAGGCCAATTGCTCGAACACCGGCGCGGTCAGCGCGAAGCCCTGGGCGCCCATGACGCCGGCCAGCATGGGGATCACATAGCTCATGGGGGTGGCGTACAGCGTGGTCGCCGGGTTGCGGCGCAAGCCCAGGCAGCCCATGAGGTCGTTGCCACCGATGCGCAGGGCGATGATGCGCTGATCGAGGCTTTCCTTGAGCGCCTGCCCCAGTTCGGTCATGGCGCCAGGGTTGTAGACGTCGGCGGTTTCCAGGGTCGGCATGAGCCGCAGCTCAGGGTTGCTGACCGCCCGCTCCCAGGTGACGAGGCTGTCCAGCGTCAGCTTGGGCACCACGAACCCATCGACATGTTTCATCAGCGGCCAGTCATTGAGCACCGCCGCCATCCGGGCATCACGTGGCCGCACGAACAACAGCGGGCCACCGTCACTGCGCCCACCACGGGCATCGATCTCCCGCAGCAGGGTGCGCAGGTTGGCCAATGCACTGTCCACGTCGGTCTGAGCCACGGCATCTTCGAGGCAGACCACCAGCGAGCGCAGCTCGGGGAACCGGATGCCGAACACCACCTCGAGAATATCGGAGCGCGTGGCGGGCATGTACAACGTGGCGCCCAGCGCGAACGGCGAAATCCTTTTCATCGGTTGACGCTCCGGATGATGGTGACCGCACGATAGGGGCCGAGCTGCTCGCCGCACGCTTCGACGGTGATTCCCGCACGCTCGGTCAGGTGCAACAGCAACTGCACGTCGCGGTCGTCGCGGTCGCGCACCAGCACATGGTCGGGGACGCGGCGCAGGACGGCGCGCGTCGCTTCGGCAATACCGGGTTTTACCCGATTCAGGTTACCGATCTGAAAACGTGCCGCGAGATCACGCACCACCGTGCTCGCCTGCGCCTGCAAACGCGCGCGCGCCTCAGTAGTCCAGGGGGCGACCGGGGCCACCGCGGCCAGGCGACCGCGCTCGTGTTCAATCTGCTCGATGAAGCTGCGCGTGACGTCGTGCTCGCGCAGGTGGTCGTAGACCACGCAACCGTGCAGGCCACGATCGGTGGGCCAGATCGAGCGCGACACCAGGCCCGAGACCGTGGCGCCCAGAATGCCGGACGGGATGATCCAGTCCTCCGCCGAGGCGGCCATCCAGGCCTGGCCGCAAGGGTCGGCCAGCACCACCAGGCGCGGCTCGCCCTGGAACCGTATGTCGCTTGCCAGGGTGCGCCGCAGTTCGCCCGCGATCGCCCCCTTGCCGGTCCAGCCATCGACGAAGACGATGTTCTGCGCGCCGTGGCGCTGGATGATCATCTCCAGCGCCACATGATCGATGCCGCGATCACGGACGATACTGACGCCGTAGTGGTGAGCGTCACGCCCCAGCCCGACCAGCGCGCGGCGCAACAAGACCCCCAGCGGCAGGCCGGCGCGCACGAACGAGACCAGCGCGATACTTGGGCCGCTACAAGCGACGTCCAGTGCCTGCGCCAACGCCTGCACCTCGGCCGCCATGCGCTGGCCATTCTGCGCCAGGGCCTTGGCATACAGCCCCATGTGGACCTCGTCCGGGGCATGTTCCTGACTGATCATTTCGGAGTAGTGCTTCTGATTGGATTGAATCAGCCGCTCCTTCTCAGCCACGTCGGTTACCTGCATCTGCATCGGGCGAAGCAGAAAATGCACATCATCGGGCGCATAGCTGCCGCTGCCGACCGTGCCCATTGCCTCAGTCATTCAGCAAGCCCTCGACCGCATTGGCCAACTGACTGCTGGCCGGTGTTGCCCACAGATGGCAGAGGTTCATGAAACCCAGGTCGGTGATGCTGTCACCGAACCCCAGCACCGGGCGCTCGCCGTGCCGGGCGCGATCACGGCGCAACCACTCCTCCACTGCCAGGCGCTTGCTCAGGCCTTGCGGCAGGAACGCCAGGTTGTTGCCGTTGCCATGTACATGCATGCCCTCCAACAACCCGCGTCGGCGAACTTCGGCCAACACCGTGGCCAATACCGCGTCATCGGCCCCGTTGTGCTTGGTCACCACGTAATGGCGCAGGTCGTTCTCCTCCACCACCCAACCCCGCAGGGAGAAGCCAAGCGCGTCACCGATCGCCAGGGTGGTCTCGCTCAGTGTGTTCAGGCGCTCCTGGAAGGGGGCCAGTGCGTCGACCATGACCCCATGCCAGTCGCTGTCCAACTGCCCCTGGCCACCCAGCAGGGTGCCGCCGTGGGAACAGATCGCCCCGAGGCTGAACGGCAGGCGCACCCGGCTATAGGCCTCGACACTGCGCGCGGTGACCGGTACCACATCGGCTGAACCGAGCAGCCAGTCGACCAGCGCCTGCTGCACCGGGGTCATGTAGCCGTTGGGCTGGCCATTCACATCCAGTGTCGCCACCGCCCTGGCAACGCCTTCGGGCATTTTCCGGGCAGTCTGGAACAGGGTGTCGTCGAGATCGACGAACACCAGTGGGCGCTTAGTGCTCATCGACGATGACCTCCGCGCCCAGCGCCTCGATCAGTTGCGCGCAGACCGCCGGGGCCGGTGTTTCCGAGCAGAGGAGCACCCGGTCGAACTGACCGGGGCGCACGTTGTAGAGGAAATTGGGGATCCCCAGGCCATAGTTGTCCGAGAACGACAGGGCATGGCCAATGGCATGGCCGAGGGCGATCGGCGATCGGCTGGTCGAGCTGAAGTGCACGTCCGCACCCGCACGCTCCAGGCGCTCGGCCAGAAGAAACGGCCGCCAGACGAACTCGCTGGTGCCGATCACGATGACTTTCTCGCCAGGACGAACCTGCAGCCCGGGCGCCAGGGTATCCTCGACGTGGCGAACCCCAAGTCGCCCCCAGTCGCCTTTGGGCGACAGCGGCCACGCGCCGATGGAAACGGCGCCGACGTCCGGCATGTCCGGCAGCGGGGCTGTCGGGTCTTCGTGGAACGCGTAGCTGCCCTCGAGCAGCGAGACCGAACGGGCCCGGCTGCCGATGGCCCGGCCGACCGCGCCGGCCGACCAGTCGGTCAGCACGCAGGTGACCACGCGCTCCAACTGCTGCAGACCGGCGTCCAGCAGTGCCTGGTAGAGGTTGATGAGCGTCTTGCCGGTCGAAGCCTCGTCATCCACCAGGATCAACGAACGTGCCTGCAGCATCCGCTGACGGGTCTCGGGGTCGGTCGGCAAATGAATCAGGTGGGCGCTGGCGTGACTGTGCTCTTCCTCGAACCTCGCGAACAGCTCGGTGCCGAGAGGGTGACGCGTGCTGGTGATATAGACGCAATCATTGCGCTTGGCACTGTAGGCCCGATGCACGCCGGCACCCAGGCCGACAGCGGTTTCAGCCATGCCGATGACCAGCACCGGGCCTGGCAGATCATCGGGGATCTCCGCTGCCAGGCTGTCGAAGCTGGCTGCCATCACGGCGGGACGCACCGGGATATGACGCCCCAGTACCTTGGAAACGAACAGGAATGCCCGTTTGGGGTTGCGGCGCTCGGCGAAGCCGAACAGTTCGGCCGCAGGCAGGACGGTGTCCTGGATCTTGACCTCAAGCACACCGCGCTTGAGTTGTACGCACAGGGAGGTGGGTACTACGTTGCTTTCCATCAATGGCTTCCTAGTCCGATGCCGGGTCGAGCCCTCGCACCAAATCCTGATGTTTCTATTCAATGGGGTGCTATGGGTTGCGCGCCTCGATCTTCCACAACGACTGCTGGCCCTCCCTGGCCAGTTGTGCGGTTGTGTAGGACTGCCCTGTCGGGTTGCGGGCAACCGTGATGCCACAGGCATCGAGAAAAGCCAGGGCCAGCCCGGCCTTGACGGCAAAATTCATGTTCTGTGCATCAGGGACGGTGGAGGTCACCATCCCCACCACGGTGCCGGAACTGTCGAACAGCGGGCTGCCGCTCGAGCCCGGCTGGATCGGGGCGGTGAACTGCAGCAGGCTGGCATCGTTATGCAGCCCGAACAGTGCCGAAACACCGCCTTGGGTCACGTGCATGCCACCACCGGCAAAGCCCGCCATGGGGAAACCGAGCGTGACCACGTTTTCACCCAGGTCGCAGCCTTGCCCATCACGGAAATTCACCGGTTTGAACGGCGGCGCGCCCTGGATGCGCAACAGCGCCAGGTCGTTGCGCGAGTCGACGACCACCGGGTCGGCCTTGTGACGGCCTTCAAAGGAGGCGATGTGGATTTCCTGCATGCCCTCGATCACATGGGCGCAGGTCAGGATGTGCGTGCCGGTCACGGCGAAACCCGTGCCGGTGGCACTGGAGCAGGCCCGGTTCGAGCCCCCGCTGCTGTGGCCTCGGAGGGGGTGGGCATCATCGATCGACAGCCCGATCCTTCGGCCCAGGGCCGAGAGCCCGTAGGCGGAACCTTCCGCCAACGCGCGGAATTTCCACTGCTGATTACGGCAGTAGAATTCACCGATGATAAGCGCTGACTCACCGTGATCGGCGAGCTCTGGTGTGAATTCGATCTGGTTGTCGACCTGAAGCCGAAGTGATTTCAGCTCACTGACCGGCCCTGCCGCAGAGAAGGTGTAGACCACCAGCAGCACGCGGTCGGCACCTGCCGGCAGTTTGCCAAGGTCAAGCTTGCAGCCAATCCGTTCCTGGCTGCCGCTCCACTCCATCCACGGCTGGTCGACCTGGAACAGGGCGGCATCACCCTTGGGCAGGCGCTTGTCATCCACGGGCAGCAATGCGCACGCCGCGTACTCGCCAAACGCCGTGGTATTGCCACATTCCAGTGACCAGGAGCACTGAATGGCCCCCAATGTAGTGTTCGCGCCAGGCGCCAGCACCATCATCCCTGCTTCGCTCCTTGAAACTCTATCCATGTCACCGAGGCAAAATTGTAACAACTTGGCCAGCGTTTTAATATCAGCTTGCTATATCCACCGCGACCGTCACCGGCTTTACCCTGACATTCGGGCGCCATTCACTGACCGGTTCCGCCATGCCCAGGCGTCGGGCTGCGAAGATACCTGGCAGGTTGATGCCCGCCAGGCGGGTGTAGCCGATCCCACCCGAGTAACGTGGGTTGATCTCGAGCAAATGGGGAATACCGCTGGCATCGTCCCGGGTCTGGACATTGATCAGCCCATCGCAGCGGAAATGCCTGGCCGCTTGCAACGCAAGCTCGACTGCGGCGCCGTCACGCTCGAAGCACTGATAAAGGCCCTGCTTGCGGCGGCCGACATGAGCCACGGGGCGCCCGTCCTCGCACACCATGTCGATGGAGCACTCACTGCCGGCCATGTAGGGCATGACCAGCATGGGCGGGCGTTCGGCACCTGCACGGTAGGCGCGCAGGTAAGTCTGGAAATCCACTTCACGGGCATCCGGGTTGGCGAAGCAACGGAACGGGTCCGCACCCTCCCTGAAGCGCCAGAACCCTTGCCCATAGATGCCCACGGCAGGCTTCACGCAGACCTCGCCACTGGCGCGCAAGCGTTCATAAGCCGCGCCAAGTGCTTCGCCATCCAGCACGGTGATGGCCGGCACGCACGCCAGCCCTGCGCGCTCGGCTTCGGCGGTGAATTGGCTTTTGTCATCGACCAGGTCGAAGGTTTGCAGCGACAGGCCACCGGTGACCAGATCCAGGCCTGCTGCTTCGAATCGTTGTCGCTGGGCTTCGAAGACACGGCCTTCGCGACCGGCAACGACAACCTTGATGCCCTGGCTGACGGCTGTCTCGATTACCCAGTCAAGCCGCGCTTCGGTATCCACCGGCTCCATGAGGCTGACATCCGCACCGCCGGTGACTTCTGGCCGGCTCTGCCTGTGAGAGGCAAAGACCCGCACCTGGGAGGCAAGCGCTTGCTTGGCCCCAGCGATGACATCACGTTGACTCGACTGCCCTTCCAGAAACCAGATCACCCATTCATCCCTAAACTCAGTTGACGAGCTCCAGCAACGACTGGGTTGTGGAGATCCTTTCCATGTAACGACAAAACGCGGTGAGGTGGTCGAACACACCCAACCTCTCCACCGCATTGCGGGGGAAGCGCGGCGCATGATAGCCGCCCTTCGAAGTCGGATAGGTTACCAAGCCAATTCAGCGTGTTTCAAAAAGGCAATTGCCAGCGGTTCGACACGTGCAGGTAACCCGCCCGATCACAACCGAAGACCACTTTTCAACCGCAAAAGAAAAAGGGCATCTCAATCGAGATGCCCTTTTTACATGGTGGGTCGTGTAGGATTCGAACCTACGACCAATTGGTTAAAAGCCAACTGCTCTACCAACTGAGCTAACGACCCGGAAAATGGTCGGGGTGAGGGGATTCGAACTCCTGACATCCTGCTCCCAAAGCAGGCGCGCTACCGGACTGCGCTACACCCCGAGATTGGCTCCGCGACCTGGACTCGAACCAGGGACCCAATGATTAACAGTCATTTGCTCTACCGACTGAGCTATCGCGGAACTGAACTTCGGTACATCTTTACTGCTTCGAAGTCTGTGTTAGCTTCGAACTCTTTAGCTGCTTCGCTTTCGCGTTGTCGCTGCTGAGGCCGGCTATTCTACATTCTTCGTTTTGCTTGTCAACCACTTTTTTTCGTTCAACTTACTGATTTGTAAGTTGTTTTGCGATCTCCGATGTTGCTGGTGATTCGCTCAGTGCCTGACAGCGGGGCGAATATTAGGGGCACTCTGAATTTTGTGCAAGCATTTTTTTCAAAATTTTCAGCAAGTTATCTGGAAAGCCCGAAAAGCACCGGTTTTTCTGGGCCTGTGCGGGCCTCTTCGCGGGTAAACCCGCTCCTACAGGGTCAGCATAGTCCTTGCGACCTGTAGGAGCGGGTTCACCCGCGATGAGGCCAGTACAGGCAAATACGCAAAAAAAGCCCCGCACAGGCGGGGCTCTTCATTGATTGCCGTGATCAGGCAAAGACTATCTCTTCGCCCTGCACCTTCGCCGTGATCGCCGCACCAGGCAAGAACTCGCCGGCCAGGATCAGCTGCGCCAGCGGGTTCTCGATCCAGCGCTGGATCGCCCGCTTGAGCGGCCGTGCGCCATACACCGGGTCGTAACCGACTGCGATCAGCTTGTCCAACGCCTCCGGGCTCAGGCTCAGCGACAGCTCGCGCTCGGCCAGGCGGCCGCGCAGGCGACCGAGCTGGATCTCGGTGATGCCGGCGATCTGCTCGCGGCCCAGCGGCTCGAACACCACCACTTCGTCGATGCGGTTGATGAACTCCGGACGGAAGTGCGACCCCACCGCGTCCATCACCGCAGCGCGCTGCGCCTCGCGGTCACCGGCCAGTTCCTGGATCTGTGCCGAACCCAGGTTGGAGGTCATCACGATCACCGTGTTGCGGAAGTCCACGGTGCGGCCGTGGCTGTCGGTCAGGCGGCCGTCTTCCAGCACCTGCAGCAGCACGTTGAACACATCCGGGTGGGCTTTCTCCACCTCGTCGAGCAGCACCACCGAATACGGCTTGCGACGCACGGCCTCGGTCAGGTAACCGCCCTCTTCATAGCCCACATAGCCTGGTGGAGCACCGATCAGGCGAGCCACGGAGTGTTTCTCCATGAACTCGGACATGTCGATGCGCACCATGGCCTCTTCGGTGTCGAACAGGAACTCGGCCAGCGCCTTGCACAGTTCGGTCTTGCCCACGCCGGTGGGGCCGAGGAACAGGAACGAGCCGCTGGGGCGGTTCGGGTCGGACAGCCCGGCACGGGAACGGCGCACGGCGTTGGCCACAGCGGTCACCGCCTCATCCTGGCCGATCACCCGCTCATGCAGCAGGCTTTCCATCTTCAGCAGCTTCTCGCGCTCGCCTTCGAGCATCTTGGCCACGGGGATGCCGGTCCACTTGGAGACGACTTCGGCGATCTCTTCTTCGGTGACCTTGTTGCGCAGCAGCTGGTTGTCGGTCTTGCCGTGCTGGTCGACCATCTGCAGGCTGCGCTCCAGGTCCGGGATCACCCCGTACTGCAGCTCGGCCATGCGGCTGAGGTCGCCCTTGCGGCGGGCGGCTTCCAGTTCCTGGCGGGCCTGCTCGATTTTCTGCTGGATCTGCGCCGAGCCCTGCACCTCGGCTTTTTCCGAAGCCCAGATCTCTTCGAGGTCGGCGTACTCACGCTCCAGGCGGTCGATTTCTTCGGTGAGTTTCTCCAGACGTTTCTTCGCCGCTTCGTCCTCTTCTTTCTTCAGCGCCTGGGATTCCACCTTCAGCTGGATCAGGCGACGGTCGAGGCGGTCGAGCACCTCAGGCTTGGAGTCGATCTCCATGCGGATGCGGCTGGCGGCCTCGTCGATCAGGTCGATGGCCTTGTCCGGCAGCTGGCGGTCGGTGATGTAGCGGTGGCTGAGCTTGGCCGCGGCGATGATCGCGCCGTCGGTGATGGCCACCTTGTGGTGCACTTCGTAGCGTTCCTTGAGGCCGCGCAGGATGGCGATGGTGTCTTCCTCGCTCGGCTCTTCCACCAGCACCTTTTGGAAGCGGCGCTCGAGGGCGGCGTCCTTTTCGATGAACTGGCGGTACTCGTTGAGCGTGGTGGCGCCAACGCAATGCAGCTCGCCACGGGCCAGGGCCGGCTTGAGCATGTTGCCGGCGTCCATGGCGCCCTCGCCCTTGCCGGCGCCGACCATGGTGTGCAGCTCGTCGATAAACAGGATGATCTGGCCTTCCTGCTTGCTCAGTTCATTGAGCAGGCCTTTGAGGCGCTCTTCGAACTCGCCGCGGTACTTGGCGCCAGCAATCAGCGCGCCCATGTCCAGGGCCAGCAGGCGCTTGCCTTTGAGGCCGTCGGGCACTTCACCGTTGATGATGCGTTGGGCCAGGCCCTCGGCGATGGCGGTCTTGCCCACGCCGGGCTCGCCGATCAACACCGGGTTGTTCTTGGTACGGCGTTGCAGCACCTGGATGGTGCGGCGGATCTCGTCGTCACGGCCGATCACCGGGTCCAGCTTGCCCTCTTCGGCGCGCTTGGTCAGGTCGACGGTGTACTTGTCCAGGGCCTGGCGCGATTCCTCGGCGTTGGCGTCGTTCACCGCCGCGCCGCCACGCAGGTTGTTGATGGCGTTCTCCAGGGCCTTCTTGCTCACGCCCTGGCCGAGCAGCAGCTTGCCGACCTTGCTGTTCTCGTCCATGGCGGCGAGCAGCACCAGTTCGCTGGAGATGAACTGGTCGCCCTTCTGCTGGGCCAGGCGATCGGCCTGGTTGAGCAGGCGCGCCAGGTCCTGCGACATGTTCACGTCGCCGGTGGGGTTCTGGATTTTCGGCAGTTGGTCGAGCTCCTTGGTCAACGCCTTGCGCAGGCTGTTGATGTCGAAGCCCACTTGCATCAGCAGCGGCTTGATGGAGCCGCCCTGCTGCTCGATCAGCGCCTGCAGCAGGTGCAGGGGCTCGATGGCCGGGTGGTCCATGCCCACGGCCAGGGATTGGGAATCGGATAATGCCAGTTGCAGCTTGCTGGTCAGTCGGTCTATTCGCATGGGGGATACCTTCCTTTAAAGGGCAGGCGGAGCGATGGACAGCACCTGTAATGATGAACCTGCCTGAGATGACCAATAGATAAGGCTGATTCTGGAAGATTCAAGCTTAGCGGGGTTGACAGAGGTCAGCAGGCGGGGGAATGGCCGGGGGCGCTTTGCGCCCCTTTCGCGGCTAAAGCCGCTCCTACAGAGGATTGCGCTCCCCTGTAGGAGCGGCTTTAGCCGCGAAAGGCTGCAGGCGCCCTTACGGCTGCAACCAGACCAACGAAGCGAAGCGCCCACCCCGCGGGGTGCGACGATAGGAGAAAAAGCGCGGGTCGCTGACCGTGCAGAACCCACCACCATAGACAGCGGTAATGCCTCGTGCCGCCAAGCGAATGCACGCCAGCTTGTAGATATCGGCCATCAGCTTGCCCGGGCGCTCGCCCGCCACAAAGGCATCAGCCGCTTCAGGATGCACGGCCGTGAAAGCATCGCGCACCTCCAAACCGACTTCGAACGCCTGCGGCCCGATCGCTGGCCCCAACCACACCAGTACCTCTTCAGGCGGCGTAGCCAGGCGGTCAAGGGTGGCCTCCAGCACGCCACCGGCCAACCCGCGCCAGCCGGCATGGGCAGCCGCCACACGGGTGCCGGCTCGGTCGCAGAACAAAGCAGGCAGGCAGTCGGCGGTCATCACGGTGCAGGCAATGCCCGGCTGGTCGGTCCAGCTGGCATCGGCTTCGGCGACCACGGCGGGGTCGGCATCCGCCACCACCAGGCCATGCACCTGCTTGAGCCAGGCGGGCTGGATGGCGAACGCGTCACTGAGGCGGCGACGGTTCTCGGCAACCGCCAGCGGGTCATCGCCCACATGGTCGCCAAGATTGAAGGATTCGTAGGGCGGCAGGCTGACGCCGCCCTCGCGGGTGGTGACGCAGGCGCGAACCGAGGCCGGGGCCGGCCAGTCGGGGATGATCAGCGCCGGCGTCAGGCCGCTCATCCGATAAAGCTCTCGCGGTCGTCGTTGAGCAGCGACAGCAGCCAGAGGAAATCGTCCGGCAGCGGCGAGGCCCATTCCATGCGTTCACCGGTGGTCGGGTGGTCCAACGCCAGGAAGCGCGCATGCAGGGCCTGGCGCGGGAAGTTCTTCACCGCCTCGACCATGGCCACGCTGGCGGCCGGTGGAATGCGGAAGCGCACGCCATAGGTCTGGTCGCCGACCAACGGATAACCGACATGCGCCATGTGCACGCGGATCTGGTGGGTGCGGCCGGTTTCCAGCTTGACCCGCACATGGGTGTGCGAGCGGAAGCGCTTGAGCACGCGGTAGTGGCTGACGGCCGGCTTGCCGCCGTCAGTGACCGCCATGCGCTGGCGCTCGCCACCATGGCGGCCGATCGGGGCGTCGATCTTGCCACCAGCGATCACCACGCCGACCACGATGCACTCGTAGATGCGGCTGACCGAACGCTTCTGCAACTGGTCGACCAGGTTGGTTTGCGCCTGCAGGGTCTTGGCCACCACCATCAGGCCGGTGGTGTCCTTGTCCAGACGGTGCACGATACCGGCACGCGGTACGTTGACGATGTCCGGCACATGGTGCAGCAGGGCATTGAGTAGGGTGCCGTCGGGATGACCGGCCGCCGGGTGGACCACCAGCCCGGCGGGCTTGTTGATCACCAGGATCTGGTCGTCTTCATAGACGATGTCCAGCTCGATGTCCTGGGCCACCCATTCGCCCTGGGCTTCTTGCTCAGCTTCGAGGGCCAGGATGGAGCCGCTGTGAACGGTGTCGCGCGGCCGCAGCACCGCGCCATCGACGGTCAGGCGGCCATCTTTGATCCACGAGGACAGGCGCGAGCGCGAGTACTCGGAGAACAATTGGGCGGCGACTTGGTCGAGGCGTTGGCCGCCCAGTTCGGACGGGACCTCTGCGCTAAGTTGAATGATCTCGGACATGCTCGAATCGACGGGCGTTCAGCCTTTGGTTTCGGCTGCGCGCTTGTGGTTAAATACGGCTTCTTTTGCCCCGGGGTTTGGCCGGGGGCGCTCATCATAACAGGACGGCACCGCCCAAGACAGCGGCCGTCAAAGGGACGCAAGCCGCCATGCAAGTGAAACACCTGCTGCTGATCGCCATCCTCGGGCTCACCGCTGCCTGTTCCTCGAACAAGGAAGTCATTGACGAGAACCTCAGCGAGGCCGAGCTGTACCAGCAGGCGCAGGCCGACCTGGACAACTCCAGCTACACCAGCGCCGTGAACAAGCTCAAGGCCCTGGAGTCGCGCTACCCGTTCGGCCGCTACGCCGACCAGGCCCAGCTCGAGCTGATCTACGCCAACTACAAGAACTCCGAGCCCGAGGCCGCCAAGTCTGCCGCCGAGCGCTTCATCCGCCTGCACCCGCAGCACCCGAACGTCGACTACGCCTACTATCTGAAGGGCCTGACTTCGTTCGACCAGGACCGCGGCCTGCTGGCGCGCTTCCTGCCGCTGGACATGACCAAGCGTGACCCGGGCGCGGCCCGCGACTCGTACAACGAGTTCGCCCAGCTCACCAGCCGCTTCCCCAACAGCCGCTACGCGCCGGACGCCAAGCAGCGCATGATTTACCTGCGCAACCTGCTGGCCTCCTACGAAATCCACGTGGCCAACTACTACCTCAGCCGTGAAGCTTATGTCGCCGCCGCCAACCGTGGCCGCTACGTGGTCGAGAACTTCCAGGAAACCCCATCGGTGGGTGATGGCCTGGCGGTGATGGTCGAGTCGTACCAGCACATGCACCTGGACGAACTGGCCGCCACCAGCCTCGAGACCCTCAAGCTCAACTACCCGGACCACCCGAGCCTGGTCGATGGCCAGTTCGTCGTCAAACGGGACGAGAACGGCAACCGCTCCTGGCTGTCGAAGGCCACTCTGGGCCTGATCGATACCAAGACCCCGCTGCCGCCGGGCGAGACCCGCGCCAACCAGGACGTGGTCAAGCAGTTCCAGGACGCCCGCTCGGAAATGCCGGAAGAGCTGCTGCCCAAGGACGAAAACGGCGACCCGATCCTGCCGGCAGGCCCGAAAGAAGCCGAGCAGGACCGTTCGTGGTTCAGCTACATGACCTTTGGTCTGTTCGACTGATCACACGCGCTAAAAGAAAGGGAGGCCTGAGGCCTCCCTTTTTTATTGCCTGCGTCCTAGACTGTCGGCTTCTTTTCTCGACAAGCTGGACACCATGGTTCGCCTACTTTTCTGGATCGCCCTGATCGCCGCCGCGTTCTGGCTGTGGCGCAAGTTCAAGACCAGCCAGCAGTCCCCCGCCGAACCACGGCTGGAGGACCCGCTGAAGATGGTGCGTTGCGCCCATTGCGGCGTGCACTTGCCCAATGACCGGGCGCTGCAGCAGGGCAAGGAGTGGTACTGCAGCCAGCAACATTTGCAGCAGGGGCCAGGCCAGCAGCGCTGACCGACGCTTTCGCACGTACCGCGAAGGGAGGCCGAAGGCCTCCCACTGTTCAGGACGTTATTGCTGAGCCCACGGCACGATCGGAATCGCCGTCACCGCATTCTGCGGGCTGCCTTCGATCACGCGGTCGCTGTACACCAGGTACACCAGCGTATTGCGTTTCTTGTCGAGGAAGCGCACCACCTGCATGGTCTTGAATACCAGCGAGGTGCGCTCCTTGAATACCTCTTCGCCATCCTTCAAGTCACCCTTGAAGTGGATCGGCCCCACCTGGCGGCAGGCGATCGAGGCTTCGGCACGGTCCTCGGCCAACCCCAGGCCACCCTTGATACCGCCCGTCTTGGCCCGCGACAGGTAGCAGGTCACGCCATCAACCTTCGGGTCATCGAACGCCTCGACCACGATCCGGTCGTTCGGCCCGACGAACTTGAACACGGTGGACACCTGGCCGATCTCCTCGGCCCCGGCCAGCATTGGCAGCATCAGCGCCGCCACGGCAAACATCCTTTTCAGCACGGTAATCTCCTTCAGACCAGAACCAGGTTGTCGCGGTGCACCAGCTCAGGCTCGGCACTGTAGCCCAGCAGGTTCTCGATGGCATCGGACGGCTGGCCGATGATCTTCTGCGCCTCCAGGGCGCTGTAGTTGGCCAGGCCGCGGGCGATCTCCTGGCCATCCGGGCCGACGCAAACCACCATCTCGCCACGGCGGAAGCTGCCCTGCACGGTTTTCACGCCCACCGGCAGCAGGCTCTTGTTGGCCTGACGCAGCGCCTGCACGGCACCATCGTCGAGCACCAGGGTGCCACGAGTCTGCAGGTGGCCAGCCAGCCACTGCTTGCGGGCGGCAAGCATGCCGCGCTCGGGCGACAGCAGGGTGCCCAGGCGCTCGCCCGCCTTCAGGCGGTCCAGCACGCGCTCGATGCGCCCACCGATGATGATGGTGTGAGCACCAGAGCGGGCAGCCAGGCGGGCGGCGCGCAGTTTGGTCTGCATGCCGCCACGGCCCAGGGCGCCGCCAGTGCCACCGGCCACGGCATCCAGCGCCGGGTCGTCGGCACGGGCTTCGTAGATGAGCTGGGCTTCGGGGTTGTTGCGCGGGTCGGCATCAAACATGCCATCGCGGTCGGTGAGGATCACCAGCAGGTCGGCCTCGACCAGGTTGGCCACCAGGGCAGCCAGGGTGTCGTTGTCGCCGAAGCGGATCTCGTCGGTGACCACGGTGTCATTCTCGTTGATCACCGGCACCACGCCCAGGTCGACCAACGTGCGCAGGGTGCTGCGTGCGTTGAGGTAGCGCTTGCGGTCGGAGAGGTCGTCGTGGGTCAGCAAGATTTGTGCGGTGTGCTTGCCGTGCTCGCCGAAGCTCGACTCCCAGGCCTGTACCAGGCGCATCTGGCCGATCGAGGCGGCGGCCTGCAGCTCGTTCATCGCACTCGGTCGCGACGTCCAGCCCAGCTGGCTCATGCCGGCGGCCACGGCCCCGGAGGACACCAGCACCAGTTCCACGCCCGCTTCGCGCAGGGCCACCATCTGCTCGACCCACACCGCCATGGCGCCGCGGTCCAGCCCCTTGCCATCGGCGGTCAGCAGCGCGCTGCCGATCTTCACGACCCAGCGCTGGGCGCCAGTCACCTTGCTTCGCATCTTCTCTTCCAACCTATGTCGAATCTGTAGATACCGTGGATACAAAAACGCCGCTCCAGAGAGCGGCGTTTAGTGTACTGCAACCGATCAGTCGCGCACGTAAATGATTTCCGGGCCGTCTTCGTCGTCCTCGAAATCATCCCAGTCGTCATCGTCGCCGATGTCGTGCACGCTCTTGACGCCGGTGCGGCGCAAGGTGCGGGCGTCGTCCAGGGCCTGCAGCTGGGCGCGAGCCTCGTCCTCGATGCGCTGGTCGAGCTCGGCCAGTTCTTCGGCGTAGGCCGGGTCGTTGGCCAGGCGGTCGGCGCGGTCTTCGAGATAACGCATCAGGTCGTGGCTGAGCTTCTCGGTGCCCTGCTTGGCGATGGCCGAGATCACGTAGACCGGGCCATCCCAGTTCAGGCGCTCGACCACTTCCTTGACGCGCTCGTCGCGCTCGTCATCCATGATCATGTCGGCCTTGTTCAGCACCAGCCAACGCTCACGGTCGACCAGCGCCGGGCTGAACTGCGCCAGCTCGTTGATGATCACTTCGGCGGCATCGGCCGGGCTGCTGCCGTCCAGCGGCGCCAGGTCGACCAGGTGCAGCAGCACGCGGGTACGGGCCAGGTGCTTGAGGAAGCGGATACCCAGGCCTGCGCCTTCGGAGGCGCCTTCGATCAAGCCGGGGATGTCGGCAATGACGAAGCTCTTCCAGCGGTCGACGCTGACCACGCCCAGGTTGGGGACCAGGGTGGTGAACGGGTAGTCGGCGACTTTCGGCTTGGCGGCCGACACCGAACGGATGAAGGTGCTCTTGCCGGCGTTCGGCAAGCCCAGCAGGCCAACGTCGGCCAGCACTTTCATTTCCATCTTCAGGTCGCGCTGGTCGCCCGGCTTGCCTGGCGTGGTCTGGCGCGGTGCACGGTTGGTGCTGGACTTGAAGCGGGTGTTGCCCAGGCCATGCCAGCCGCCTTGGGCGACCATCAGCTTCTGGCCGGGGGTGATCAGGTCGCCGATGACTTCCTGCGTGGAAGCGTCGATCACGGTGGTGCCGACCGGCACGCGCAGGAACAGGTCGTCGCCTTTCTTGCCGGTGCAGTCGGTGCTGCCGCCGTTGGAGCCGCGCTGGGCTTCATGATGGCGGGTATAGCGATAGTCGACGAGGGTGTTGAGGTTCTCGTCGGCCACCATGTACACCGAGCCGCCGTCGCCGCCGTCACCACCGTTGGGGCCACCGTTCTCGATGAATTTCTCGCGGCGGAAGCTCATGCAACCGTTGCCGCCATCACCGGCTTTTACCCGGATCGATACTTCGTCTACAAACTTCATTCAAAACCGCCTCTCGCCGGTTGGCGAGTTGAATACTGAAAACCTGAGGCTCTTGCAAAAATGAGCGCGGCGGCCCCGTACGACCGTAGAAACCCACGCCGGCAGCCCATACAAACAGCTTTGCAAGAGGCTCACCACAAACGAAAAAGCCCCGTCGCATGACGGGGCTTCTGGAGCGACGTCGCGATTAAGCGGCGACGATGCTCACGTAACGGCGCATGAACTCGCCTTTTTTCTCGAACTTGATCACGCCTTCGATCTTGGCGAACAAGGTGTGATCCTTGCCCATGCCAACGCCGTAGCCAGCGTGGAATTCGGTACCGCGCTGACGGACGATGATGTTGCCCGGCTTGATAACCTGGCCGCCATACATCTTCACGCCAAGGCGTTTAGATTCTGAGTCGCGACCGTTACGAGTACTACCACCAGCCTTCTTGTGAGCCATGGTTCAATTCTCCAATAAATTCAGGGGATCGGGGCGATTAAGCCTGGATACCGGTGATTTTGATCTCGGTGAACCACTGGCGGTGGCCCATGCGCTTCATGTGGTGCTTACGACGACGGA
The DNA here is from genome assembly GCF_023757525.1 of Pseudomonas sp. MWU13-3659. Lineage (NCBI taxonomy): Bacteria > Pseudomonadati > Pseudomonadota > Gammaproteobacteria > Pseudomonadales > Pseudomonadaceae > Pseudomonas > Pseudomonas sp. MWU13-3659. Next base: position 89,206 of record NZ_JAMSHW010000012.1, on the reverse strand, counting down.
ACTTGATGATGCGAACCTTGTCGTGGCGGCCTTGGGAAACGACTTCGGCCACTACTTTAGCGCCAGCAACAACTGGAGCACCGATGGTGACGTCGTCACCGTTGGCGACCAGCAGGACGCGATCGAAAGTCACGGATTCGCCAGTGGCGACTTCCAGCTTCTCGATCTTGAGGAATTCACCTTCAGCGACTTTGTACTGCTTGCCGCCGGTAACGATTACTGCGTAAGACATGGTATTTCTCCGATAATCCTGCTCACCCAGCGCTTTATATGATGAGTATTGGCTGGCATGGCTGCACAAGGCTGGAAAGGCCCGGCGCAATTGCGTAAGGCAGGTGCTGCCCAGGAAAGTTAGGGTGCGCGATTGTACGCAACCCTATAAATGCTTGCAAGTGCCGGCCCGGGGCCACGGCCACCGCGCCTTGACACACCACTACCCGCGACCTAGCATGCCGCGCAACCTCAATGGAGCAGCCGATGCAACCCCAAACCTTCTACCGCGCGGTAGCTGATGATTTCAGCGCCGTCGACGAGATCATCAAGAAGCAGCTGACCTCGCGCGTGCCGCTGGTATCGAAGATCGGCGACTATATCACGTCCGCCGGCGGCAAGCGCCTGCGCCCGCTGCTGGTGCTGCTGTGCGGCAAGGCCCTGGGCCGCGAAGGCGACGACCTGCGCCTGCTGGCGGCGACCATCGAGTTCCTGCACACCGCCACGCTGCTGCACGACGACGTGGTCGACATGTCCGGCATGCGCCGCGGCCGTTCCACCGCCAACGCCCTGTGGGGCAACGCCCCGAGCGTGCTGGTGGGCGACTTCCTCTATTCGCGCTCGTTCGAGATGATGGTCGAGCTGGGCTCGATGCCGGTCATGCAGATCCTCTCCAAGGCCACCCGCGTGATCGCCGAGGGTGAAGTGCTGCAGCTATCGCGCGTGCGCGACGCCAGCACCACCGAGGAAATCTACATGGACGTCATCCGCGGCAAGACCGCGATGCTGTTCGAGGCCTCGACCCACAGCGCCGCCGCGCTGGCCGGCGCCAGCGACGAACAGCGCGAGGCCCTGCGCACCTTTGGTGACCACCTGGGCGTGGCCTTCCAGCTGGTCGATGACCTGCTGGACTACAAGGGCGACTCGGAAACCCTGGGCAAGAACGTCGGCGACGACCTGGCCGAAGGCAAGCCGACGCTGCCACTGATCTACGCCATGCGCGAAGGCACCCCGGAACAAGCGGCGCTGGTGCGCCAGGCGATCCAGAAGGGTGGCCTCGAGGACCTGGAGCAGATTCGCATCGCTGTCGAAGCCTCCGGCGCCCTGGCCTACACCGCGCAGATGGCCCGTGACTACGTCGCCCGCGCCATCGCCTGCCTGGAAGTGCTGCCGGCCAGCGAGTACCGGGATGCGCTGGTCGAGCTGAGCGAATTCGCGGTAGCACGCACGCACTAAACACATCGCGTCGCCTTTTTCGCGGGTAAACCCGCTCCTACAGGTCCACCACTTACCTGTAGGAGCGGGTTTACCCGCGAATGCTTTTGCACAGGCAAAGCACATTTCCCAGGCAAAACCTTATACAATGTGCGCCTTTGTTCGTCTGTACTTGAAAGGAAAAGCCGTGAGCACTCTGCCACCCTGCCCCCAATGCAACTCCGAATACACCTACGAGGATGGCACCCAGCTGATCTGCCCCGAATGCGCCCACGAGTGGTCGGCCAGTGGCGAAGCCGATGCCGCCAGCGATGACGTGGTGAAGAAGGATTCGGTTGGCAACGTCCTGCAGGACGGCGACACCGTCACCGTGATCAAGGACCTCAAGGTCAAGGGCTCGTCGCTGGTGGTCAAGGTCGGTACCAAGGTCAAGAACATCCGCCTGTGCGACGGTGACCACGACATCGACTGCAAGATCGACGGCATCGGTGCGATGAAGCTGAAGTCCGAGTTCGTCCGCAAGGTCTGACTCCCCCTCGGGGCTGCCCATCGGGCGGCCCTGACAGATCCTGCAACGGGATCGTCCGCACCATTCGGAAGAAATCTTCCAATAGTCCCTTGCTATTTTGATAATAAGAATTATTCTCATTGGAACCGCTATCCAAGGAGAATAGCCATGACCTATCTGATCGACGCCTGGCTCGACCGCCCCCACCCCTACCTGCGCATCCTGCATCGCGAGACTGGCGAAGTCTGTGCCGTGCTTGAAGAAGACGCGCTCGACGAACTGCGCGACCAGGGCGACCTGGATCTTACCGGGTTGAACTCGAGTGAACCGGGGGTGCTCAAGGAGGTGGTGCGCAACCTGTTCCTGTTCTGCTATGCACGGGCGTTGCGCCCAGGGGGAACGGATTGGAACTGAAAAGCTTCGCCGGCAAGCCGGCTCCTACGGGACGCATTCGCAATCTGTAGGAGCCGGCTTGCCGGCGAACAGGCATTACAGAACGTCGAGCAGCTCGACGTCGAACACCAGCACGCTGTGCGGCGGGATGCTGCCAACGCCTTGGGCGCCGTAGGCCAGCTCGCTTGGCACGTACAGGCGCCATTTGCTGCCGGCGTTCATCAGTTGCAGGGCTTCGGTCCAGCCAGCGATCACACCACCGACCGGGAACTCAGCCGGTTGGCCGCGCTCGTAGGAGCTGTCGAACACGGTGCCGTCGATCAGGGTGCCGTGGTAGTGGGTACGCACGTTGTCTTCGCGCGAGGGCTTGGCGCCCTCGCCTGCGGTCAGCACTTCGTACTGCAGGCCCGAGGCCAGGGTGACGATGCCTTCACGCTTGGCGTTACCGGCGAGGAACTCCTTGCCAATGGCAGCGGCGGCTTCAGCCTTGGCTGCGGCTTCGGCTTGCATCACTTCGCGGATGACTTTGAAAGCAGCCGACAGGTCGGCTTCGCTGACACGGCTGTCGGCGCCGTTGAAGGCGTCGGTCAGGCCGGCCACGATGGCCTCCAGGTTGACGCCCGGTGGCGGGTTGTCGCGCAGCTGGCCGCCCAGCTGGCGGCCGATGCCGTAGCTGACGCGGGTTTCGTCGGTGGACAGGTTGAGTTCGGACATGGGCTTGCTCCACTTAAGGGCGCACTGCATCCGCGCCCTTGATGAAAAGGGCGAGCAGCCTAGCACACTGGCGCGGCGTGAAGCAGCTACCAGGCCGAACGCTGGGAAATCGGGACCTTGAGGTCTTCTTCCGGGTGCGTGCCCAGGCCGCACATCTCGTCCTGCACGGACCAGTGCACCAGGTTCATCGACAGCAGGGGAAGTGATTGCAGGTGCTGCCGTGCATCCTCGACCGAGTGCACGCGCAGGCGCTTGCCACGGGCATCGTCCAGGGGGTGGGCGCGGCCCTTGACCCGGGCCTCGAGCAGGTAGTCACCGCCTTCGATGGCGATCAGGTTGAGTTCGTCGACATGGCCGGCCCTGGCCTCGATATTGAGCTGATGCAGGTTCATGGGCGTACCTCGCTGCGGGAACCACGCATGAGTGCTCATTTTTTGTACAGCATCGACAAAAGCGCAAGCCACCGCCCATCGCAAACTTTTGTAGGAGCCAGCTTGCTGGCGAACCCTTGCTACCCCGGTTCGCCAGCAAGCTGGCTCCTACAACTGCGGGATCAGTGCTTGGTGATGCGGTCCAGATAACCCATGACGAACGCCGAGACAACGAAGGTCATGTGGATGATCACGTACCACATCAGGTAGTCGGTGGAGATGTTCTGCGCATCCATGAATACCCGCAGCAGGTGTATCGAGGAGATGGCGACGATGGAGGCGGCGACTTTCATCTTCAGCGACGAAGAGTCCATCTTGCCGAGCCAGCTCAGCTTCTCCTTGCTGTCGTCGATGTCCAGCTGCGAAACGAAGTTCTCGTAGCCCGAGATCATCACCATCACCAGCAGGCCGCCGACCAGCGACATGTCGATCAACGACAGGATCACCAGGACCAGGTCCGCCTCGGCCAGGGTGAAGACATTGGGCAGGACATGGATGATTTCCTGGAAGAACTTCAGCGCCAGTGCCAGCAGGCCCAGCGAGAGGCCGAAGTAGATGGGGGCGAGCAGCCAGCGCGAGGCATACATCGCATTTTCGAGGATACGTTCCATGGACAAGGACTCTTGAGGTGACTGGAAAAGCGGGCGCGAGTATAGCCAGCCACCTGTGACAGCAAAAGCCTATGGTCGTTTTGCGATACACCTGTAGGAGCCAGCCTTGCTGGCGAACCAGGGCAGCCGGGTTCGCCAGCAAGGCTGGCTCCTACGAAGATCATAAATTCAGGTTTCCGGATGGAACTGGTAGTCCCCCAGATTCCGGCAGCGCTCGCCGTTGATCTTGCGCAGTTGCGCCTGCAGGTGCAGGCACCAGATCTGCGGGTCTTGCGCGACCTGGTAACCATGGAGGGTGAGGCTGTCGACGATGGCATTCATCACCGACTCGGCCACCAGCGGACCATGGAACGGCCCCTGGGCCTTGATCGCCGAGGGTTGTTCGCCGGCCATGCCGGCGGCGAAGAGCAAGGTCCACATGCCGTTGTCGCCAGCCAATGGACGAATGCAGCATTCGATGCGGGTCACCAGGCCCAGGCACTGGCGGGTGAGGCTGAGGTTGCGCATGGCGGCGTCCCCTCTGTGAAGCCCTGTTCAGCCCGAAACCGTCGGGCTGTTTCCATCCTGAACCCTGATACTGTCCCTAAGTTCCACTTTAGCCGACCTGCGGAAAAGTTAGAAAACCGGCGCTGAACGGTAGCACTTGGCCGCCAGCGCCGATTTATTGACTCAAGCAGGCTTGGCTTGGGCGATGACCTCCTCCAGCCGCTCCTTCTCGGCTTCCTTGATCTCTTCCTCGCTGATCATCTCGGCGATCACCCGCAGGCGCTCCACCACCCGCGCGTTGACACTGCCTTCAGCGAACTCGCCCTTGTCGTCCAGGGCACCGGCTTCTTCGCCCACCAGCAGGCTCAGGGCCTCGTCGGCCTGGCTCACGGCGTAGACATGGAACTGCCCGGTCTCGACCGCCTGCAGCACACGCTCGTCCAGCATCAGCGTGGCGACGTTGGCCCGCGGGATGATCACCCCTTGCTCGCCGGTCAGGCCACGGGCTTCGCAGAGGCGGAAGAAGCCTTCGATCTTCTCGTTCACCCCACCCACTGCCTGCACTTCACCGAACTGGTTGATCGAGCCGGTGATGGCGAAGCACTGCTTGAGCGGCGTGCGCGACAACGCCGAGATCAAGGTGCAGGCCTCGCCCAGCGAAGCGCTGTCACCGTCGACGTAGCCGTACGACTGCTCCAGGGCGATGCTCGCCGAGATCGCCAGCGGGAATTCCTGGGCGTAGCGGCTGCCCAGGTAACCGGTCAGGATCATCACCCCTTTGGAGTGGATCGGCTGCCCCAGGTTGACCTCGCGCTCGATGTCGACGATACCGCTGCCGCCCGGGTAGACGGTGGCGGAGATCCGCGCCGGCATGCCGAATGCCGAGTCGCCGACTTCGAGCACGGTCAGGCCGTTGCACTTGCCGATGGCCGCGCCTTCGGTGTCGATCAGGATGATGCCGGCGAGCATGTCGTCGAGCACCCGCTGCGACACGCGCCCGGTGCGCGTGGCCTTGGCCTTGAGCGCCCGCTCGATGTGCCCGGCATCGGTCATGGTTTCATTGGCCAGCTGGCGAATGAAATCCGCCTCGCTGACCAGCTGGAACAGGTCGCCGATGCGCGCCGAAAGCCGCGACTGGTTCTCCGCCAGGCGTGCGCTGTAGGTGGCCAGGCGCGCCACCGCGTCGCTGGTCAGCGGCGCCATGCCCTCTTCATTGGTGCGGGTGCGCAACAGCTGGGCGAACTGCTCCAGGTTCTCGTCGACCATCGGCATGTCTTCGTCGAAGTCGACCAGCACCCGGAACATCTCCTGGAAGTCCGAGTCGTGGTCCTGCAGCGCGTAGTACAGCTGGCGCGAACCGATGATCACCAGCTTGACGTTGAGCGGGATCATCTGCGGCGTCAGGCTGACCGTGGCGACGCGGCCCAGTTCGCCCAACGGCGATTCCATCTTCAGCTTGCGCGACTGCAGGGCGCGCTTGAGGGCATCCCAGACGAACGGTTCGCCGAGCATCTTCTCGGCTTCGAGAATCAGGAAACCGCCGTTGGCGCGGTGCAAGGCCCCCGCCCGCAGCTGACGATAGGAGGTGTACAGCGCGCCCTGGTCGGTGCTGTATTCGATCCGCCCGAACAGGTTGTCGTAGGTCGGGTGCGGTTCGAACACCACCGGCGCGCCGCCCTTGCCGGGGTGGCCGACCACCAGGTTGGGCGCGTATTGCTCTTCGAGCATCTTGCGCGCCACGGCGTCGGTCTTGCTGTCATCGACCAGTTGCTCGACCACGGTGCGCAGCAGGTTCAGCTGGACGGACTGCAGGTAGGCGCAAACCGCGGCGTTTTCCGCGTACTTCTGCGACAGCGGCGCCAGCAGGGGCTGCAAGGCCAGGGTGATGGTCTCTTCGTTGAGCTGGCGCAGCTGATTGTTCGACTCACGCTTCCATTGCGGCAGGCTCGACAGCTCTTCGTTCAAGCGCTCCTCGAGTTCGGCGATGTCCTCGTGGAAGCGCTCACGCACCTCTTCCGGCAATTGGGCGAACTCGGCTTCGTCCAGCGCCTTGCCGTCGCCCATCGGCGTGAAAGCGACATTGCTGCTGTCGCGGTACAGGGCCACATCCTTTTCCAGCGAGGCGCGCTCGATGACATCCAGGGCACGGTCGTAACGCTGGTTGAAGGCGCGGTCGATGGCGCTTTTCTTCTGCTGGTAGGAGGGGTGCTCGAACACCGCCGGGAAGGTCGCCAGCAGGTTGTCGATCAGCCCGTTCATGTCGCTGATGAACGCGTTGGCGCTGCCGGCCGGCAACTCCAGCGCGCGAGGCTCGCGGGAATCCTCGAAATTGTTCACGTACAGCCAGTCGGCGGGCGTGTGCTGGCGCTTGCCCTCGGCTTTCAGGTACCGCTTCACGAACGAGAACCGGCCAGTGCCGGGCTCGCCCATCACATACACGTTGTAACCCGGGCGCGGCATGGCCACGCCGAACTGCAGGGCCTCGACGGCACGCTCCTGGCCCAGGACACCACGAAACGGCTCCAGATCGTCTGTGTTGGAGAAGGCAAACTGTTCAGCGGAGAAACGCCGGGTCAGGGCTTCGGGCGCGAGACGCAGGCGCGAGGCGACAGGATCGGGCATTGGGTTTCCTTACTTCGGCGGGGCGGATGACCGCATTCTGGCGCTGCCAGCGCGCAGCGGCAAGGCTGCGCGAGACTTTATGTCGCAGCCCAACCCTACCGATCACGCTAGCAATTTTTCGCAATAAACAACGCAACCTTTGGATCGTGCCTAAACTCCAAACTGCGCGGGGGCCGTAAGGCCTTTCCGACCTGGCAACCGCGTTGCCAGAACCCTGACCATTGGTATGCCACTTGAGAATGAGAACAACGCTATGAAACGGATTCTTCTGGGTACCCTGTTCGCCGCAGTCTCGATCAACGCCATGGCCGAAGCGCCGGGCGGCCCGAACTGTGGCTGGGGCAACATGCTGTTCGAGGGCCAGCGCGGTACACCGGCCCACTTCCTCGCCTCCACCACCAACGGCACTTCCGGCAACGCAACCTTCGGCATGACCTCGGGCACCAACGGCTGCTCGACCAAGGCCTCACTCACCTACGGCGGCAAGTCCTGGTTCGCCATGAACGGCATGATGAACGAGCTGTCCGAGGACATGGCCAAGGGCCAGGGCGAAGCCCTGACCACCTATGCCGTGGTCCTGGGCGTGGCACCTGAAGACCGCGCGCATTTCGCCGCCGTCACCCACGAGCACTTCCAGCAGATCTTCAGCAGCGCCAACGTGACAGCGCAAGCGGTCCACAGCAACACCCTGGCCGTGCTCAAGCGCGACCCGCAACTGGCCAAGTACGCCACCGAGGCTTGAGACCCGCGCCTCCCGCCCCGGCACCGGGGCGGGCTTGGCGATTCATCTTTCGGCATCATCAGGAAGTAGTTGCCCGACATGCTCAAACGCCTCGCATCCCTGGCGCTACTGGTCAGCGCCCCGCTTCACGCCGCACCACAGATCGACCCGGCCCGCGCGCAGCAGCTGGCCGCCACGCCCTACTGGATCGCCCTGGGCCACTACGAGACCGCCAAGCTCGGCGGTTGGCGCAGCTATGTGGATGACCCGCGCTTCTTCCTCGCCGAAGACGGCGCCCACCATCCCGACCAGGAGCTCGCGGCCACGGTGACGGCGCTGTACGCCCCGGCGAGCCTCGGCGACAAGCATCCCCAGTGCGTGTTCCCGGCCCGCACCCGCTGGCTGCGCGAGCAACTGGCGCTGAACGACCTGCCACGCCCGGACTGCCAGGAATTCAACACCTGGTACACGTCCATCGACCCGCACAGCGCAGCGCTGATCTTCCCGGCCGCCTACCTCAACAGCCCGTCGTCGATGTTCGGCCATACGCTGCTGCGTATCGACCAGTCGAACACCCGCCGCGACGACACGACACTGCTGAGCTACGCGATCAACTTCGGCGCCTACATCGAAGGCAGCGACAACAGCATCCTCTACGCCTGGAAAGGCCTGATGGGCGGCTACCCGGGCCTGTTCGCGATGATGCCCTACCAGGAGAAACTCTCCGAGTACCGCAGCCTGGAGAACCGCGACCTGTGGGAGTACCAGCTGGACCTGACCCCGGAAGAGACCGGGCGCATGGTCGAGCATGTGTGGGAGCTCAAGCAGATCAAGTTCGACTACTTCTTTTTCGACGAGAACTGCTCCTACCGCCTGCTGGAACTGCTGCAGGTGGCACGCCCGAGCCTGGACCTGACCTCGCAGTTCCCGCTGACCGCCATCCCCACCGACACCGTCAAGGCGGTCAAGCAGTCCGGGCTGGTGACGGACGTGCGCTACCGCCCTTCACGCGAACGCGAGTTGCTGGCCCGCGCCGAACCGCTCGACCACGCCGAACAACAGCAAGTGCTGGCCATCAGTGCCGACACTGGGCATCTGCAAAGCACCGCTTTCACCGCCCTGCCCCGCGACCGCCAGGCGCTGGTGCAGGACGCCGCCTATCGCCTGGAGCGCTACCGGGCCAATGGCCAGGAGCGCGACGCCGGCCAGGCCGCGCGCAGTTTCGAGCTGCTCAAGGCGATCAACCGCAACCCGCCACCACCGCTGCAGATCGAACGCCCCGGCCTGCCGGAGGACGGTCACCAGTCGCGCACCTGGCAATTGGGCGTGGGCACGCGCGAGGACCGGGCGTTTGCCGAATACGGCCTGCGCATGGCCTATCACGACCTCAACGACAACCTGTACGGTTTCCCGCTCGGCGCTCAGATCGAGATCCTCCAGCTCAAGCTGCGCCAGTACGAGGGCAACGACTGGCAGGTGCAGCGCCTCGACCTGGCCACCATCCGCTCGTTGACGCCGCGCAACGCGCTGCTCAAGCCGTGGTCGTGGCAGGTCGCCGGGGGGCTTGAACGGGTGCCGGGCAAGCATGGCGACGAGGTGCTGGTCAGCCACGTCAATGGCGGTGCCGGTGGCACCTGGCAGCTGACCGACGACCTGCTCGGCTTCGCCTTGGGGACGGCACGGGTGGAGCACCACAACGACTTCGCCGAGTTCATCTCGCCGGCAGCCGGGTTCAATGGCGGGTTGCTGTGGCGCAACGGGCTGGGCAACTTGACCCTGGAAGCCAAGGGCGACTACTTCACCAATGGCGAGGTAAGGCGTAGCGTCAGCCTGAACCAGCAGTGGGAAATCAACCGGGACCTGGGGTTGAGGTTGAGCGCTTCGCGGCAGTTCAGCCAGTTGGCCACGGCGCAGAACGAGGTGATGCTGGAATTGAAGTGGTACCAGTATTGAAGATCGGCCGGCAAGTGCTCCTCGTAGGAGCCGGCCTGCCGGCGAACAGCCCCGCCGCGATCCTTCGACAGCGTTTTGACATCCCGCCAACAATTCACCCCCTAGACTTTCCACCATCACGTCAAAGGTCTTGTGGATATGTCGCAGTACTGGTTGGGCCTGTGTGTCGCGTTGCTGCTGGCCGGATGTGAAACCACCCATGATCAGATGGTCAATCAAGGCTATCCCCCCGCCTACGCCGACGGCTTCCAGGATGGCTGCAGCAGCGGTCGCCAGGCCGCCGGGCTGATGGCCGGCGACTTTCGCAAGGACGTCCCGCGCTACCTGCACAACCGCCAGTACGAAAGCGGCTGGGACGATGGTTTTCGCCAGTGCCACGCCATGCAGTCCAACGAAGACCTGCGCGAATACCGCGAGCGCTACTGGGACGAGCGCGACCGCGAGTGGCAGCAGGAAAAGGACCGCGACGCCGCCCGCGCCTACCGTCGCAACTAGACGTCGCAAACGGACATTTCAGCTTCAAGCTTCAAGCTTCAAGCGATAAGCTCCAAGCAGAAGCCAACGAGCCATAGGGTTGAGCACCTTTCCCTGCCACTCTCGATCAGCTTGCAGCTTGCAGCTTGCAGCTTGCAGCTTGGAGCTTGAATGAGCCGAGCATTCGTCAACGAGGACCAGGCCGCCGCCCAGGCCAGCCAGCCGGTGGAGCGGCGCGTCAGCGACCAGCCCAACTATGTGACCGCCAGCGGCCTGGCCCAGTTGCAGCAACGCGTGGCCGCGCTGAAAGCGCTGCACGGCGAACTGCTGGCCGAAGGCGATCGCGCCGATAAGCAGCGCCTGGCCGACACCGAACGCGACCTGCGTTACTTTACGTCCCGCGTGCAGAGCGCACAGCAGGTGCCCGCCGCCACGTCCACGCAGAAGGTGCAGATTGGCAGCCGGGTGCGGTTTGTCGATGAGGATGGCCAGGAGCACCAGGTACAGTTGGTGGGTGAAGATCAGGCCGATGCCCTGCATGGGCTGATCAATTGGGGCTCGCCCTTGGGGCGTGCACTGCTGGGGGCTGGGCCTGGGGATGAAGTGTTGTGGCGACGACCTGTGGGGGATCAGCAGATCGAGATCGTCTTGATCGAGCCCGAGGCATGAGCGCCCATTCGCCGGCAAGCCGGCTCCTACAGGAACAGCGCTAATCCTGTAGGAGCCGGCTTGCCGGCGAATGGGCTGTAAATCAGACCACGCCCTGCGCCAGCATGGCATCGGCAACTTTCACGAAGCCCGCGATGTTGGCGCCTTTCACATAGTTGATGCGGCCATCGGCCTCTTCGCCGTAATGCACACAGGCATGGTGGATCGACTGCATGATGTGGTGCAGCTTGCTGTCCACTTCACCGGCGGTCCACAACAGGCGCATGGCGTTCTGCGACATTTCCAGGCCCGACACCGCCACGCCACCGGCGTTGGAAGCCTTGCCCGGGGCATAGAGAATACCGGCCTCGATAAAGATATCCACAGCGTCGAGGGTAGTCGGCATGTTCGCGCCTTCAGCCACGCAGATGCAGCCATTGCGCAGCAGGGTACGGGCGTCGTCGGCGTTCAGCTCGTTCTGGGTGGCGCACGGCAGCGCGATATCGCACGCCAGGCTCCACGGTGTCTGGCCCTTGCGGAACTCGAGGCCGAAGCGCCCGGCCAGCTCGCTGATACGACCACGCTTGACGTTCTTCAGCTCCATCAGCGCATCCCACTGCTCATCCCTCAGCCCGGCTTCGCAGAACAGGGTGCCTTCGGAGTCGGACAGCGAAATCACCTTGCCACCCAGGTCCATCACCTTGCGCGCGGCATATTGGGCGACGTTGCCCGAACCAGAGATCGCCACGCGGCGACCATCGATGCGCAGGTCCCGGCGCTTGAGCATCTCTTCGGCGAAGTACACGCAGCCGTAGCCGGTGGCTTCCGGGCGGATCAGGCTGCCGCCGTAGGTCATGCCCTTGCCGGTCAGCACCGAGGTGAACTGGTTGGCCAGGCGCTTGTACTGGCCGAACAGGAAGCCGATCTCACGGGCACCGACGCCGATATCACCGGCCGGCACGTCCAAGTCGGCGCCAATGTGGCGGTACAGCTCGCTCATGAACGCCTGGCAGAAGCGCATGACTTCCGCGTCGCTCTTGCCCTTGGGGTCGAAGTCCGAACCGCCCTTGCCACCGCCCATGGGCAACGACGTCAGCGAGTTCTTGAACACCTGCTCGAAGGCCAGGAACTTGAGCACGCCCAGGTTCACCGACGGGTGGAAGCGCAGGCCGCCCTTGTACGGGCCGATGGCGCTGCTCATCTGGATGCGATAGCCACGGTTGACCTGGACCTTGCCCTGGTCATCGACCCACGACACGCGGAACAGCACGGCGCGCTCGGGCTCGACCATGCGTTCGAGGATGCCAGCTTCGAGGTAGTGGGGATTCTGTTCGAGGAAGGGCCACAGGCTGCGCAGCACCTCCTCCACGGCCTGGTGGAATTCGGGCTGGGCCGGGTCGCGCTGTTGCAGACGTGCCAGGAAATGGTCGACGGATTCGATCATGGTAGACATCTCACCAAGAGGGATTGTTTTTGGTTTTTTCAGGAATGTACCAAGAACCAATCGCACTGGAACAGGGCGCAATGTCGTTTTTATGAAATTATTTGGTGCATTTTCTATAAGTGTATACAAAGCATGAATCGCGTCGCTGCTTCGCGGATAAATCCGCTCCTACAGGAAAGGCCGGTAATACGGCACCTGTAGGAGCCGGCTTGCAGGCGAACAGGCCGAAAACCAGGCACAAAAATGGGGCCCCGAAGGGCCCCATTTTTGCGCAGCGAAAACCGGCTTACTGGGCCAGTTTCTTGTGACGCACACGGTGCGGCTGGGCAGCGGCGTCGCCCAGGCGCTTCTTGCGATCGGCTTCGTACTCGGTGTAGTTGCCTTCGAAGAACACCACATTCGAATCGTCTTCGTACGCCAGGATGTGGGTCGCCACGCGGTCCAGGAACCAACGGTCGTGGGAGATCACGATGGCGGCGCCCGGGAAGTCCAGCAGGGCTTCCTCCAGCGAACGCAGGGTTTCGACGTCGAGGTCGTTGGATGGTTCGTCGAGCAGCAGGACGTTGCCGCCCTCTTTCAGCGTCAGGGCCAGGTGCAGACGGCCACGCTCACCACCGGAGAGGTCCTTGACGAACTTCTGCTGGTCGCCGCCCTTGAAGTTGAAGCGGCCGACGTAGGTGCGCGACGGGATCTCGTAGTTGCCAATGCGGATCTGGTCGGAACCGTCGGAGATCTGCTGGAACACGGTCTTGCTGCCGTCCAGGTCCTCGCGGCTCTGGTCGACACAGGCCAGTTGCACGGTCTCGCCGATCTCGATGCTGCCCGAATCCGGCTGTTCCTTGCCCATCAGCATGCGGAACAGGGTCGACTTACCGGCACCGTTACCACCGATCACACCGACGATGGCACCTTTGGGCATGGCGAACGACAGGTTGTCGATCAGCACGCGGTCGCCATAGCCTTTGGAGACGTTCTTGAACTCGATGACCTTGTCGCCCAGGCGTGGGCCGGCCGGGATGTAGATCTCGTTGGTCTCGCTGCGCTTCTGGAATTCCTGCGACTGCATCTCTTCGAAGCGCTGCAGACGAGCCTTGGACTTGGACTGGCGGGCCTTGGCGCCTTTGCGCACCCACTCCAGTTCTTCCTTCATGGCTTTCTCGTGGGCGCTTTGCTGCTTGGATTCCTGCGCCAGACGCTCCGACTTGGCTTCCAGCCAACCCGAGTAGTTGCCTTCGTACGGGATGCCCGCGCCGCGGTCCAGTTCGAGGATCCAGCCGGCCACGTTGTCGAGGAAGTAACGGTCGTGGGTGATCGCCACCACGGTGCCCGGGAAGTCGTGGAGGAAGCGCTCCAGCCAGGCCACCGAGTCGGCGTCCAGGTGGTTGGTCGGTTCGTCCAGCAGCAGCATGTCGGGGGCCGACAGCAACAGGCGGCACAGGGCCACGCGGCGCTTCTCGCCACCGGACAGGTGCTCGATCTTCGCGTCCCAGGCCGGCAGGCGCAGGGCGTCGGCGGCGACGTCCAGCTGGCGCTCCAGGTTGTGGCCGTCGGCGGCTTGCAGGATAGCCTCGAGCTTGGCCTGCTCGGCGGCCAGCTTGTCGAAGTCGGCATCAGGCTCGGCGTAGGCGGCGTAGACCTCGTCCAGGCGGGCCTGGGCGTCCTTGATCACGCTGACCGCTTCCTCGACCACTTCACGCACGGTCTTGCTCGGATCCAGCTGCGGCTCCTGGGGCAGGTAGCCGACGTTGATGTCGGGCATCGGACGGGCTTCGCCGTCGAATTCCTTGTCGACGCCCGCCATGATTCGCAGCAGGGTCGATTTACCCGCGCCGTTCAGGCCCAGCACGCCGATCTTGGCGCCCGGGAAGAACGACAGGGAAATGTTCTTGAGAATTTCCCGCTTCGGCGGCACGACCTTGCTCAGCCGATGCATGGTGTAGACGTATTGAGCCAAAACCAAGCCCTCTATCAGATAGGTAAAGACATCGACGATCGCCCCGGCCACGTGACCAGGGGGATGTGTTTACGGGGTGTCATTGAACAAAGTGGGCCATTCTACGCCAAGTGACGGCGTTGCACAGATGGGCAGATGGCAGGATGGGGCCGCGTTGCGGCCCTCTCGCAACACAAGGCCGCTCCCACACGGTCGATGTACGACTGTGGGAGCGGCCTTGTGTCGCGATCGAGGACGAAGTCCTCGCCGAGGCCAACTCAGACGTGGGACTGTTTGACCTTGCCACGCGGCAGGCGGCAACGGTCCGACTGCTCGGCCAGGCGCGCGGCCCAGGCGGCCTTGACGCTGAAGCCGCCGCTGCGGGCAGCCTTCTCGACGGCCTTGGCCGGCTTGGCGGCTGGTGCGCTGGTCACCTTGGCCGCCGGTTTGGCCACGACTTCAGCCGGTTGCGCAGCCGCCTTGGCGGTCTTGCGCAGTTCGGCCAGCGATGGCGTCTTGCTCTTCGAGGCGGCAGCCTCCGGCTTGGCCAGCGAGCGCTGGCAGGTCTTGCAGGACACGTCCTCGGCCACGGCAGTGCTGACCAGCGTCTCACTGCTACGCCCACAGGCGGAATCGAGGCCATTGGTGGAATAGTGGGTAACCAAAACCGTACTTCTCCGATGCGTTGACTATTGAAGCGGGCGGCATTCTCGCACAGGTCTTAGGGTCTTGCCGAACCGGCGTGACCGGTTGCAGCTCGACAGGAGACATACGGACTGGCACTTTGCCATATTTGAAGGCATGCTAGGCGGCTTCACTTGTGCGGCTTATAGTGCGCCCGACGCGCGCGGCACGCGCCATGCATGCACCGTGGAAACAGCCCCTGCCATCGTCAGCCAAATCGCAGGACCCAACGCTTGACCAATCTCACGCACTCGTCACCCCTGCGCCCTGCCAATTCATCGGCCGGCACACACCTGCGTGGCTCGCTCAAGGGGGCACTGGCCCTGCTGGCGCTGGTTTTGCTGGGGTTGCTGCTGTGGCAACTGTTCACCCAGTTCCGTCACACCCAGGCCGACCTGCGCCAGCAGAGCCTGGCAACCAGCGCCGAACTCGCCGACCACCTGGGCCTGAACATGGCGCTCAAGGCCCAGCAGGCGCTGAATCTGGTCCAGCCCTACGTCAAACCTCCGGCGCCCGCCGCCCTGCCCAGCCTGTTCGCGACGCTGCACGCGCGCCTCCCTGCGCTGCGCCACATGGCCTGGCTGGACAGCGCCGGGCAGGTGCGCAGCGACACCCTGGACGGCAGCCCCGACCGCCAGATGATTGACGAGATCCTGCAACTGAACCAGGGGCGCGTCTATTTCTACAGCAACGCGCCCGACAACCAATTGGTCTACCTGTTGTTGCGCCAAAGCGCCGAGCAGGATCGCGGCTACTGGCTGCTGCGGCTGAGCCCTGCCTATTACAAGGAGCTGACCCAGCACCTGGACGCCTCGGGCCACCCATCGTGGCTGCTGGAAAACAGTCGCAACGGCGAAGTCATCGAACGCCACGGCACGCAACCGGCCAGCAACGAGCCGTTGCAGAGTGTGATGCTGGCCTTCATCGACAACAGTACCTGGCAGCTGCGCGGCCTGTTCGACGCGGGCCTGGCCCGCGACAAGCTGCTCCCGGCATTGATCGGCAAGTGTGTGCTGGTGCTGTTCTGCGCCCTGCTGCCGGTGCTCGCCCTGATCAACATGCGCCGCCGCCAGCGCGCCCTGCAGGAAGACCGGCGCCGCTACCAGGAGATCTTCGAAGGCACGGGCGTGGCCCTGTGCGTGCTCGACCTGTCCAGCCTGCCCGGCCAGCTTGACCGCTACCACCTGCGCAATCACGCGGCCCTGCGCCACAGCCTGGCCCTGGACGCCAACCTGCGACGCTCGCTGCTGGCGGAGCTGAAGATCACCGAGATCAACCAGGTTGCCCGCCAGTTGCTCAACGTCGATTGCCACCAGGGCGCCTGGCAGCGCCTGATCGAAGGCAGTGGCGATGGCCGTGACAGTGTCGGCATGCAACTGATCGACGCGCTGATCGAGGCACGTGAACAGCTTGAGCTGGAAGTCCGCCTCCCCGCACCACTGGGCGGCGAGCTGCACCTGTGGCTGATGGTGCGCATGCCCCAACAACGTCGCGACTTCCAGGCAGTGATCTTGAGCATCAGCGATATCACCAGCCGCAAGCAGGTGGAGCTGTCCCTGCTCGAGCGCGAGGGTTTCTGGTCGGACGTGGTACGCACCGTGCCCGACCAGCTGTACGTACAAGATGTGCAAAGCCAGCGGATGATCTTCAGCAACCGCCACCTCGGCCAGACCCTGGGCTACGACCGCGCCGAACTGGCACAGATGGGCGAGCGCTTCTGGGAGTTGCTGCTGCACCCCGAGGACGCCGCCCACTACCGCGCCCTGCGCCAGCAACAGCTGGACACCAGCTACGGCCAGTCGCTGCATTGCCAGTTGCGCTTCCGCCACCGTGATGGCGGCTGGCGCTGCTACGACATCCGCGAGCAGGTGCTGACCCGCGACAGCGACGGCCAGGTCACCCGCATCATCGGCGTGGGCAAGGACGTCACGGTGCAGATCGAGGCCAGCGAATCGCTGCGCGACAGCGAGCAGCGCTACCGCATGCTCGCCGAAAGCATCAGCGACGTGATCTTCTCCACCGACAACCAGCTGCGGCTCAACTACGTCAGCCCGTCGGTGCTGGCGGTGCTGGGCTACCAGGCCGACTGGATCTTCGCCAACGGCTGGCAGTCGATCATCGCCAACCCCGCCCAGCTCTCCGGCGCCTATGACCTGATCGAACGGGTCAGCAAGGCACAGGGTGACGCCGAACAACTGGCCCAGTTGCGCACCACCCTGCCCACGCAACTGTTCCTGTTCGACTGCCTGCGCGCCGATGGCCGCAAGATCCCCATCGAACTGCGCCTGGTACTGGTGTGGGATGAGCACGAACGCTTCGAGGGCGTGCTGGGCGTGGGCCGCGACATCAGCCAGCAACGCCGGGCCGAGAAAGACCTGCGCATGGCGGCCACGGTATTCGAGCACTCGACCTCGGCCATCCTGATCACCGACCCGGCCGGCTACATCGTCCAGGCCAACGAAGCGTTCAGCCGGGTCAGCGGCTACGCCGTCGCCGAAGTGCTCGACCAACTGCCGGGCATGCTCACCGTCGAGCACCAGCAGGACGCGCACCTGGGCTATGTGCTCAAGCAGCTCAACCAGCGCGGCAGCTGGGAGGGCGAGGTGTTCCTCAAACGGCGCAACGGCGAGCACTATCCGGCGTGGGTGGGCATCACCGCGGTGCTCGACGATGAAGGCGACCTGGCCAGCTACGTGTGTTTCTTCACCGACATCAGCGAACGCAAGGCCAGCGAGCAACGCATCCACCGCCTGGCCTACTACGACGCCCTGACCCACCTGCCCAACCGCACGCTGTTCCAGGACCGCCTGTACACCGCCCTGCAGCAGGCCGAGCGGCAGAAGGCCTGGGTGGTGCTGATGTTCCTCGACCTCGACCGTTTCAAGCCGATCAACGACTCCCTTGGCCACGCCGCGGGCGATCGCATGCTCAAGGACATGGCCGAGCGCTTGCTGGCCTGTGTCGACAACGACGACACCGTGGCACGCATGGGCGGTGACGAGTTCACCCTGCTGCTGCAACCGAAGGCCACTCGCGAGCTGGCGCTCAACCGTGCCATCCATGTGGCCGAGCACATCCTCGAAAGCCTGGTGACCCCGTTCGTGCTGGAGAACCGCGAGTTCTTCGTCACCGCCAGCATCGGCATCGCCCTGAGCCCGCAGGACGGCAGCGAGCTGAGCCAGCTGATGAAGAACGCCGACACCGCCATGTACCACGCCAAGGAACGCGGCAAGAACAACTTCCAGTTCTACCAGGCCGACATGAACGCCAGCGCCCTGGAGCGCCTGGAGCTGGAGAGCGACCTGCGCCATGCCCTGGAGCAGAACGAGTTCATCCTCTACTACCAGCCGCAGTTCAGCGGCGACGGCAAGCGCCTGACCGGCGCCGAAGCCCTGCTGCGCTGGCGCCACCCGACCCGCGGCCTGGTGCCGCCTGGCGACTTCATCCCGGTGATCGAGGAGCTGGGCCTGGTCGTGGATGTGGGCGACTGGGTGCTGCACGAAGCCTGCCGCCAGCTCAAGGCCTGGCACAAGGACAAGGTGCGGGTACCGAAGGTGTCGGTGAACATCTCGGCTCGGCAATTCTCCGACGGCCAACTGGGCACGCGGATCGCCACCATCCTGGAGGAAACCGGCCTGCCTCCGGCGTGCCTGGAGCTGGAGCTGACCGAAAGCATCCTGATGCGCGAGGTCAATGAAGCCATGCAGATCCTCGACAGCCTGAAAAACCTCGGCCTGAGCATCGCGGTCGACGACTTTGGTACCGGCTACTCGTCGCTCAACTACCTCAAGCAGTTCCCCATCGACGTGCTGAAGATCGACCGCACCTTCGTCGACGGCCTGCCCGAGGGCGAGCAGGACGCACAGATCGCCCGGGCGATCATCGCCATGGCCCACAGCCTGAACCTGGCGGTGATCGCCGAGGGTGTGGAGACTCACGAACAGCTGGAGTTCCTGCGCGAGCACGGTTGCGACGAAGTGCAGGGCTACCTGTTCGGCCGGCCGATGCCGGCCAACCAGTTCGAGGCGCAGTTCAGCAACGAAACGCTGTTCATGTTCCAGTGACCGCCCACTATCACACGATCCCTGCAGGAGCGGCCTTGAGCCGCGAAAGGACCGCAAAGCGGTCCCGGCGATATTTGCGTCAACACTAGAACTGGGGCTGCTACGCAGCCCTTTCGCGGCTCAAGGCCGCTCCTACAGCGGTACAGCGCCGAACTGAAAAAAGCGGACCCAAAAGTCAACTCAAGCCCAGACACGGCGCGGCCTGCAACATGAAGCCCATTGGTCCGCGACTTGATGCCACTTCATATGCCAGCGGCGAATCAATCGGTTAGAATGCCCCCCCAATTCAGCCCGATCCTTGAGGACCGCCATGTTCAGCCGTGATTTGACCATTGCCAAGTACGACGCCGAGCTCTTCGAAGCCATGCAGCAAGAAGCCCTGCGCCAGGAAGAGCATATCGAGCTGATCGCTTCGGAAAACTACACCAGCCCGGCGGTCATGGAGGCCCAGGGTTCGGTTCTGACCAACAAGTACGCCGAAGGCTACCCAGGCAAGCGCTACTACGGTGGTTGCGAGTACGTCGACGTGGTCGAGCAACTGGCCATCGACCGCGCCAAGGAGCTGTTCGGCGCCGACTACGCCAACGTCCAGCCGCACGCCGGCTCCCAAGCCAACGCCGCTGTCTACCTGGCGCTGCTGTCCGCCGGTGACACCATCCTGGGCATGAGCCTGGCCCACGGCGGTCACCTGACCCACGGCGCCAGCGTTTCCTCCTCGGGCAAGCTGTACAACGCCATCCAATACGGCATCGACGCCAACGGCCTGATCGACTACGACGAAGTCGAGCGTCTGGCTGTTGAGCACAAGCCGAAGATGATCGTCGCCGGCTTCTCCGCCTACTCGCAGGTCCTGGACTTCCCACGCTTCCGCGAAATCGCCGACAAGGTCGGTGCCTACCTGTTCGTCGACATGGCCCACGTAGCCGGCCTGGTTGCCGCAGGCGTGTACCCGAACCCGGTTCCGTTCGCCGACGTGGTCACCACCACCACCCACAAGACCCTGCGCGGTCCACGTGGTGGCCTGATCCTGGCTCGCGCCAACGCCGACATCGAGAAGAAGCTGAACTCCGCCGTCTTCCCGGGCGCCCAGGGTGGCCCGCTGGAGCACGTCATCGCCGCCAAGGCGATCTGCTTCAAGGAAGCCCTGCAGCCTGAGTTCAAGGCTTACCAGCAGCAAGTCGTGAAAAACGCCCAGGCCATGGCCGAAGTGTTCATCGAGCGAGGTTTCGACGTCGTTTCCGGCGGCACCCAGAACCACCTGTTCCTGCTGTCGCTGATCAAGCAGGAAATCTCCGGTAAGGACGCCGACGCTGCCCTGGGCAAGGCTTTCATCACCGTCAACAAGAACTCGGTCCCGAACGACCCGCGTTCGCCGTTCGTCACCTCGGGCCTGCGTTTCGGCACCCCGGCCGTCACCACCCGTGGCTTCAAAGAGGCCGAGTGCCGCGAGCTGGCCGGCTGGATCTGCGACATCCTGGCCGACCTGAACAACGAAGCGGTGATCGACGCCGTGCGTGAGAAGGTCAAGGCCATCTGCAAGAAGCTGCCGGTGTACGGCAACTGATTGGCAGACGCCTGATGTGAAAAAGCCCGGCCATGTGCCGGGCTTTTTCATGGTTGCACCTCATCGGGCTGGCGCTACATCCGGTACGAGGCGTATTTCAACGCGCTGCCCCAGAGCCCTCGCCGCACTGGCCAGTGTAGCCAGCGTCATGCCTGCGTCCGTCTGGTCAAGCGCCCGGTCGACTGCCGTACGACTGGTGTGCATGCGCTCTGCAAGCGCCTTCTTGCTGACCTTCTGCTGCTTCATCGCCTCTATCAGCTGCCAGGCGATCACCCGTTTGAGCGCTGCGGCCGTGACTTCCTCAAGGAGGTCTTCCTCGGCGAGAAAATCATCAAAATCCGAGCCGATGTGCGGATTCATATCGCTTGCCTCCTCAGGCTGGCCCTGCGTTGCTTGGCCAACGCACGGTCGACCGAGGGCGTCTTTTGACTTTTCTTGATGAACCCATGGAGCAATACCATGATCCCATCGGTGATTGTGAACATCACTCGCCCCCCGGTATCTCCCAGATCGACTCGAATTTCCCAGAGCCCGCTCTCCATCTTTCGAACCAGAGGCATACCGAGTGGCCAGCCGATTTGCACGGTCTTGATCTCGGCCCCGATCAGCTGACGCTGATCACGCGGGAGTGCTTTCAACCACTCCCGCACCGGCTCGTTGCCACGTTCACTGCGAAAGAAAACAACGCTGACTTGTGGATGTGCCGCCATCAAGTGTACCAAAAAAGGTACCTCTTTCAAGAGGGGCCACTTAATGCCCCGATGAGTTGGGCGAGGCAAAAAAATGCCGCCATCCGGCGGCATCAACCAGTCAGCTACATCCCACTCATCTGTGGCTTAACGCCTCAAACCCCGCCCGGATCTTCTCCTCCGGCAGCTCATCGGCAATGAACACCATCACGCTTTCCCGCGCTTCGCCATCCTTCCACTCGGCGTCCCAATCAAAGCCATAGAGCTTGAGCACCCCCTGGAACACCAAGCGGCGGTCCTCGCCAGCAATGTTCAGCACGCCCTTGTAGCGCAGCAGCTGCTTGCCATGCGCCTCCAGCAATTCGTTCATGAAGTCGCTGAGGCGGTCG
Organism: Pseudomonas sp. MWU13-3659; assembly: GCF_023757525.1. Classification (NCBI taxonomy): domain Bacteria; kingdom Pseudomonadati; phylum Pseudomonadota; class Gammaproteobacteria; order Pseudomonadales; family Pseudomonadaceae; genus Pseudomonas; species Pseudomonas sp. MWU13-3659. The sequence goes on along the minus strand of NZ_JAMSHW010000012.1, from coordinate 67,453 downwards.
ATGTCCAATGGCGTCTCGGTGCGCAATACCAATGTCGATATGCGATCCGGGGTGGTCGGCTTGAGCACAGGGCGCAATGCCGGCTTGAGGCTGATACCCAGGTCCGGGTTGAGGTTGAAGCCGCGCACATCGAGCAGCTCCGCCAGGTCGATACGGCCATGCTCGACCACGCGGATCGCCGCCCGGCCATTGATGCGCGCCAGGCGCTCGCGCAGGGCATCGACCGCCTGCGGCTCGACCAGGTCGGTCTTGCTCAGCAGCAGCCGGTCGGCAAAGCCCACCTGGGCCTGGGCGATGGCCTGGGTCAGGTGCAGTTCGGCGTGGGCCGCGTCGACCAGGGTGACGATGCCGTCGAGGAGGTAGCGATCACGCAGGTCCTCTTCGATGAAGAAGGTCTGCGCCACCGGTGCCGGATCAGCCAGGCCGGTGCATTCGATCACCAGGCGATCGAAGGCGATCTCGCCGGCGTCGAGGCGCTCGAGCAGCAAGTACAGTGCGCGGGTCAGGTCGCCATGGATGCTGCAGCATACGCAACCGTTGGCCAGGGTCATCACTTGCACGGGTTCGTCGCCAAGCAGCTGGCTGTCGATGCCGGCCTCGCTGAACTCGTTCTCGATCACGGCGATCTTCAGGCCGTGCTCGGCCTTGAGCATGTGCTTGAGCAAGGTGGTCTTGCCGGCGCCAAGGAAGCCGGTCAGCACGGTAACGGGAATGGGCGTTTGCACGCAGAAATCTCCTTGGAGCTGAAAATGACAGTGGGAGCCCGGTTGCCCGGGCTCCCACTGAATCACGCATGTCGCGGGTTCAACAGCACTTGGGCCCGGACTTGCCACCATAGCGCGCTTCCTGGCGTTCGCGGAAGAACGCTTCGTAGCTCATCACCGGCTTGTCCGGGTGCTTCTTCTGCATGTGCTCGACATAGTTGTCATAGTCGGGCATGCCGACCATCAGGCGGGCTGCCTGCCCCAGGTACTTACCCAGTCGACCCAGGTCGTTGAACATCACGGCGATCCTCTCAAGCGTCAGGCAGGGCCTGGAACGGGGTTTCCTTGTCGGTGCGCTCCTTGCGGCCCAGGGCGGCCAGGCCGACCTTGACGGCGAAGAACAGCACGCTGAACACCACCACCAGGAACAGCACGGTCAGGCCGGCGTTGGTGTAGGCGTTGAAGATCACGTGCTGCATCTGCCCGATATCCTTGGCCGGGGCCAGTACCTGGCCAGCGTCCAGCGCGGTGCTGTACTTCTTGGCCAGGGCCAGGAAGCCTACGGCCGGGTTCGGGTCGAACAGCTTGATCAGGCCTGCGGTGGTGGTACAGATCAGCAACCAGACCGCTGGCAGCAGGGTGACCCAGACGTAGCGCTGGCGCTTCATCTTGATCAGCACCACGGTACCCAGCATCAGGGCGATACCGGCGAGCATCTGGTTGGAGATGCCGAACAGCGGCCACAGGGTGTTGATACCGCCCAGCGGGTCGATCACGCCCTGGTACAGCAGGTAGCCCCACAGCGCCACGCAACCGGCGGTGCCAATCAGGTTGGCGGTCCACGACTCGGTGCGCTTCAGGGCCGGCACGAAGCTGCCCAGCAGATCCTGCAGCATGAAGCGACCGGCACGGGTACCGGCGTCCACTGCGGTGAGGATGAACAGCGCCTCGAACAGAATCGCGAAGTGGTACCAGAACGCCATGGTGTTCTCGCCCGGCAATACCTGGTGCAGGATCTGCGCGATACCCACCGCCAGCGTCGGTGCACCACCGGCACGGGCCAGAATGGTGTGCTCGCCGATATCACGGGCGGTGGCCTCGAGCTGCTCGGGGGTGATCATGAAGCCCCAACTGCTGACCGTTTGCGCTACAGAAGCGACGTCGGCACCGACCACAGCGGCCGGGCTGTTCATGGCGAAGTACACGCCCGGTTCGATCACCGAGGCGGCGACCATGGCCATGATCGCGACGAACGACTCCATGAGCATGCCGCCGTAGCCGATGTAACGGGCATTGGCTTCGTTGTCCAGCAGCTTGGGCGTGGTGCCCGAGGAAATCAGCGCATGGAAGCCGGACACCGCGCCGCAGGCGATGGTGATGAACAGGAACGGGAACAGGGTGCCCTTCCACACCGGGCCGGTACCGTCGGTGAACTGCGTCAGCGCGGGCATTTTCAGCTCGGGCGCAATGACCAGGATGCCGATGGCCAGGCCGACGATAGTGCCGATCTTGAGGAAGGTCGACAGGTAGTCGCGCGGCGCCAGGACCAGCCATACTGGCAGCACGGCGGCGACGAAACCGTAACCCACGAGCATCCAGGTGATCTGCACGCCAGTGAAGGTGAACGCCGGGCCCCACACCGGATCCGCAGCAATCTGGCCCCCCAGCCAGATCGACAGCAGCAGCAGGACCACACCGACCACCGAGATCTCGCCGATGCGGCCCGGGCGGATGTAGCGCATGTAGATGCCCATGAACATCGCGATCGGGATGGTCGCCATCACCGTGAACATGCCCCATGGGCTCTCGGCCAGGGCCTTGACCACGATCAGCGCCAGCACCGCGAGGATGATGATCATGATCAGGAAGCAGCCGAACAGGGCGATGGTGCCGGGGATGCGGCCCATCTCCTCACGGACCATGTCGCCCAGCGAGCGACCGTTGCGGCGGGTGGACAGGAACAGGACCATGAAGTCCTGCACCGCGCCAGCCAGCACCACGCCGGCGATCAGCCACAGCGTGCCGGGCAGGTAGCCCATCTGCGCCGCGAGCACCGGGCCCACGAGCGGGCCGGCGCCGGCAATGGCGGCGAAGTGATGGCCGAAGAGAATGTGCTTGTTGGTCGGGACGTAGTCCAGGCCATCGTTGTTGAGTACCGCGGGCGTGGCCCGGCGGGGGTCGAGCTGCATCACCTTGGTGGCGATGAACAGGCTGTAGTAACGGTAGGCGACCAGGTAGATGGCCACTGCCGCGACCACGATCCACAAGGCATTGATCGCTTCACCGCGACGCAGGGCAACCACACCCAGCGCGCAGGCCCCTATGACTGCCAGCGCCAGCCACGGAATGTGGCGTAGCAGGCTATTATTGTTGTTCATGGTTTACTTCCAGCTGGTGGATTGGAAAAGACCGCCCATCGAGTCTAGGGCGAGTCAATGCGCATTGCCACACTTGCTTTGGTCTAGAGCCTCTGCGGCCAGATTGCGGTACCTGATAAAGCGCCACAATTAACTATAGTCAGGTTGAACCCCCGAGGGCCTTTCCCATGAGCGATCACGACGAACGCCGCCGTTTCCAACGCATCGCCTTCGATGCCCCCACCGAATTGCGCCAGGGTGAACGCCGCTGGCCAGCGAAGCTTCTCGACCTGTCGCTCAAGGGGTTGCTCATAGAGCGCCCAAAACCCTGGGAACCCGACCTCTCCCAGGATTTCGAAGCCATCATCCATCTCGCGCCCGATGTCGCGCTGGAAATGCTGATCGAGCTGCGCCACGAAGAAGCGACCAAGCTTGGCTTCATTTGCCTCAAGATCGATATCAACTCGGCCACTCACCTGCACCGTCTTGTGGAACTGAACCTGGCAGACCGCCCTGAAATGATGCGTGAGCTGCGCGAACTCATCGAAGATTAAAATCTCTTAGCCTGCTAACAATCTGGCTGTGACAGCTTTCCTGTCCAGCCAGACAGCTTCTAACCCCTGCCGCACACGTTTGTACACACCCCTCTAGAACAGCCTCATGCATGTTGGAACGCAACGTGCATCCAGGTTTTGCGCACCCTGGAAGCATCCTTGCCGACGCTACGATCAAAACTTTGTATACAATTTATGTGGCAATGTTTTGTCGGACTTGTCTACAGTAGCGGCACAACAATAAACAGAGAGCCTGCTCCAATGACCACGTCCCCCAGCACGTCTCCCGCCCCGCGCCCCGAGGACGAAAACCTCGGCCTAGGTGCCAACCTGGCCTACGGGCTGCAACATGTCCTGACCATGTACGGAGGGATCGTCGCCGTCCCGCTGATCCTGGGCCAGGCTGCCGGCCTGGGCCCTGCGGAGATCGGCCTGCTGATCGCCGCCTCGCTGTTCGCGGGCGGCCTGGCGACACTGCTGCAAACCCTTGGCCTGCCGTTCTTCGGCTGCCAGCTGCCGCTGGTGCAAGGGGTGTCGTTTGCCGGCGTGGCAACCATGGGCGCCATCATCAGCAGTGAAGGTGGCGGTGGTCTGCAGGGCGTGCTCGGCGCGGTCATGGCGGCGTCGCTGATCGGTTTCCTGATCACCCCGGTGTTCTCGCGCATCACCAAGTTCTTCCCGCCCCTGGTGACCGGTATCGTCATCACCACCATCGGCCTGACCCTCATGCCCGTGGCCGCACGCTGGGTGATGGGCGGCAACAGCGCCTCGCCCGAGTTCGGCAGCGTGGCCAACATCGGCCTGGCCGCACTGACCTTCGCCATCGTCCTGCTGCTGAGCAAGCTGGGCAACGCGACCATCTCGCGCCTGTCGATCCTGCTGGCGATGGTGGTCGGCACCCTGATCGCCTGGGCACTGGGCATGACCGACTTCAGCAAGGTCAGCGAAGGCCCGATGTTTGCCTTCCCCAGCCCGTTCCATTTTGGTATGCCGACCTTCCACATCGCCGCGATCCTGTCGATGTGCATCGTGATCATGGTGACCCTGGTGGAAACCTCGGCGGACATCCTCGCGGTCGGTGAGATCATCGACACCAAGGTCGACTCCAAGCGCCTGGGCAATGGCCTGCGCGCCGACATGGCATCGAGCATCCTGGCGCCGATCTTCGGCTCGTTCACCCAGAGCGCCTTCGCCCAGAACGTCGGCCTGGTGGCCGTGACCGGCGTGAAGAGCCGCTATGTGGTCGCCACCGGTGGCGTGATCCTGGTGGTGCTGGGGTTGCTGCCAGTAATGGGCCGGGTCATCGCCGCAGTACCGACCCCAGTGCTGGGTGGCGCCGGCATCGTGTTGTTCGGCACCGTGGCCGCCAGCGGCATCCGCACCCTGTCCAAGGTCAGCTACAAGAACAACGTCAACCTGATCATCGTTGCCGCCTCGCTGGGCTTCGGCATGATCCCGATCGCGGCACCGACCTTCTACCACAACTTCCCGAACTGGTTCGAAACCATCTTCCACTCGGGCATCAGCTCGGCGGCGATCATGGCCATCCTGCTGAACCTGATCTTCAACCACTTCACCACCGGCAACTCGGACCAGCAGTCGGTGTTCGCCGCCGCCTACGAGCGCACCATCAACTACGCGGACATCTCCGCGCTGCGTGATGGCGACTACTTCAAGGATGGCAAGCTGTTCGACGCCGATGGCAACGAAGTCCCGGTGATGGAAGTGAACAGCGAAGGTGAGCCAGTCCGGCGTCGGGAAACGGCCGCCGAGCACTGAACTGGCGACCAATGAAAAGCCCCGGCACATGCCGGGGCTTCTGCTTGAAAGGTGGCCAAGTCCCTTTGGCCGACGGGACATCCTTTACTCGGCTTTCAGGCCATCAGCCGAGACGGCCTGCACGCCTTTGATCTTCTTGGCGATGGCAACCGCCATGTCTTTCTGGGCATCAGTGATGGCCACGTCCGAGGACAGCGACACGACGCCTTTGTTGGTTTCGACCTTGATGTCGCTGCCTGGCACGCCTTTCTCGGTCATCAGGTCAGCCTTCACCTTGGTGGTGATCCAGGTGTCGGAGGTGGCTTCCTTGGCTTTGGTCACCTCACCGGCCGCCAGCGTCATCGGGGCCTGGGTGGACTGTTGGGCGAATGCCGCATTAGCCAGAGTCAGGGTCAGAGCGGTAGCAGTAGCGGCAGCAATGGCGAACTTCTTCATGTGAGTCACTCCTGTTTTTCGAAAGGTCTGCGCCGTGGATCCTGGCGACAGGTATGAAGGTAGGTGCATGTGCTGTGCCAGCTTTTGATTTACTTATAATTCCTTTAAATTCAGTAAGTTAGAATCAGACCCATTCATGCATGATCGTGCAATCTGCAATACCTTGGGAAAAACGATGTGCAAGATGCATGTTCACCGGCAGGTTTCGCAACCCTCTGCAGGAGCGGCTTTAGCCGCGATGCAGACACCATGCTCTGGCACCCGCTTCGCGGGTGATCGCGGCTGAAGCCGCTCCTACAGAGGTCTAATCAGATCAATCATCCAGGCAACAAAAAAGGGCCCCGAAGGGCCCTTTCCTGTTACGCGTCAGTCGCTCAGACGCCCGATGCCTTGGCGGCGGCAACGTCCTTGATCGACAGCTTGATACGGCCGCGGTTGTCCACGTCCAGTACCAGCACTTCGACTTCCTGACCTTCCTTCAGCACGTCGGTGACTTTCTCGACGCGAGCATCGCTCAGCATGGAGATGTGCACCAGGCCATCCTTGCCAGGCAGGATGTTGACGAAGGCGCCGAAGTCGACAATACGCTCGACCTTGCCGACGTAGATCTTGCCGATCTCGGCTTCGGCGGTGATGCCCAGGATGCGTTGCTTGGCAGCGTCCGCAGCTTCCTTGGTCTCGCCGAAGATCTTGATCGAACCGTCGTCCTCGATGTCGATCGAGGCCTTGGTTTCTTCGCAGATGGCGCGGATGGTGGCGCCACCTTTACCGATGACGTCACGGATCTTGTCGGTGTCGATCTTCATCGCGATCATGGTCGGGGCGTTGGCCGACAGCTCGGTACGCGACTCGCCGATGATCTGGTTCATCTGGCCGAGGATGTTCAGGCGCGCTTCCAGGGCCTGGCCCAGGGCGATTTCCATGATCTCTTCGGTGATGCCGTTGATCTTGATGTCCATCTGCAGCGCAGTGACGCCCTTGGCGGTACCGGCTACCTTGAAGTCCATGTCGCCCAGGTGGTCTTCGTCACCCAGGATGTCGGTCAGGACCGCGAACTTCTCGCCTTCCTTGACCAGGCCCATGGCGATACCGGCAACCGGTGCTTTCATCGGTACACCGGCGTCCATCAGGGCCAGCGAGGCACCGCAGACCGAGGCCATGGAGCTGGAACCGTTGGATTCGGTGATTTCCGATACCACGCGGATGGTGTACGGGAACACGTCGGCGGCCGGCAGCATGGCCTGGACCGAGCGACGCGCCAGACGGCCGTGGCCGATTTCACGACGGCCGGCACCGCCCATGCGGCCACACTCGCCCACCGAGAACGGCGGGAAGTTGTAGTGCAGCATGAAGGGGTCTTTCTTCTCGCCTTCGAGAGTGTCCAGCAGCTGGGCGTCACGTGCAGTACCCAGGGTCGCGACGACCAGGGCCTGAGTTTCGCCACGGGTGAACAGGGCCGAGCCGTGGGTCTTTGGCAGAACGCCGACTTCGATGTTCAGCGGACGCACGGTCTTGGTGTCACGGCCGTCGATACGTGGCTTGCCGTTGACGATGTTTTCGCGAACGGTGCGGTATTCGATCTCGCCGAAGATGTCTTTGACTTCACCGGCCGATGGCTGGCCTTCTTCACCGGAGAACTTGGCAACCGCCTGGTCGCGCAGCTCGCCCAGGCGCGCATAGCGGTCGGCCTTGACGGTGATGGTGTAGCCCTGGGAAACCGCCTCGCCGAATTCGGCGCGGATGGCGTTGAACAGTTCGGTGTTCTTGTCGGCCGGTTTCCAGTCCCAGGTCGGCTTGGCGGCTTCGGCAGCCAGCTCTTTGACCGCTTTGATCACGGCCTGGAATTCGTCGTGGGCGAACAGCACGGCGCCCAGCATCTGGTCTTCGGTCAGCTCCTGGGCTTCCGATTCAACCATCAGCACAGCATCCGAGGTACCGGCGACGACCATGTCCAGGCTCGAGGCAGCCAGTTGCTCGTAGGTCGGGTTCAGCAGGTAGCCGGTGCTTTCGTGGAAGGCAACGCGCGCGGCGCCGATCGGGCCTTCGAACGGGATGCCCGAGATGGCCAGGGCAGCCGAGGTACCGATCATCGCGGCGATGTCCGGGTCGGTCTTCTTGCTGGTGGAAACCACGGTGCAGACGACCTGGACTTCATTCATGAAGCCTTCTGGGAACAGCGGACGGATCGGACGGTCGATCAGGCGCGAGGTCAGGGTTTCTTTTTCGGAAGGACGGCCTTCACGCTTGAAGAAACCGCCAGGGATCTTGCCAGCGGCGTAGGTTTTTTCCTGGTAGTGCACGGACAGCGGGAAGAAGCCCTTGCCCGGGTCGGCTTGCTTGGCACCGACCACGGTCACCAGCACGGTGACGTCGTTGTCGACGGTGACCAGCACAGCGCCGGTGGCCTGACGGGCAATACGGCCCGTTTCGAGCGTAACGGTCGATTGACCGAACTGGAATGTCTTGATTACCGGGTTCACGGTTTCCTACCTTTTTCAGTGGCTCTTGGGGGAACGGGTTCTTGCGAATTCTTGGGCAGAACGGGGAATCGGCCCCATTGACCGTCCAGATACAACACGAGGCTGGGAGCCTGGTGCCGGGCGGAAAAACCGCACGGCGAACCAGGCTGCCAACCTCGCAGATCGCGTAGTGTGCCCAAAGGCAACGCTGGCAGGCAGCGATGCCGAAGAATGCGACACACCATGCAACACCACTGGCCAGGCCGCTATTAGCGACGCAGGCCCAGGCGACCGATCAGGGCGCTGTAACGAGTGGTGTCCTTGCCCTTCAGGTAGTCCAGCAGCTTACGACGCTGGTTGACCATACGGATCAGACCACGACGGGAGTGGTGGTCTTTTTCGTTGGACTTGAAGTGACCTTGCAGCTTGTTGATGTTGAAGGTCAGCAGAGCAACCTGCACTTCCGGGCTACCGGTATCGCCGGCGGCTTGCTGGTAATCGGCAACGATCTGAGCTTTTTCTTCGACGCTGAGGGCCATGTGGCTTCTCCTGATAAACGGATCCCGCAAGCGGGGTCCAATAGGCCAGGGACAAATCCCTGTATTGATAAAGAAGGTGTGACCGCGCCTACTAACAGCCACCCTTGATACCGCAGGCTCTGGCCGAAGCCTCGCCCCACGGTTTCGGTCATTCCGACCGAATCAGCCGACGCGGCGCAATGCGCCCGTCTTCGCTCACTTCACCGATACCGATGAAGCGGCCATTGTGATCCTGTACGCGGACCATGCCAAACTGCGGTGCGTCCGGCGCGCGTACCGCCTGGCCATGCAGCCAGTAGAACGCGCTGTGCTCGGACAACAGCACCAGTGGCCAGTCCTGCAGCCCGCTGTCGGACGGCATCAGGAAGCGATCGAGCGCTTCATTGCCACCCTCTGCGTGGGCCTGTTCGAGTTCCTCGAGCGTTACGGTCTGTGCCAGCGCGAAAGGGCCGGCCTGGGTGCGGCGCAGTTCGGCGACGTAGGCTCCACAGCCCAGCGCCTCACCGATATCCTCGACCAGCGTGCGGATATAGGTGCCTTTGCTGCATCCAACCGACAGTCGCGCACGGGTGCCTTCGCACTCGAGCAACTCCAAGCGGCCAATAGTAACAGAACGCGCCTCGCGCTCCACTACCTCTCCTGCACGCGCCAGCTTGTACAACGGCTGGCCATCACGCTTGAGGGCCGAGTACATCGGCGGTACCTGCAGGATGTCACCCCGGAAACGCGGGATCACAGCCTCGATATCGGCGCGACCAACGGTCACCTCACGGGTCTGCAGGACTTCGCCCTCGGCGTCCGCGGTGCTGGTGGTCTGCCCCATCTGCATCACCGTCTCGTAGCCCTTGTCGGAATCGAGCAGGTACTGGGAGAACTTGGTCGCCTCGCCAAAGCACAACGGCAGCACGCCAGTGGCCAGCGGGTCGAGGCTGCCGGTGTGGCCGGCCTTTTCCGCATTGAGCAACCAGCGAACCTTCTGCAAGGCCGCGTTGGAGGTGAACCCCAACGGCTTGTCGAGCAGGATGATGCCGCTGACGTTGCGGCGGATACGTTTGACCTGGGCCACCGCTTACTCCTTGGTGTCCGGCTCGCCGGCATCCTGATGCAGACGGTCTTCGGCCACCGCACGCTCGATCAGCGCCGACAGATGGACACCGCGGCTGACGCTTTCATCGAAGTGGAAGTGCAGTTGCGGCACGCTGCGCAGTTGCATGACACGACCCAGGTGCAGGCGCAGGAAGCTCGCGGCACTGGTCAGGGCCTTGAGGGTCTGCGGCACGGCGTCGGTGCCGTCCTGGCCCATCACGGTGATGAACACCTTGGCGTGGCCCAGGTCACGGCTGACGTCGACGGCGGTGATGGTCACCAGGCCGACGCGCGGATCTTTGACTTCACGGCGGATCAATTCGGACAGCTCGCGCTGCATCTGATCGCCGATGCGTTGGGTACGGCTATATTCTTTTGCCATTCTTGCTACCTGTAACGTAAAGCGGCAAACGCCCGGTCAGGCTGAAGCCTGACCGGGCGCTACCTTGTGAGGCGCCGCCAACCGCCTTGCGACGGGGCCTGCGCCACGCTCGCCCCTTACAGGGTACGAGCCACCTGGACTTTCTCGAAGACTTCGATCTTGTCGCCGACCTTGACGTCGTTGTAGCTCTTGACGCCAATACCGCACTCCATGCCGTTACGCACTTCGGAGGCGTCGTCCTTGAAGCGACGCAGCGATTCCAGTTCGCCTTCGAAGATCACCACGTCCTCGCGCAGTACGCGGATCGGACGGTTGCGGTACACGGTACCCTCGATGACCATACAGCCGGCGATGGCACCGAACTTCGGCGAACGGAACACGTCACGCACTTCGGCGACACCCAGGATGTTCTCGCGAACATCGCTGCCGAGCATGCCGGTCAACGCTTTCTTGACGTCTTCGATGATGTCGTAGATCACGTTGTAGTAACGCATGTCCAGACCTTCCTGCTCGACGATCTTGCGCGCGCCGGCATCGGCACGCACGTTGAAGCCGAACAGTACTGCGTTCGAGGCCAGTGCCAGGTTGGCATCGCTCTCGGTGATACCACCGACGCCGCCACCGATCACGCGCACCTGAACTTCGTCGTTGCCCAGGCTGCTGAGCGAGCCCTGCAGCGCTTCGAGCGAACCACGCACATCGGTCTTGAGGACGATGTTGAGGGTCTTCTTCTCTTCCTGACCCATGGTCTCGAAGATGTTTTCCAGCTTGCCGGCGTGAGCACGGGCCAGCTTGACCTCGCGGTACTTGCCTTGACGGAACAGGGCAACCTCGCGGGCCTTCTTCTCGTCGGCGACCACGGACATCTCGTCACCCGCATCGGGGGTGCCGTCCAGGCCGAGGATCTCGACCGGGATCGACGGGCCGGCTTCCTTCACAGGCTTGCCGTTCTCGTCGAGCATGGCGCGCACGCGGCCATAGTTGGAGCCGACCAGGACCATGTCGCCCTGACGCAGGGTACCGTCCTGGACCAGGATGGTAGCCACCGGGCCACGGCCCTTGTCCAGGCGCGACTCGACCACGACACCACGACCCGGTGCGGTCGGGGTGGCCTTGAGCTCGAGGATCTCGGCCTGCAGCAGGACGGCTTCGAGCAACTCGTCGACACCGGTACCCATCTTCGCCGAGACCTTGACGAACGGAGTGTCACCACCCCAGTCCTCGGAGGTCACGCCTTCGACGGCCAGCTCGTTGCGGATGCGATCGAGGTCGGCACCCGGCTTGTCGATCTTGTTCACCGCGACAACCAGTGGAACACCAGCGGCTTTCGCATGCTGGACGGCTTCGCGGGTCTGCGGCATCACGCCGTCGTCCGCCGCCACCACCAGGATGACGATGTCGGTCGCCTTGGCACCACGGGCACGCATCTGAGTGAACGCTGCGTGGCCAGGGGTGTCGAGGAAGGTGACCATGCCGCGGTCGGTTTCCACGTGGTAGGCACCGATGTGCTGGGTAATACCACCGGCTTCGCCAGCGGCAACCTTGGCACGACGGATGTAGTCGAGCAGCGAGGTCTTACCGTGGTCGACGTGACCCATGACGGTCACGACCGGTGCACGGGACTCGCTCTCACCTTCGAACTTCAGCGATTCGGCCAGGGAGTCTTCCAGGGCGGTGTCGCTGACCAGAGTGACCTTGTGGCCCAGTTCTTCGGCGACCAGCTGAGCGGTTTCCTGGTCGAGCACCTGGTTGATGGTGACCGGGGTACCCAGCTTGAACATGAACTTGACGACTTCAGCGCCTTTGACCGACATCTGCTGTGCCAGGTCCGAAACGGTGATGGTCTCGCCGATGGTCACGTCGCGGATGACTGGACCGGTCGGGTTCTGGAAGCCGTGCTGGTTGCGTTTCTTCGGCTTGCCCTTGCCACCGCGACCGCGACGGAAACCATCGCTCTCTTCGTCGGTGGTGCGAGGCGCGGCACGTGGAGTCGGAGCCTTTTCCTTCTCCTTGACCTTGACCTTGATGGACACACGCGGCGCTTCGCCACGGCGCTCGCCGGCAACACCACCGCCACGACGATCATCGTCACGGGTGCGGCTTTCATTGCGACGGGCTTCGTCCTTCTTGCGCTCGGCGGCACGGGCGGCGGCGTCTTCGGACACCGGCGCGTCAGGCACTGCAGGAGCAGCAGGCGCGGCGACAGCCGGAGCTGGCTCAGCCTTGGCCACAGGGGTGGCGGCAGGCGCTTGCGCTGCCTGGCGACGAGCCTGTTCTTCGTTACGCTGGCGAACGTCGGCTTCAACCTTCTCGCGTGCGGCGTTCTCAGCGGCGCGGCGCTCTTCCTGCTCGCGCTTCTGCTCGGCCTGGATCTCTTCCGGGCTGCGCTGCACGAACACTTTCTTCTTGCGTACTTCTACGCTGATGCTTTTGCTACCGGCGACACGCAGAGTGCTGGTGGTCTTGCGCTGCAAGGTGATCTTGCGCGGCTCTTCCGCCTTGCTCTTGTGGCTGCTCTTCAAATGAGTCAGCAGGGTCTGCTTCTCATTGTCGGTCACTACCTGACCGGCGTCGGTGTGCGGCAGACCTGCCTCACGCATCTGCTGCAGCAGGCGCTCTACCGGTGCCTCGACCTCTTGGGCCAGTTCTTTCACCGTGACTTGCGTCATGCACTTCTCTCCTCAGGCCGCGCCTAATTACTCGAACCAGTGGGCTCGGGCGGCCATGATCAACTTGCCGGCACGCTCTTCGTCGATGCCGTCGATGTCGAGCAGATCGTCAATCGACTGCTCGGCCAGGTCTTCGCGGTTAACCACGCCGCGCACCGCCAGTTCGGCCGCCAGGTCCTTGTCCATGCCCTCGAGGGAGAGCAGGTCGTCGGCCGGATGGGCGTCTGCCAGTTTTTCTTCGGTAGCGATGGCCTTGGTCAACAAACGGTCCTTGGCACGAGCACGCAGCTCATTGACGATGTCCTCGTCAAAGCCATCGATGTTGAGCATTTCTTCCAACGGTACGTAGGCAATTTCTTCGAGGCTGGTGAAGCCTTCGTCGACCAGCACCTGTGCCAGCTCTTCGTCGACTTCCAGTTCATCGATGAAATTACGCAGGATGTCGCCGGTTTCCGCTTGTTGCTTGGCCTGGATGTCCTTCTCGGTCATCACGTTCAGGGTCCAGGCAGTCAGCTGGCTGGCCAGACGGACGTTCTGGCCGCCACGTCCGATGGCCTGGGCCAGGTTATCCTCGGCTACCGCGATATCCATCGCATGGGCGTCCTCATCAACGATGATCGCAGCAACCTCTGCTGGCGACATGGCGTTGATGACGAACTGCGCCGGGTTCTCGTCCCACAGGACGATATCCACACGCTCGCCACCCAGCTCGCCGGATACGGCCTGGACGCGCGAACCACGCATGCCGATGCAGGCGCCTTGCGGGTCGATGCGCTTGTCCTTGGAGCGGACGGCGATCTTGGCACGCGATCCCGGATCACGGGAGGCGGCCATGACTTCGATGAGGCCTTCGGCGATTTCCGGCACTTCGATGCGGAACAGCTCGATCAGCATCTGCGGCGCGGTGCGCGACAGGACCAGCTGCGGGCCGCGGTTCTCGGTGCGGATTTCCTTGAGCAGCGCGCGCAAGCGCACGCCGACCCGGAAGGTCTCACGGGGGATGATGTCTTCACGCGCCAGCAGCGCCTCGGCGTTGTTGCCAAGGTCGACGATGACGTTGTCGCGGGTGACCTTCTTCACGGTACCGGAGATGATCTCGCCCACGCGCTCGCGGTAAGCATCGACCACTTGGGCGCGCTCAGCTTCGCGAACCTTCTGCACGATGACTTGCTTGGCGGTCTGAGCGGCGATACGACCAAACTCGATCGACTCGATCTTCTCTTCGATCACGTCACCGATCTTGGCGTCCGGGTGCGTGTCCTGGATCTTGCTCAACCAGGTCTCGATGGCCGGATCGTCCAGGTCATTTTCGTCGACCACGGTCCAGCGACGGAATGTCTCGTAGCTACCGGTGTGGCGGTTGATTTCCACACGCAGGTCGACTTCGTCCTCAAAACGTTTTTTGGTTGCAGTGGCCAGGGCCACTTCCAGCGCTTCGAAAATGACGCCGGGTGGTACACCCTTTTCGTTGGATACCGATTCAACAACCAGCAGTACTTCTTTGCTCATCGTACGCCTCGCCTTGCGCAAGCCATTGGCCCCGGAAAGTCCTCCGGGCCCGGCACGTCTCAGTCAAAACTGGGAATAATATTGGCCTTGTCGATCGAGTCGATCGGCAACAGGAACTCGTGATTGTCCACCTGGACCACCACATCCTGCTCCTCCACACCACGGAGAAGGCCCTGGAAGTTACGACGACCTTCGAAGGGCGTACGCAGCTTGATCTTCACCTGCTCGCCGGCATGCGAAGCAAACTGTTCAAGGGTGAACAGCGGGCGGTCCATGCCTGGAGAGGACACCTCGAGGGTATATTCAGAGCTGATCGGATCTTCCACATCGAGGATGGCGCTGGCCTGACGGCTGACAGCTTCGCAGTCGTCCACCAGGATGCCGCCTTCCTTGTCGATGTAGATACGCAGTACCGAATGTTTGCCCTGGGAGACGTATTCGATCCCCCAGCATTGGTAGCCCAGACCCTCGACAACCGGGGCCAACAAGGCCTGCAACTGTTCTAGCTTGCTCGACACCTGAACCCCCTCGTGCATGCTGTGCAAATAAAAAATGGGCGAAGCGCCCATCCCTGAAAGCGCCGTCGGACAACGGCGCCGAAAACTGTTCGGCTAGCAAAAAGCCCCTGAAAAGGGGCTCTGCTGAAGCTGGTTGCGGGGGCTGGATTTGAACCAACGACCTTCGGGTTATGAGCCCGACGAGCTACCAAGCTGCTCCACCCCGCGACAAAGCTGGGGCGAAAGTATAAGACTGAACCCTTTGCTGGGTCAATCCGACCTCCACCTGCAAGAAAGCCCGCTTAAAGCGGGCTTTCATGCTTCAATTGGTACCGAGAAGGGGACTCGAACCCCTACACCCTATGGGCACAACCACCTCAAGGTTGCGTGTCTACCAATTCCACCACCTCGGCAATACTACTTCTTGAAACCCGTTACTGCTGCTCTTTGGCGGGAGGAGGTACATCACCGGAGTGGGTGGTGTCACTCTTCTGCTGTTGGAGCACCGGTACATCATCATTGACTGCCGGCTTTGGCTCTTTGACTTCCAGCACTGCTGGATCTGGCAGACCAGCTTGAGTCAGCTGGTGAGCTTGCTGCTTGGCGAAGTATCCTAACCCAAGAGCAGTCGAAAAGAAAGTGGCAGCAAGTATAGCAGTAACTTTACTCAAAAAGGTAGCGGAACCTTGGCTTCCGAACACAGTATTTGAAGCACCTGCGCCGAAAGATGCACCTGCTTCCGCACCTTTACCCTGTTGCAGCAACACCATTACAACCAGTGCCAACGCTGCCAACAGATGAAAAACAACTACGACTGTTTCCAGCATTTGTTCAGTTTCCTGCGGCGCGACAAATTGCACCGAATTCGTCTGCGTTCAGGGACGCTCCACCAATGAGCCCCCCATCGATATCCGGCATGCCGAACAGTTCAGCCGCATTGGCCGCCTTCACGCTGCCGCCGTAGAGAAGTTGCACATTAGCTGCAACTTCGGCGTCCTTCGCCGCCAACTGCTTGCGGATGGCTGCATGCACATCCTGGGCTTGCTGTGGCGAGGCCGTCAAACCAGTACCGATGGCCCAAACAGGCTCATAGGCAATTACTGCATTGGCAAAAGCCTTGATACCGAACACGTCGATAACACTGCTTAGTTGACGCCCTACAACTTCTAGCGTCTCGCCCGCCTCGCGCTCTGCGAGAGTTTCCCCTATACAGAGCACCGGCGTCAAACCACTTTGCTGAGCCGCTGCAAACTTCCGGTTCAGCACTTCGTCGCTTTCACCAATAATCTGGCGACGCTCGGAGTGCCCGACCAGCACATACTTGCAACCGACTTCAGCCAGCTGACTCGGAGCAACTTCACCGGTCAGCGCGCCTTGTTCAGGCTGTACAGCAGAATTCTGTGCGCCTACGTTGATTCCCTTGCCTTCCAGGCCATCAATCACCTGATTGATAAACAGCGAAGGCGGAAACACCGCGACTTCCACACCGCTGGGCAGGGACATATTGCCCAAGCCCTGAGTCAGCTCTACGACGCTGGCGCGGGTACCGTGCATCTTCCAGTTACCAGCTACCATGGGGCGACGCATGCTTTACCTCGTCGGTCAAAGTGGGCGCAGATCTTACCCAACCCGATCTGCGCTGGCAAGCCTATTTCAGGCACAAACTTCAGCAACGAGCTTTGCCAGGGCTTCGGCATGGCCACGCACCTGGTTTTCGTCGTCGCCTTCGACCATCACACGCACCAGCGGCTCGGTGCCGGATTTGCGCAGCAGCACACGCCCCCGCCCAGCCATGGCCTCGGTCGCCTTGTCGCTCGCCTCTTTCACCAACGGGTTTTTCAACGGGTCGCTTTTGCCCGCCTCGAAGCGTACGTTGATCAATACCTGCGGGCACTTGCGCACGCCCTGACGCGCCTGGGCAAGGGTCTCGCCTTTGCGCTTGAGGGCCATCAGCACCTGCAGCGCGGCAATGATGGCATCGCCGGTCGTGGTGTGGTTGCAGCACACGACATGCCCGGAGTTCTCGCCACCCAGCAGCCATTCGCGCTCGAGCAGCTCGGCCATGACATAGCGGTCGCCGACCTTGGCCCGCACGAACGGGATGTCCAGCTCCTTGAAAGCCAGCTCCAGGCCCAGGTTGCTCATGAGCGTGCCGACCACACCACCCTGCAGCTTGTTGCGGTCATGCAGGTCGCGACCGATGATGTACAGCAACTCGTCGCCGTCGACGATGGCACCGGTATGGTCGACCATCAGCACCCGGTCACCGTCACCGTCGAAGGCGATGCCCAGGTCGGCATGGCCCACCAGCACCGCAGCCTGCAACGACTCGATATGGGTCGAACCGCAATTCTCATTGATGTTCAGGCCATCGGGCGCTGCGTGCAGCACCGTCACTTCGGCACCCAGCTCACGGAACACGCTCGGCGCGACCTTGTAGGTGGCGCCATGGGCGCAATCCACGACGATCTTGAGCCCTTCGAAGCTGGTGCTGGTCGGCACGCTGCTCTTGCAGAACTCGATGTAGCGACCCGCCGCGTCGTTGATCCGCGACACCTTGCCCAGCTTGCCGGACTCGACGACGGTCATCGGCTGATCGAGCAGCTCCTCGATCATCAGCTCGACTTCATCGGGCAGCTTGGTGCCACTACCGGAGAAAAACTTGATGCCGTTGTCGTCATGCGGGTTGTGCGAGGCACTGATGACAATCCCGGCTTCAGCGTGGAAGGTGCGGGTCAGGTAGGCGATGGCCGGCGTTGGCATCGGCCCGAGCAGCATGACGTCGGCACCGGCCGCAGACAGCCCGGCCTCGAGCGCGGACTCGAACATGTAACCGGAAATCCGGGTGTCCTTGCCCACCAGCACACGGCAATGCCCCTGCTTGCGGAAGGCCATGCCCGCCGCCCAGCCAAGTTTCAGCATGAAGTCCGGGGTGATCGGGAACTGGCCAACACGGCCACGGATACCATCGGTACCAAAGTATTTTCTGCTCATGGGAACTCCAATGTTCTTATTCGGCGCCCTGCACGGCGGCGATCATACGCACCACATCGACGGTTTCGGCCACATCGTGCACACGCAGGATGCTCGCACCCTTGGTCATCGCCAAAGCCGCTAACGCGAGGCTGCCATAAAGCCGCTCTCCTACCGGCCGATCCAGCGTGAGGCCGATCATGCTCTTGCGCGACACCCCCACCAATAGCGGGCGCCCGAGGCGGTACAGCGCCTCCATGTGCTTGAACAGACTGAGGTTGTGCTCAAGTGTCTTGGCAAAACCGAAACCCGGATCGAGGATGATGCGTTCAGCGCCGATGCCAGCCGCCGCGCAGGCGGCCATGCGCTGCTCGAGGTAGCGCCCCACATCGGCGGTCACATTTTCGTAATGCGGGTTGTCCTGCATGTTACCCGGCTCCCCGCGCATATGCATCAGGCAAACGGGCAGGCCGGTGTCGGCCGCCGCGTCAAGGGCGCCGTCGCGCTCCAAGGCACGCACATCATTGATCAGGCCTGCGCCGAGGCGGGCCGATTCGCGCATGACAGAAGGTGTCGAGGTGTCGACGGAAATGACGACGTCCAGCCGAGCATTCAAAGCCTCGACGATGGGCGCGACACGCTCCAGCTCTTCGGTGGGCGATACCGCTCGCGCACCTGGACGCGTGGACTCTCCACCCACATCGATCAGTGTCGCACCGGCCGCCACCATCGCTTCGGCATGGCGCAACGCTTCATCGCGCTGACTGAAGCGCCCGCCATCGGAGAAGGAATCAGGGGTGATATTGAGAATACCCATGACATGGGTACGGGACAAATCAAGAACCCGGTTGCCGCAAGGCAACCGGGTCGGGTACTGCTGTGAGGTCATAGAAACCCTTAGTGTTGAGCCGCTGGACCGCCAATAGGCGATTCAGGACGATCACCCTGGGATGCCTGATTACCGGAGGTACCGGCATCGTTGTCCCAGTCGCGCGGCTCGCGTGGCGTGCGACCTGCCATGATGTCGTCGATCTGGTCGGCATCGATGGTTTCGTACTTCATCAAGGCCTCGGCCATGGCATCGAGCTTGTCGCGATTTTCCGTCAGGATCTGCTTGGCCGTCGCATAGCACTGGTCGATGATGCTGCGCACTTCCGAGTCGATCAGCTTGGCGGTCTCGCCCGAGACGCTGGCATGCTGGCTACCCGCGCTGCGACCAAGGAACACCTCGCCCTCTTCTTCGGCGTACATCAGCGGGCCGAGCTTCTCGGACAGGCCCCACTTGGTGACCATGTTCCGGGCAATCTGGCTGGCACGCATGATGTCGTTGGAAGCACCGGTGGTCACACCGTCGAAGCCCAGGGTCATCTCTTCGGCAATACGGCCACCATACAGCGAGCAGATCTGGCTGATCAGCGCGCGCTTGGAGAGGCTGTAGCGGTCCTCTTCCGGCAGGAACATGGTCACACCCAGGGCACGGCCACGCGGAATGATCGAAACCTTGTACACCGGGTCATGCTCGGGCACCACACGACCAACGATGGCGTGGCCGGCTTCATGATAAGCGGTGTTCTGTTTCTCTTTCTCGGACATGACCATGGTCTTGCGCTCGGCGCCCATCATGATCTTGTCCTTGGCCAGCTCGAACTCCTTCATCTCGACCACGCGCTTGCTGGAGCGTGCGGCGAACAGCGACGCCTCGTTGACCAGGTTGGCCAGGTCGGCACCGGAGAAGCCTGGCGTACCACGGGCAATGACCGCTGCGTTGACGTTCTCGCCAACCGGCACCTTGCGCATGTGCACCTTGAGGATCTGCTCGCGACCGCGAATGTCCGGCAGGCCGACAACCACCTGGCGGTCGAAGCGACCAGGACGCAGCAGCGCCGGGTCGAGCACGTCGGGACGGTTGGTCGCGGCGATGACGATGATGCCATCGTTCATCTCGAAGCCATCCATCTCGACCAGCAACTGGTTCAGCGTCTGCTCACGCTCGTCGTGACCGCCGCCCATACCGGCGCCACGGTGGCGACCGACGGCGTCGATTTCGTCGATGAAGATGATGCACGGCGCGTGCTTCTTGGCCTGCTCGAACATGTCGCGAACACGGCTGGCACCCACGCCGACGAACATCTCGACGAAGTCGGAACCGGAAATGGTGAAGAACGGCACCTTGGCTTCACCGGCAATGGCTTTGGCCAGCAGGGTTTTACCGGTACCAGGCGGGCCGACCATCAGCACGCCGCGCGGGATGCGGCCACCCAGGCGCTGGAACTTGCCCGGGTCGCGCAGGAACTCGACCAGCTCGCCGACTTCTTCCTTGGCTTCGTCGCAACCCGCGACGTCGGCCAGGGTGGTCTTGACCTGGTCCTCGGACAGCAGGCGCGCCTTGCTCTTGCCGAAGCTCATCGGGCCGCCCTTGCCGCCGGCACCGCCTTGCATCTGGCGCATGAAGAACATGAACACGGCGATGATCACCAGGATCGGGAAGCTGGCCACCAGCAGCTGGGTCCAGATGCTCTGCTGCTCAGGCTGCTTGCCTTCGACGGTCACGTGGTTGTCGACCAGGTCGCCGATCAGGCCGTTGTCGGTGATGGCCGGACGGACGGTCTTGAAGTTGTCGCCGTCGGTGCGCTTGCCGGTAATGATGTAGCCGTCGACGGTCACGCGCTCGACCTTGCCATCCTTGACCTGCTGGATGAAGTCGGAATAGTTGAGGGTCTGCGGCTCGTTAGGGCTGGAGAAGTTGTTCATCACCGTCACCAGGACGGCGGCGATGATCAACCAGAGGATCAGATTCTTTGCCATGTCGTTCAATTCGCTACCCTCTGAGGCCGGCGCACGACGCAGCCGTGCCTCGCATGATATTCATCGCCCTAACTTACTACATTACCCACGCATCCGCAGGCACCGTCTGTAACCCTTTGTGAAAGCTAGACTACACGAAGTTCGGACGATCCAGACGGGGTGACCGATTGGTTTTAACTATCGGAGCCCCCGCAAAACGCCGCTCACGCGCCTTTGAAACCTTTGCCCAACAGGTACTGTTCACGGGAACGGTCCCGCGAGGACGACGGCTTGCGCATCTGCACCTTGTCGAACTTGCTGCGCACGTCCTTCAGGTACATGTCGAAACCTTCGCCCTGGAAGATCTTGATCAGGAAATCCCCGCCAGGCTTGAGCACGCGGGTCGCCAGATCCAGGGCCAGCTCACAAAGGAACATGGCGCGCGGCATGTCCACCGCGGGCGTACCACTCATATTGGGGGCCATGTCGGAAATCACAAGGTCTACATGCGAATCACCGACCGCCTGCAGGATCTGCTGGAGCACTTCGTCCTGGGTGAAGTCGCCCTGGATGAAGGTAACATCCGGAATCGAGTCCATTTCCAGGATGTCCGAGGCGATCAGCCGCCCCTGGCCACCGATCAGACGACTGGTCACCTGCGACCAGCCACCCGGCGCCGCACCGAGGTCGATCACGCTCATGCCGGGGCGGATCAGGCGGTCTTTTTCCTGGATCTCCAGCAGCTTGTAGCTCGCGCGGGAGCGGTAGCCATCCTTCTGCGCCTGCTTGACGAAAGGATCGTTGAAATGTTCTCGCAGCCAGTTTGCGCTGCTTTTGGAACGTTGTACCACGGGGCACCTCGATGATATGCGTCGTGTTTGACTGGGCGGAGCCACAGGCCCTCGGGTAAAATGCCCGTCAATTTTACAGAATCAGACGAAAAGGGTCAGATTATGCCGCTCAATAACGAGCAGAAGAAGCAATACAAGTCCATTGGTCATGACCTGAAGCCGGTCCTGATCGTTGCTGGCAACGGTTTGAATGAAGGCGTGATCGCCGAACTGGAGCGCGCCCTGGTCGACCACGAGCTGATCAAGGTCGAGATTCGCTCGGAAGATCGCGAAGAACGCGCCGAGACCATCGCCGAACTGTGCAAGGCCGGCCGCGCCGAGCTGGTGCAGACCATCGGCAAGAAAGCGCTGATCTACCGCAAGAACCCGCAGCCGAACAAGCAGCTGTCCAATATCCACCGCTACAAGTAATTTAGCGTATGGGACTGCTGCGCAGTCCTTTCGCGGCACAAGGCCGCTCCTACAGGGGATCGCGCCTCTTGTAGCAGCGGCCTTGTGCCGCGAAAGGGCCGCAAAGCGGCCCCGGCGATCTTGAGCTGTTTACCGGCGCGCCCTGACCGGGACCGGCTGGGCCACCAGCACGATGCCGGAAAAGCCCAGCACCAGGAAACAGAACATCTGCCAACGCTCGCCCACGGAGATCCCGTAGCGCAGCGTGTAGTAACTGACGCAGGCACCAAAGCCGAGCAGCAGCATCTGGCCGCGGAACTGCCGCCACCAGGCCGCCAGGCCGTCCACCCTCGCCAGCACCGCCAGCTGGGTCAACAACCCAAGCATGGCCACGCCAATCAACCAACGGTCGATCTGCGCAGCCACGTCATGCACCAGCAACGGCGCAAGGCCGCTCACCTTGAGCGCCGGCACCAGCCCCACGTGGAACACCCACAGGCCGCCGACCCAGAACACCTGGGCCAGCTGCCAGAGGATACCCTCGAGGGATGGCGCCCGCAGGCGCCGGTCAGATGTGCTTGACTTCGACAATCTCGTACTCGACCGTGCCGCTTGGCGTCTTGACGACGACAGTATCACCTTCTTCCTTGCCGATGATGGCACGGGCAATGGGCGCACCGCTCGAGAGCTTGCCCTGCTTCACGTCGGCTTCATCTTCGCCGACGATCTGGTAGGTCACCTCTTCATCGGTTTCGGTGTTGGCCAGCACCACGGTGGTGCCGAAAATCACCTTGCCGGTGTGGGCGATGGTGGTGACGTCGATCACCACCGAGTTCTGCAGACGGCCTTCGATGTCGCGGATACGCGCCTCGACCATGCCCTGCTCTTCACGGGCGGCGTGGTACTCGGCGTTTTCCTTGAGGTCACCCAGCTCGCGCGCCTCACCGATCGCCTGGCTCAGGCGCGGGCGCTCGGTCTTGCTCAGGAACAGATGCTCTTCTTCCAGGGCGCGAGCGCCCTGGACGGTCATCGGGTACTTGGTAATGCTCATGCTTTGAGTCCTGCATGCAGATCCTGCAGGCGACGAACGGTCTTTTCCGGACCGAATTTCAGCGCCTCGCAGATGGCTTCACCAGCCGCAATGGTGGTCGTGCAGTAGATCTTGTGCTGCAGCGCATTGCGACGAATCGAGTAGGAGTCGGCGATCGACTGGCGGCCTTCGGTGGTGTTGATGATCAGCGACACTTCGTCGTTCTTGATCATGTCGACCACGTGCGGACGACCTTCGGTCACCTTGTTCACACGGCGCACTTTCAGGCCAGCCGCTTCGATGACCTTGGCGGTACCGGCAGTGGCGACCACTTCGAAGCCCAGGGCGATCAGGTCGCGGGCAACACCAGCCACTTGTGGCTTGTCGTCATCGCGCACGCTGATGAACGCGGTACCGCCGGTCGGCAGCACTTCGCTGGCGCCCATCTGGGCCTTGGCGAAGGCTTCACCGAAGCTGTCGCCGACACCCATGACTTCACCGGTCGATTTCATCTCAGGGCCGAGGATCGGGTCAACCCCTGGGAACTTGGCGAACGGGAAGACGGCTTCCTTGACGCTGTAGAAGTTCGGGATGATTTCCTGGGTGAAGCCCAGCTCTTTCAGGGTTTTGCCGGCCATGACGCGGGCCGCGATCATCGCCAGCGAAGTGCCGATGCACTTGGAGACGAACGGTACGGTACGCGAGGCGCGCGGGTTGACTTCGATCACGTAGATCTTGTCGCCCTGCAGGGCCAGCTGCACGTTCATCAGGCCGACCACGCCCAGCTCCAGGGCCATCTTCTTGACCTGGACGCGGACTTCGTCCTGCACTTCCTGGCTCAGCGAGTAAGGTGGCAGCGAGCACGCGGAGTCGCCGGAGTGAACACCCGCCTGCTCGATGTGCTGCATGATCGCGCCGATCACCACGTCGGTGCCGTCGCAGACCGCATCCACGTCCATCTCGATGGCGCAGTTGAGGAAGTGGTCGAGCAGCACCGGGCTGTCGTTGGACACCTGTACGGCTTCACGCAGGTAGCGCTTGAGCTCGTCCAGCTCGTAGACGATCTCCATGGCGCGACCGCCCAGCACGTAGGACGGGCGAACCACCAGCGGGTAGCCGATGCCGCCAGCGGCGCTGATGGCTTCTTCCTCGCTGCGCACGGTGGCGTTTGGCGGCTGCAGCAGGTTCAGGCGCTGAACCATCTGCTGGAAGCGCTCACGGTCTTCGGCACGGTCGATGGCGTCCGGGCTGGTACCGATGATCGGCACGCCGGCTTCTTCCAGGGCGCGGGCCAGTTTCAGCGGGGTCTGGCCGCCGTAGTGGACGATGACGCCTTTCGGCTTCTCGACACGGCAGACTTCCAGCACGTCTTCCAGGGTCAGCGGCTCGAAGTACAGGCGGTCGGAGGTGTCGTAGTCGGTGGAGACGGTTTCCGGGTTGCAGTTGACCATGATGGTCTCGTAACCGTCTTCACGCAGCGCCAGGGCTGCGTGCACGCAGCAGTAGTCGAACTCGATGCCTTGGCCGATACGGTTCGGGCCGCCACCCAGGATCATGATCTTGTCGCGGGTCGACGGGTTGGCCTCGCACTCTTCCTCGTAGGTGGAGTACAGGTAGGCGGTGTCGGTGGCGAACTCGGCGGCGCAGGTGTCGACGCGCTTGTATACCGGGAACACTTCCAGCTTGTGGCGGTGACGGCGCAGGTTCTTGTCGGTGATGCCCAGCAGCTTGGCCAGGCGCTGGTCCGAGAAGCCCTTGCGCTTCAGGCGCAGCATGTAGTCCTTGTCGATCGCCGACAGGGCCAGGGTCTTGACCTTCTCTTCTTCCTTGATCAGGTCTTCCATCTGAACCAGGAACCACATGTCGATGCCGGTCAGGGCGAAGATTTCTTCGCAGGTCATGCCGGAACGCATGGCGTCGGCGACGTACCAGATGCGCTCGGCGCCCGGCACGGTCAGCTCGCGCTTGAGGATACCGGCGGCTTCAGGGCTGGCCAGGTCGACTTTCGGGTCGAGGCCGCAGGCGCCGACTTCCAGGCCGCGCAGGGCTTTCTGCAGGGACTCCTGGAAGGTACGGCCGATGGCCATGACTTCACCCACGGATTTCATCTGGGTGGTCAGGCGGGCGTCGGCTTTCGGGAATTTCTCGAAGGCGAAGCGTGGCAGCTTGGTGACGACGTAGTCGATCGACGGCTCGAAGGACGCCGGGGTGCGGCCACCGGTGATGTCGTTCTGCAGTTCGTCGAGGGTGTAGCCGATGGCCAGCTTGGCGGCGATCTTGGCGATCGGGAAGCCGGTGGCCTTGGAGGCCAGGGCCGAGGAACGCGATACACGCGGGTTCATCTCGATCACGACCATGCGGCCGGTGTTCGGGCAGATACCGAACTGCACGTTGGAACCGCCGGTCTCGACACCGATTTCACGCAGCACCGCCAGCGAGGCGTTGCGCATGATCTGGTATTCCTTGTCGGTCAGGGTCTGTGCCGGCGCCACGGTGATCGAGTCACCGGTGTGCACGCCCATCGGGTCGAAGTTCTCGATCGAGCAGACGATGATGCAGTTGTCCTTCTTGTCGCGGACCACCTCCATCTCGTATTCCTTCCAGCCGATCAGCGATTCGTCGATCAGCAGTTCCTTGGTCGGCGACAGGTCGAGGCCACGGGTGCAGATTTCTTCGAATTCTTCACGGTTGTAGGCAATACCGCCACCGGTGCCGCCCATGGTGAACGACGGGCGGATGATGCATGGGAAGCCGAGCTTCTCGAGGACTGCGTTGGCCTCTTCCATGCTGTGGGCGATACCGGAGCGCGGGCACTCCAGGCCGATGTCCTTCATCGCCTTGTCGAAGCGCGAACGGTCTTCAGCCTTGTCGATGGTGTCGGCGTTGGCACCGATCATCTCCACGCCGAACTTCTCCAGAACGCCGTGGCGCTCCAGGTCCAGGGCGCAGTTCAGCGCGGTCTGGCCACCCATGGTCGGCAGGACGGCGTCAGGGCGCTCTTTCTCGATGATCTTGGCCACCGACTGCCATTTGATCGGCTCGATGTAGGTGGCGTCGGCCATGGCCGGGTCAGTCATGATGGTGGCTGGGTTGGAGTTCACCAGGATGACGCGGAAACCTTCCTCGCGCAGGGCTTTACAGGCCTGGGCGCCGGAATAGTCGAATTCGCAGGCCTGGCCGATCACGATCGGGCCAGCGCCGAGAATCAGGATGCTTTTGATGTCTGTACGTTTTGGCATGGTTGTCACTCAAATCCGCGGGTCAGTCGGCAAGCCGTCTTGAACAATCTGGGTCAGGCGCTTCCGGGCACGGCAATCGCCGGCCCGGGGCCTTGCTGCAGGATGCTCAGCGGCGCTTGGCCATGGCATCGATGAAACGATCGAACAGTGGCGCGACGTCGGTCGGGCCTGGGCTCGCTTCAGGGTGGCCCTGGAAGCTGAACGCGCTCTTGTCGGTGCGCTCGATGCCCTGCAGGGTGCCGTCGAACAGCGACTTGTGGATGGCGCGCACGTTGCCCGGCAGTGTGGCTTCGTCGACGGCGAAACCGTGGTTCTGGCTGGTGATCATGACCACGCCGGTGTCCAGGTCCTGGACCGGGTGGTTGGCACCGTGGTGGCCGTGGCCCATCTTCACGGTCTTGGCGCCGGAGGCCAGGGCCAGCAGCTGGTGGCCGAGGCAGATGCCGAATACCGGGATCTCGGTGTCGAGGATCTCTTTGATCGCCTGGATCGCGTAGTCGCACGGCTCGGGATCACCTGGGCCGTTGGACAGGAACACGCCGTCAGGGTTGAGTGCGAGGACTTCGCTGGCAGGGGTCTGCGCGGGCACCACGGTAACGCGGCAACCACGGGCGACCAGCATGCGCAGGATGTTCAGCTTGACGCCGTAGTCGAAGGCCACGACGTGGTACGGCAGGTCGGCGGCCTCAATGGTCGGGTGGCTGTCGGTCTTCAGTTCCCACACGCTGGAGCGCCACTCGTAGCGCTCCTTGGTGGAGACGACCTTGGCCAGGTCCATGCCTTTCAGGCCCGGGAAGGCGCGGGCGGCGGCGATGGCCGCTTCTTCGCTGATGTTGTCGCCGGCCAGGATGCAGCCGTTCTGGGCGCCCTTCTCACGCAGGATGCGGGTCAGGCGACGGGTGTCGATGCCGGCGATGGCGACGACGTTGTGTTCTTTCAGGTAGTCGGGCAGGGACTGGGTGTTACGCCAGTTGCTTGCCAGCAGCGGCAGGTCGCGAATGACCAGGCCGGCAGACCAGACGCGGTTGGATTCGGCGTCTTCCGGGGTGGTGCCGGTGTTGCCGATGTGCGGGTAGGTCAGGGTAACGATTTGCTGGGCGTAGGAAGGGTCTGTGAGGATTTCCTGGTAGCCGGTCATTGCAGTATTGAACACGACCTCACCAACGGTCTGACCGTCGGCTCCAATGGCTTCACCGCGAAAAATGCTGCCATCGGCAAGGGCGAGTATGGCTGGCTTAGTCAAGAAGACCTCCCGTAAATCAAGCCTGAAAGGGCGATCGCAGGTTGCAAAAAAGCGGAATGACGTATGGACACGTCACCCCGCTTTTATGCTGAATTAGTCTGCGCGCTTTTAGTGGACACACTAAAGCTGTAGCTTACAGAAAAATGCGTTTTGGGTCTACCTGGAATGTGCCTCTAAAACGCAGGATTGCGACAGAGGGAATTTGCGCAATCCATTGCAGGAGCGGCTTCAGCCGCGATCACCCGCGAAGCGGGTGCCAGGCACCGCGTCGCCTGCATCGCGGCTGAAGCCGCTCCTACAAAGGCCCTAGCGCAGCTCGAGCACATCCTGCATGTCATACAGGCCAGGCTCGCGCCCATCCAGCCACAGCGCGGCACGCACCGCGCCCTTGGCGAAGGTCATGCGGCTCGAAGCCTTGTGGGTGATCTCCAGGCGCTCGCCTTCGGCGGCGAACAACACAGTGTGATCACCGACCACATCACCCGCACGCACGGTGGCGAAACCGATGGTCTTGCGATCACGGGCGCCGGTCTGACCCTCACGGCCGTACACCGCTACTTCCTGCAGATCACGCCCCAGCGCATTGGCGACCACTTCGCCCATGCGCAGCGCGGTACCCGACGGCGCATCGACCTTGTGCCGATGGTGGGCCTCGATGATCTCGATATCCACGTCGTCACCCAGCACGCGGGCCGCCATGTCCAGCAGCTTGAGGCTGAGGTTGACACCCACGCTGAAGTTGGCGGCGAAGACGATCGGGATCTCCTTGCCCGCCTCGGCCAGCAACTGCTTCTCCTCGACGCTGAAACCGGTGGTGCCGATGATCATCGCCTTGCCCGCCTTGCGGCAGAACGCCAGGTTCTTCAGCGTCACCGACGGGTGGGTGAAGTCGATCAGCACGTCGAACTCGTCGACCACCTTGGCCAGGTCGTCGCACAGCAGCACGCCGATCCGCCCCAGCGCCGCCAGCTCACCGGCATCCGCCCCGACCAGTGAGCTGTCCGGGCGATCGATCGCCGCGGTCAGCCCGGCACCCGGGGTTTGCTGCACGGCTTCGATCAGGGTCTTGCCCATCCGCCCAGCCGCGCCCATTACCGCAATACGTCGCATAGCCTGTTCCTTCTCAGAGATCGCCGAAGAAGCGCTTCACACCCTCGAACCAGCCACTGGCCTTGGGCGAATGGGAGCTGTCGCCCTCGAGCGAGTCGCGCAGCTCTTCGAGCAGCTCACGCTGGCGACGGCTGAGGTTGACCGGGGTTTCCACCGCCACGCGGCACAGCAGGTCGCCCGCCGCGCCACCGCGCACCGGCGCCACGCCCTTGCCACGTAGGCGGAACTGCTTGCCGGTCTGGGTGCCTTCGGGGATTTTCAGCTTCACGCGGCCATCGAGGGTCGGCACTTCCAACTCGCCACCCAGGGCGGCGTCGGTGTAGCTGATTGGCACTTCGCAGTACAGGTGCTTGCCGTCGCGCTGGAAGATATCGTGCTCGCGCACGTTGATGACCACATACAGGTCGCCGGTCGGGCCACCGTGGGTACCCGCCTCGCCCTCGCCGGACAGGCGGATGCGATCACCCGTGTCGACACCGGCCGGCACCTTGACCGACAGGGTCTTGTACTCTTCGACACGGCCTTCGCCATGGCACGAAGTGCACGGGTCGGTGATGATCTTGCCCTGGCCATGGCAACGCGGGCAGGTCTGCTGCACGGCGAAGAAGCCTTGCTGCATGCGCACCTGGCCGATACCGCCGCAGGTCGGGCAGGTCGACGGGGTCGAGCCCTTCTTCGCGCCGGAACCGTCACACGGCTTGCAGTTGACCAGCGTAGGGACGCGGATGCTGACCGTGGTGCCACGCACCGCTTCTTCAAGGTTCAGCTCGAGGGTGTAGCGCAGGTCGCTGCCGCGCTGGGCGCCGCCGCTGCGCGAACCGCCACGGCCACCGCCGAAGAAATCGCTGAAGACATCACCGAAGATGTCGGAGAAGTTGGCGCCACCGAAGCCGGCACCACCGCCACCCATGCTCGGGTCGACGCCGGCATGGCCGTACTGGTCGTAGGCCGCGCGCTTGCTGGCATCGGACAACACTTCATAGGCCTCGTTGGCCTCTTTGAATTTGTCTTCCGACTCCTTGTCGCCCGGGTTGCGGTCCGGGTGGAACTTCATCGCCAGACGGCGGTAGGCCTTCTTGAGATCACCTTCGCTGGCGCCGCGCTCGACACCCAGGACCTCATAAAAATCACGCTTTGCCATAGGTCATATGCACTCTTGGGGGCGTTCGGCATACCTCTGCGCATCTGTGCGCCATGCCGCCAGCACCTGCCGCCATACGCGAATGCGCCCAGACAGATGCTGTAAATAATTCTCGTGTTCCAGACACGCCAACGCGGGAGCAAGCCCCCGCGCGGCGACATCCTACCAGCTCACCGCCAAACGGCGGTGAACCGGCCGACAACATGCAGGAATTACTGCTTGTTGTTGTCTTTCACTTCTTCGAACTCGGCGTCAACCACGTCATCGTGCTTGGCTTCCGGCTCGGCCTGCTGCTGGGCGCCGCCCTGAGCCTGCTCGCCTTGCTCGGCATACATCTTCTGGGCTACTGGAGCCGAAACCTTGGACAGCTCTTCGACCTTGGCGTCGATGGCAGCCTTGTCGTCGCCTTTGACGGCGGCTTCCAGGGCAACCACGGCCGCCTCGATGGCAGTTTTCTCTTCAGCGGTAACCTTGTCACCGGCCTCAGTGACCATCTTGCGGGTCGAGTGGACCAGCGCGTCACCCTGGTTACGGGCAGCGGCCAGCTCTTCGAACTTGCGGTCTTCCTCGGCGTTGGCCTCGGCGTCACGCACCATTTTTTCGATCTCTTCGTCGGACAGGCCGGAGTTGGCCTTGATCACGATCGACTGCGCCTTGCCGGTGGCCTTGTCTTTCGCGCCGACGTGCAGGATGCCGTTGGCGTCGATGTCGAAGGTCACTTCGATTTGCGGTACGCCGCGCGGTGCAGGCGGGATGTCAGCCAGGTCGAACTTGCCCAGCGACTTGTTCTGCGAAGCTTGCTTGCGCTCGCCCTGCAGCACGTGAATGGTCACGGCGCCCTGGTTGTCGTCGGCAGTCGAGAACACCTGCGACTTCTTGGTCGGGATGGTGGTGTTCTTCTCGATCAGCGCGGTCATCACGCCACCCATGGTTTCGATACCCAGGGTCAGCGGGCTGACGTCGAGCAGCAGCACGTCCTTCACGTCACCAGCCAGAACAGCACCCTGGATGGCGGCGCCCATGGCGACGGCTTCGTCCGGGTTGACGTCCTTGCGCGCTTCTTTACCGAAGAAGTCGGCAACGGCTTTCTGCACCATCGGCATACGGGTCTGGCCACCGACCAGGATCACGTCGTCGATCTTGCTGGCGTCGATGCCGGCGTCTTTCAGGGCGATGCGGCAAGGCTCGATGGTACGGTTGACCAGGTCTTCGACCAGCGCTTCCAGCTTGGCGCGGGAGATCTTCACGTTCAGGTGCTTAGGACCGGTCGCGTCTGCAGTGATGTACGGCAGGTTGACGTCGGTCGACTGAGCCGAGGACAGCTCGATCTTGGCTTTTTCAGCGGCTTCTTTCAGGCGCTGCAGGGCCAGCGGATCGTTCTTCAGGTCCATGCCGGACTCTTTCTTGAACTCGTCGACGAGGTAGTCGATCAGGCGCATGTCGAAGTCTTCGCCACCCAGGAAGGTGTCGCCGTTGGTGGCCAGTACTTCGAACTGGTGCTCACCGTCGACTTCGGCGATTTCGATGACCGACACGTCGAAGGTGCCACCACCCAGGTCATAAACGATGACGGTGTGGTCGCCCTTGGCCTTGTCCATACCGTAGGCCAGCGCGGCGGCGGTCGGTTCGTTGATGATGCGTTTTACGTCCAGGCCAGCGATGCGGCCGGCGTCTTTGGTCGCCTGGCGCTGGCTGTCGTTGAAGTAGGCCGGCACGGTGATGACCGCTTCGGTGACCGGCTCGCCGAGGTAGTCTTCGGCGGTCTTCTTCATTTTCTTCAGGACTTCGGCGCTGATCTGCGGCGGAGCCATTTCCTTGCCGGAAGCCTCGACCCAGGCGTCACCGTTGGTGGCCTTGACGATCTTGTAAGGCACCAGCTTGATGTCTTTCTGCACGACGTCTTCTTCGAAACGACGACCGATCAGGCGCTTCACCGCGAACAGGGTGTTGTGCGGGTTGGTGACCGCCTGGCGCTTGGCCGACTGGCCAACAAGGATTTCACCGTCGTTGGCGTAGGCGATGATCGAAGGGGTGGTACGCGCGCCTTCGGCGTTCTCGATGACTTTGGCGGTGCCGTTTTCCAGCACGGAGACGCAGGAGTTGGTGGTCCCCAGGTCGATACCGATGATTTTACCCATGTTAACTCTCCCGAAACTTGAATTAGGTGGCAGCGGCTACATTGGCCAACTGCGGTAATATTTGAATGCTTGACACCTAGATGGGGATGCCCCGACGGATTTCAAGCCTTCTCATCGATAGAAGGTTGCGCCGGTGCCGGCGCCTTGCTGACCACCACCATGGCGGGGCGCAGCAGGCGGCCGTTGAGCAGGTAGCCCTTCTGGAACACGTTGACCACGGTGTTCGGCTCGACCTTGTCGCTTTCCTGCATGGCCATGGCCTGGTGGTGCTCGGCGTTGAACGGCTCGCCGTGCGGCTCGAGGGCCTCCAGGTTGTAGCGCTTGAGGGTGTCGTGGAACATCTTCAGGGTCAGCTCGATGCCTTCGCGCATCGGCTTGATGGTGTCGTCGTCGGCGTTGGACAGTTCCAGGCCACGCTCCAGGCTGTCGATGATCGGCAGCAGGTCGCCGGCGAACTTCTCGAGGGCGAACTTGTGGGCCTTCTCGACATCCTGCTCGGCACGGCGGCGGATGTTCTGCAGGTCGGCGGCGGCGCGCAGGGACTGGTCCTTGGCGGCGGCCAGCTGCTCCTCGAGCTCCTGGACGCGGGCATCGACGTTCGCTGCGCCGGCTTCTTCGGAATTCAGGTTCTTCTCATCCAGCTGTTCGTCAGCCATTAGGTTTCTCCTCCGCAATTTCTGTTGTACGAGCCAGGCTCGCCATGTCTTGCCGGCTATATGGGGCCGGAAAAACCAGGTTCAAGGGGCGAGGCGCTTTTCCACATTCATCGGCGGCTATTGGCAGAGCCGTCAAAAGCACTGTATAAATATCCAGACACGACCCTTCGGGAGCCGCCCCATGCTGGTGCACCTGTCCATTCACAACTACGCCATCGTCGAACACCTCGACCTCGAACTCGCCCGCGGCATGTCCGTGATCACTGGCGAAACCGGGGCCGGCAAGTCGATCATGCTCGACGCCCTCGGCCTGGCCCTGGGCGACCGCGCCGACAGCGGCGTGGTGCGCCCGGGCGCGGACAAGGCCGACATCCTCGCCACCTTCGACCTGGTCGACATCCCCGAAGCCCACGACTGGCTCGTGGAGCGCGACCTGGAAAGCGACGGCCCGTGTATCCTGCGCCGGGTGATCACCGCCGAGGGCCGCAGCCGCGGCTACATCAACGGCACGCCCTGCCCGCTGGGCGACCTGAAGGCGCTGGGCGAACTGCTGATCGATATCCACAGCCAGCATGAACACCAGTCGCTGCTGAAAACCGACACCCACCGCCGCCTGGTGGACGAGTACGCTGGCGCCACCGATCTCGCACGCCAGGTGCAACTGGCCGCCAAGCGCTGGAACCAGACCCGCCTGGAGCTGGAGCGGCTGAGCAATTCAGGGGATGAGCAGCGCGCGCGCCACCAGTTGCTCAGCTATCAGCTCGAAGAACTGGACAACCTGGGGCTGGGCGAACACGAACTGGAGCAGCTTGAGCAGGAGCACAAGAACCTGACCAATGCCGAGGCCCTGTTCGGCATCTGCCGCCAGGTCATCGACCAGTGCAGCGAAAGCGATTCGGGCAATGTACTGAACGCCCTGACCGTCAGCCTCAGCCGGCTCACCGCCGTCAGCAACGCCCCCAAGGCGCTGGGCGAGGCGGTCAACCTGATCGCCAGCGCGCAAATCCAGGTGGAGGAAGCGGTCGGTGAACTCAATCGTTTCCTCGACCATTTCGACGCCGACCCCATGCGCCTGCAAGCACTGGAAGAGCGGCTCGACACCATTTACACCCTCGCCCGCAAGCACCGCGTGCACCCCACCGAGCTGCCGCACTTGCAACAGCGCCTGATGGAAGAGCTGGAGAGCCTGAACGCCAGCGACGAGTCGATCGAACGCCTGGGCGAAGAGCTGGCAGCCTACGCCCACCACTATAAAGAGAAGGCTTGCGAGCTCAGCGCCCTGCGCCAGCAGGCCGCGAAGCAGCTGGCCACTGCCGTCGAGCAGGAGATCCAGCGCCTGGGAATGCCGGGCGGGCGTTTCTGCATTGCGCTCACGCCTTTCGACAACGGCGAGCTTTCACCCCATGGCCTGGAGCAGATCGAGCTGCTGGTCAGCGCCAACCCCGGCCAACCACTCAAAGGGCTGGCCAAGGTCGCGTCGGGCGGCGAGCTGTCGCGGATCAGCCTGGCGATCCAGGTGATCACCGCGCAGACCTCGCGCATCCCAACGCTGGTGTTCGACGAAGTGGACGTGGGCATCGGCGGCCCTACCGCGGAGATTGTCGGCCAGTTGCTGCGCCGGCTGGGTGAGCGCGGCCAGGTGCTGACCGTGACCCACCTGCCCCAGGTCGCGGCGCAGGGGCACCATCACCTGTTCGTGCACAAGGTGCGCAATAGCGATACCACCCACACCGCCGTCGCCAGCCTGGGCAAGCGTGAGCGGGTCGAGGAAGTCGCGCGGATGCTTGGCGGGATCGACCTGACCAAGGAATCGTTGGCCCATGCGCGCAAGATGGTGGTGAGCGGCAAGGCTTGAGACCTGTTCGCTTGTAGGAGCTGCTTCAGCCGCGATGCAGGCTACGCGGTGCCTGGCACCCGCTTTGCGGGTGATCGCGGCTGAAGCCGCTCCTACGGGGGGGCCGCTGCAGTTTTCCCCGAAAAGCACAAAGGCGACCCTAGGGTCGCCTTTGCTGTCGATAACGATCGAAATCGTTACTTCTTCTTACGCACATAGAGGACCAGATTGTGGTCCACCAGCTCGTAGCCGTGCTCGGCCACGATTTCTTTCTGACGGCGTTCGATTTCAGCATCCATGAATTCGATGACCTCACTGGTCTCCACGTTGACCATGTGGTCGTGGTGGCCGCCGTCGGCCAGCTCGAACACCGCGTGGCCGCCGTCGAAGTTGTGGCGAACCACCAGACCCGCCGCTTCGAACTGGGTCAGTACGCGATACACGGTCGCCAGACCGACATCCTCGCCAGCCTCCATCAGCGCCTTGTAGACATCCTCGGCGCTCATGTGACGCTGCTCGGTGGAGTCGAGCATCTGAAGGATCTTGACTCGAGGCAGGGTTACCTTGAGGCCCGCTTTGCGCAATTCGCTATTTTCAACCATGGTCAGCTTTCTCGCCGAAGCTGCTTCGCAGCTTCTCTTAATACGGGTATGATCGGGGTTTACGTTGTCCAGCCAAGATAGTGGAAGTCGCCCACCGATGCAAAACAACACCAAGCTCTTGCTAACCAGTTTCACTCTTGTGGGACTGCTCGCACTCGCCGGTTGCTCGTTTCCCGGGGTTTACAAAATCGACATCCAGCAGGGCAATGTCGTCACGCAGGACATGATAGACCAATTGCGCCCGGGAATGACCCGTCGGCAAGTAAGGTTTATCATGGGCAACCCGCTGATCCAGGACACCTTCCACACCAACCGCTGGGACTATCTCTACAGCCTGCAGCCCGGTGGCGGCCAGCGCCAGCAAGAGCGCATGAGCATCTTCTTCAACGAAAGCGACCAACTGGTCAGCCTGTCCGGCGACTTCATGCCAGGCGTGAGCCGCGACCAGGAGATCCTCGGCGGCAGCGGCGACACCACGGTGAGCCCAACCAAGCAGCCAAGCCAGCCGCAGGAAAAACCGGCCAAGCCTGGTTCGCTGGAAGACACCCTGCAGAAAGAGATCGACACCATCGAGACCACCCCGGTCCCGACGCCAGCACCGCTGGAAACCTCGCCGCAATAATCGCGGCGACAAAAAAAGCCCGGACTGGATCCGGGCTTTTTATTGCCTGCTCGACAGGTAAGAGGCATTCAACCTTCGCGTGCCGCCTTGGCTTTGGCCGCTCGCTGCCTGCGAATCTCTTTGGGGTCGGCCAGCAACGGTCGGTAGACCTCGAGCCGATCGCCTTCCTCTACCAGGCGCACAGCCGGATCACTCACCACTTTGCCGAAGATGCCTACCGGGCTGCCTGACAGATCCAGCCCCGGTACCTGCTCGACCAACCCGGACAAACGCAACGCTTCACTCACCGAAGTTCCGACCGGCACCTCGCACGCCAGCAGCCATTGCCGCTCAGGCGTGGCGTAGACCACCTCGATGCGAAGCGACGTTTCAGCCATGGAGCTGCTTGGCACGCTGGCAGAACGCGTCGACCATGGTATTGGCCGCCTGGTTGAACAGCGGCCCCAGGGTGGCGCGCACCAGCGCCCCGGCGTAATCGAACGACAGGTCGAGGCTGATCTTGCAGGCCTTCTCGCCCAGCGGCTTGAAGACCCACAGCCCGTGCAATTGGCTGAACGGCCCTTCTTCGAGGTTCATCTCGATCGACTGCCCCGGCACCAGCACATTGCTAGTGACAAATTGCTGGCTCATCCCACCCTTGGCCACTTCGAGCCTGGCGCGCATGTGCGTGTCGCTGGCTTCGATCACTGTCGAGGCCGAGCACCAGGGCAGGAACGCCGGGTAGCTGGCCACATCGTTGACCAGGTCGTAGAGCGCCTGGGCAGGGTATGGCAGCAGGGCGGAGCGTTGAATATGGGTAGTCATCCAGGCGTCACTTCCAATCTGGGCGGCGGCGCGTTGCAGCGCCTCGAATACGGTTCTGCACGGCAGAACGAGGCCTGTATTGTCCGGGATTCACACAACTGGCTCAAGCACACCTAAACCCCGTAGCCGAGGACGCGGAGTCTCCCTATAATGCCGCCCCTATGGCTAAGCAAAAGAAACATCCGACCGGGACCATCGCGCAGAACAAAAAGGCGCGACACGATTACTTCATCGAACACAAGTTCGAGGCCGGGCTGGTCCTGTCCGGCTGGGAAGTAAAGAGCCTGCGGGCCGGCAAGGCGCACCTGACCGACAGCTACGTGCTGCTCAAGGACGGCGAAGCCTGGCTGTTCGGCAGCCACATCACCCCGCTGACCACCGCCAGCACCCACGTCATCGCCGACCCCATCCGCACCCGCAAGCTGCTGCTGAACAAGCGCGAGCTGGAGCGCCTGGAAGCGGCCGTGGCGCAGAAGGGCTACACCTGCGTGGCGATGTCGCTGTACTGGAGCAAGCACCTGATCAAGTGCGAGATCGCGCTGGGCAAGGGCAAGAAGGAGTTCGACAAGCGCGACACCGTGCGCGAGCGCGACTCCAACCGCGAGCTGCAGCGCACCATGCGCAACAAGGGCAAGGAAGAGTAAGCCCGACCCGCGCGGTCACTGTAGGAGCGGCCTTGTGCCGCGAAAGGGCCGCGAAGCGGCCCCGACGATTTTGAATGATGCAGAGATCCTGAGGCCGCTACGCGCCCTTTTCGCGGCACAAGGCCGCTCCTACAACGACCGTGCATGCCGCAGGCTGGCGAGCTCTCAACGCCCGCTGCGCCGCTCCGCTCGCGCCACTCGCTGAGCTTGCTGCTGCGCCTCTTCCAGCACTTCCTGCACATACAGAATGTGCCGGCTCGACACCTCTCGCGCATCCTCCGCGCGCCCTTCGACAATCGCCTGGTACAACTCGCGATGCTGGCTGATCAGCATGTCGCGCGTTTCGCTGCGCTGCTGGTACATGCCGCCGATATTGGTCACCACGTTGCGCTTGAGCAGGTCGAACAGCCCACGGATGGTGTGCAGCAGCACGGCATTGTGGCTGGCCTCGGCAATGGCCAGGTGGAAACGCGCATCGGCCGCGCCCTCCTCCGCCCGGTCCACTTCGCCGACCCGGTTGTAGCAGTCCTGCAGCGCGTCGAACGCAACCTTCAACCGCTCGCGGTCAGGCTCGGTGGCGCGCTGTGCCGCGTAGTAGGCGCATGACGCCTCCAACGTGTGGCGGAACTCCAGCAGGTCGCGCTGGGCCTCCGGGTTACGCTCCAGCAACTGCAGCAACGGGTCGCTGAAGGTGGAGCCCAAAGCTTCGGCCACGTAGTTGCCGCCGCCCTGGCGGCTGACCAGCAGCCCCTTGGCCACCAGTTTCTGGATTGCCTCGCGCAGCGACGGGCGGGACACGCCGAACTGCTCGGCCAGGACGCGCTCGGCGGGCAGGCGCTGCCCCGACGTGAGCGTGCCTTCAAGAATCATCCCTTCCAACCGATCGACGATGTCGTCGGACAGGCGCCGTTGGCGGACCTGATCAAAAACCATTGCTTGCTCTCCACGTGCCCCGGCACCGATTTCGGGGGCGCTTATTCTGCGCTTATCCGCAGCGGGGCGACAGATGTTCCACCAGGCAGGTGCCGCCTTGCGCCCCGTTCGCGGCACAAGGCCACTCCCAAAACAGCCGCAGAAAAACCCGAATGCGCCACCACCGCGACCCCACTCATCCAAACGGCCGCTCATCGGCGCTCGACCAAAGTTTTGTGTAGGACAAATTGACACAGCCATGACCGGGCTCTTAACCTAGCGCCCAGCCATTGTAAATTGGTCTTACCAATTATCCAATGCCAGTGCCTTGACCAACAACAATTAGGGGCCACCCCATATGCAAACCTGGCAACAACTCTATACCCCGCTTGGTAGCCTTGGCCTGTCCGCGCTGGCGGCGGTCATCCCCATCGTGTTCTTCTTCCTCGCCCTCGCCGTGTTCCGCCTCAAAGGCCACGTCGCCGGCAGCATCACCCTCGCGCTGTCGATCCTGGTGGCGATCTTCGCCTTCCAGATGCCGGTCGACATGGCCCTGGCCGCCGCGGGTTACGGCTTCCTCTACGGCCTGTGGCCGATTGCCTGGATCATCGTTGCCGCGGTGTTCCTCTACAAACTCACGGTCAAGAGCGGCCAGTTCGAAGTGATCCGCAGCTCGGTGCTGTCGATCACCGACGACCAGCGCCTGCAAGTGCTGCTGATCGGCTTCTGCTTCGGTGCCTTCCTCGAAGGCGCGGCCGGTTTCGGCGCCCCAGTGGCCATCACCGCCGCCCTGCTGGTGGGCCTGGGCTTCAACCCGCTGTATGCCGCCGGCCTGTGCCTGATCGCCAACACTGCGCCGGTGGCCTTCGGCGCCCTGGGCATCCCGATCATCGTCGCCGGCCAGGTGACCGGCATCGACGCCTTCCACATCGGCGCCATGACCGGCCGCCAACTGCCGCTGCTGTCGCTGTTCGTGCCGTTCTGGCTGGTGTTCATGATGGACGGCCTGCGCGGCGTGAAAGAGACCTGGCCCGCCGCCCTGGTCGCAGGCGCAAGCTTCGCCGTCACCCAGTACTTCACCTCGAACTTCATCGGCCCTGAGCTGCCGGACATCACTTCGGCCCTGGCCAGCCTGATCGCCCTGACCCTGTTCCTGAAGGTCTGGCAGCCGAAGCGCTCGTTCGCCGAAGCCAAGGGCAGCGTCGGCGCCGCCGTCGTGCAATCGAATGGCAGCCAGCCAACGCCGTACAGCTTTGGCGAGATCTTCAAGGCCTGGTCGCCGTTCCTGATCCTGACCGTGCTGGTCACCATCTGGACGTTGAAGCCGTTCAAGGCAGCCTTCGCCCCGGGCGGCGCGATGTACAACTTCGTGTTCAACTTCGCCATCCCGCACCTCGACCAGCTGGTGATCAAGACCGCGCCGATCGTCACCGCGCCGACCGCCATGCCAGCGGTGTTCAAGCTCGACCCGATCTCCGCCACCGGCACCGCGATCTTCCTCTCCGCACTGATCTCGATGTGGGTGCTGAAGATCAACGCCAAAACTGGTCTGACCACTTTCAAAGAGACCTTCTGGGAGCTGCGCTGGCCGATCCTGTCGATCGGCATGGTGCTGGCCTTCGCCTTCGTCACCAACTACTCGGGCATGTCCTCGACCATGGCCCTGGTGCTGGCCGGCACGGGCGCCGCGTTCCCGTTCTTCTCGCCGTTCCTCGGTTGGCTGGGCGTGTTCCTGACTGGTTCCGACACCTCGTCCAACGCCCTGTTCAGCTCGCTGCAGGCCACCACCGCGCACCAGATCGGGGTCAACGACACCCTGCTGGTGGCAGCCAACACCAGCGGCGGCGTGACCGGCAAGATGATCTCGCCGCAGTCGATCGCCGTGGCCTGCGCCGCCACCGGCCTGGTGGGCAAGGAGTCCGACCTGTTCCGCTTCACCGTCAAGCACAGCCTGTTCTTTGCCACCATCGTCGGCCTGATCACCCTGATCCAGGCCTACTGGCTGACCGGCATGCTGGTTCATCACTAAAGTGAAGGGGCCGGGCGCCCTGGCGCCCGGCATCTCCCTCAACCCACGCTGCGAGAATCCATGATCATTTCCGCCTCCACCGACTATCGCGCCGCGGCCCAACGCAAGCTGCCCCCCTTCCTCTTCCACTACGCCGACGGCGGCGCCTACGCCGAGCACACCCTGCGCCACAACGTGTCCGACCTGGCCAGCATCGCCCTGCGTCAGCGGGTGCTGAAGAACATGTCGGACCTGAGCCTCGAGACCCGCCTGTTCGACGAAACCCTGAGCATGCCCGTGGCCCTGGCCCCGGTCGGCCTCACCGGCATGTACGCCCGCCGTGGCGAAGTGCAGGCGGCGCGCGCGGCGGCGGCCCATGGCATCCCGTTCACGATGTCCACCGTATCGGTGTGCCCGATCGAGGAAGTGGCCCCGGCCATCGACCGGCCGATGTGGTTCCAGCTGTACGTGCTGAAAGACCGCGGCTTCATGCGCAACGCCCTGGAACGCGCAAAAGCGGCCGGCGTGAAGACCCTGGTGTTCACCGTCGACATGCCCGTGCCCGGCGCCCGCTACCGCGACGCCCACTCCGGCATGAGCGGCCCGAACGCGCCGCTGCGCCGCGTGTGGCAGGCCATGACCCACCCACAGTGGGCCCTGGATGTCGGCCTGCTCGGCCGCCCCCATGACCTGGGCAACATCTCCAAATACCGTGGCAACCCCACGGGCCTTGCCGACTACATCGGCTGGCTGGGCAACAACTTCGACCCGTCCATCTCCTGGAAAGACCTGGAGTGGATCCGCGAATTCTGGGACGGCCCGATGATCATCAAGGGCATCCTCGACGCCGATGATGCCCGCGACGCGGTCAAGTTCGGCGCCGACGGCATCGTCGTCTCCAACCACGGCGGCCGCCAGCTCGACGGCGTGCTGTCCAGCGCCCGCGCCCTGCCGGCGATCGCCGACGCGGTGAAGGGCGATATCAAGATCCTCGCCGACTCCGGCATCCGCAGCGGCCTCGACGTGGTGCGCATGATCGCCCTGGGCGCCGACACCGTGCTGATCGGCCGCGCCTTCCTCTATGCCCTGGCCACCCACGGCGAGGCCGGGGTGAAGAACCTGCTCGAGCTGTTCGAGAAAGAAATGCGCGTGGCCATGGTGCTGACCGGCGCCAAGTCCATCAGCGAGATCACCCGCGACTCGCTGGTCCGCGAACTGGGCGCCTGAACGCGCCCGCCAACGCCTGATTGCCCGGGGCACGCCGCGCACAAGACGCCGCGGCCCCGCGAGGAGACTGCATGAGCCTGCCCGCCGCGTTCCTGCGTGATGCCGAGCGCCTGATCCCCGCCGAACGCCGCTTCGACGACCCAACCTCGACCCTAGCCTTTGGCACCGACGCCAGCTTCTACCGGCTGATCCCCAAGCTGGTGGTGCGGGTGGAGTCCGAGGACGAAGTGGTCGCCCTGCTGCAGCTGGCCCAGCGCGAGCGCGTGCCGGTGACCTTCCGCGCCGCCGGCACCAGCCTGTCGGGCCAGGCGATCAGCGACTCGGTGCTGATCGTGCTGGGTGATAACTGGAACGGCCGCGAGATTCGCGGCCAGGGCACGCAGATCCGCCTGCAACCCGGCGTGATCGGCGCCCAGGCCAACGCCTGGCTCGCCCCCTACGGGCGCAAGATCGGGCCGGACCCTGCCTCGATCAACGCCTGCAAGATCGGTGGCATCGTCGCCAACAACGCCAGCGGCATGTGCTGCGGCACCGCGCAGAACACCTACCACACCCTCGCCGGCCTGCGCCTGGTGCTGGCCGACGGCACCCGCCTGGACAGCGAAGACCCGGCCAGCGTCGCCGCGTTCGAGCAAAGCCACGCCGGCCTGCTGGACGAACTCGCCCGCCTTGGCCGCGAGACCCGCGCCAACCTCGCACTGGCCGACCGTATCCGACACAAGTACCGACTGAAGAACACCACCGGTCTGTCGCTCAACGCGCTGGTGGACTACGACCAGCCGCTCGACATCCTGCAGCACCTGCTGGTCGGTTCCGAAGGCACCCTCGGTTTCATCAGCGCCGTCACCTACGACACCGTGCCCGACCACCCGCACAAGGCCAGCGCGCTGCTGGTGTTCCCGAGCGTAGAAAGCTGCTGCCGAGCGGTGACCCTGCTCAAGCCGCAGCCGGTGTCCGCCGTGGAACTGCTCGACCGCCGCAGCCTGCGTTCGGTGCAGGACATGCCCGGCATGCCGGCCTGGGTGAAAGGCCTGTCGGCCAACGCCTGCGCCCTGCTGATCGAATCCCGCGCCGCCAGCCAGAGCCTGCTGCACGAACAGCTCGACCAGGTGATGGCGTCCATCGCCGAGTTCCCGCTGGAGCAGAAAGTCGCCTTCAGCGAAGACCCGACGGTGTACAACCAGCTGTGGAAGATCCGCAAGGACACCTTCCCCGCCGTCGGCGCCGTGCGCCAGACCGGTACCACGGTGATCATCGAAGACGTGACCTTCCCCGTCGAGCAACTGGCCGAGGGCGTCAACCGCCTGATCCAGCTGTTCGACAAGCACCGCTACGACGAAGCGATCATTTTCGGACACGCCCTGGAAGGCAACCTGCACTTCGTCTTCACCCAGGGCTTCAACAGCGCTGAAGAAGTGGCCCGCTACCAAGCCTTCATGGACGACGTGGCGCAACTGGTGGCGGTGGAGTTCGGCGGCTCGCTCAAGGCCGAGCACGGCACCGGGCGCAACATGGCGCCCTTCGTCGAGCTGGAATGGGGCAAGGACGCCTACCAACTGATGTGGCAGCTCAAGCGCCTGCTCGACCCCAACGGCATCCTCAACCCCGACGTGGTGCTGAGCAGCGACCCGGACATCCACCTGAAAAACCTCAAGCCGCTGCCGGCCGCCGACGAGATCGTCGACAAGTGCATCGAGTGCGGCTTCTGCGAGCCGGTGTGCCCATCGAAAGGCCTGACCCTCAGCCCCCGCCAGCGCATCGTCATGTGGCGCGACATCCAGGCGAAGAAACGCGCCGGCGCGGACACCCGCGAACTGCTGCGCACCTACCAGTACCAGGGCCTCGACACCTGCGCCGCCACCGGCCTGTGCGCCCAGCGCTGCCCGGTGGGCATCAACACCGGCGAGCTGGTGAAGAAGTTGCGCGGCCAGGCCGCCGAGCATGGCAAGGCCGCCGACTGGCTGGCCGAGCATTTCCACGCCACCCTGCGCGGCGCCCGCTTCACCCTGGCCGCCGCCAACGGCGCACGCAAGCTGCTCGGCGCCCCACGCATGAGCCGCCTGAGCGCCAACCTGAGCAAGGCCAGCAAAGGTCGCCTGCCGCAGTGGACGCCCGCCATGCCACAGCCACTGCGCGCCATCGAATTCAGCGCACCGAGCCACGATGCCCGCCCCCGCGTGGTCTACCTGGCCGCCTGCGTATCGCGGGTAATGGGCCCGGCTTACGCCGACCGTGAGCAAAGCTCGCTGCTGGACAAGACCCGCGCCCTGCTGGAGAAGGCCGGTTACCAGGTGGTGTTCCCGGACAACCCCGACAGCTTGTGCTGCGGCCAGCCGTTCGCCTCCAAGGGCTACCCCGAGCAGGCCGAGCACAAGCGCCAGGAGCTGATCACCGCGCTGCTGCACGCCAGCCGCGGCGGCCTCGACCCGATCTACTGCGACACCAGCCCCTGCACCCTGCGCCTGGTGCAGGACCTGGGCGAAACCCGGCTGGACCTGTACGACCCGGTGCGCTTCATCCGCACCCACCTGGTCGACAAGCTGGAGTTCACCCCCCAGGACGAGCCGGTGGCGGTGCACGTGACCT
Organism: Pseudomonas sp. MWU13-3659; assembly: GCF_023757525.1. Classification (NCBI taxonomy): domain Bacteria; kingdom Pseudomonadati; phylum Pseudomonadota; class Gammaproteobacteria; order Pseudomonadales; family Pseudomonadaceae; genus Pseudomonas; species Pseudomonas sp. MWU13-3659. Next base: position 23,689 of record NZ_JAMSHW010000012.1, on the reverse strand, counting down.
GCAGCACCCAGCACCTGGGCGAGAGCCAGGCGCTGATCGACCTGGCGCGGCGTTGCAGCAAGCAAGTGGTGATCCCCGAAGGCATTCACTGCTGTGGCTTCGCCGGGGACAAAGGCTTCACCACGCCGGAGCTCAACGCCCACTCGCTGCGCACGCTCAAGGACGCGGTGCAGTATTGCAGCGAAGGGATCTCCACCAGCCGCACCTGCGAGATTGGTTTGTCGAGCCATAGCGGCATCGACTATCACGGCCTCGTGTACCTGGTGGACCGCGTAACACGGGCCCGCGCGATCTAAAATCGTCGCAGAACAGCCTTGTGCTGGCTTTGCCAGCCAATTCGCGGATAAATCCGCTCCTACAGGTAAGGTGCCGACGCCAAGGCCGGCACGGCCCCTGTAGGAGCGGATTTATCCGCGATCACCGGCAAAGCCGGTGCCATCCCCCGCAGTGCCGGCTTCACGGCTAAACCCGCTCCCAAAGCCTTGCGAACTGCCCCCCTCGTAGGAGCCGGCCTTGCCGGCGAACCACCCTCAAGCCGTACGACATTTCCGAACCTGCAACAAAATGCTTCAAGCCAAACCAGCTTGGGACCTATCCTACGCACCTGTCGGAAGCCGTCACGTAGCCGGGGAAATACCCCAGGGATAACGTCACTCCGTCGCCACATTTGGTGACCGGGCGTGAGAACCCGAGGTGTTAGGAGTTCGGCAATCCTGTTATGGCAGCCGTGCATGGGCAGACTTCGGTCTGGCCGAGTTCCTCCTGCGCCTCGGTTTCTCACCCCATGCAAGGCTGCCACCCTTCGTCCCGTGAGAAAGGCACGGCTGGCAGCATTAATTCAATGCGCCGGAGTGTTCACCATGAAAAAGCTCGTCCCAGACCCACCCCACATCGCGTCCTACCTCACCATCTCCCCCACCCTCACCCGCGAAGACGCCATGGCCGCCGTCGTCGAGGTCGCCACCGCCATTTCCGATGTACTCGATGTCTATTTCAAGACCGAACCCGGCGCCTACCGCGACCGCCTGTTCACCGCCAGCGACTACCTCGGCCAGCTCGCCTGCGCGCTGCTCGAACACAAGCCAGGAGCGCAGCCATGACCGTTACCCCCGGAAAGACCCGCTGCATGGACATGTTCAGCGTGCAGCCCGACATCCCATTCGCAGATGCCTTCAGCGAGTTGTCGGTACTGCTCGGCTGCATCCGCCACCTGACCTGTGAAGCCGAGATGGAAGGCGACCTGCTCGCCGGCAGTTCAGCGCGCATCCTCAGTGCCATGGCCAAGGCCCTGATCGACGACATGGAGCTAGCCCTGGAAAAGTCCCCTCACTAAGCCACCACCTCTTCCCTGTGGGAACAATTGTCTTCTTTGTAGAAGCTGGCCCTGCTGGGATAAATCACAGAGTGCCCCTGGCCCGGCCTTGCCGGGCATCGCCAGCAAGGCTGGCTCCTACAGGTTTGCAGTGAGGCTCATGTTTACTGCGGTCCATGTAGGAGCGGCCTTGTGCCGCGAAAGGGCCGCAAAGCGGCCCCGGCGATCTTTGCTCAACACTGAAACCCGGGGCCGCTACGCGCCCCTTTCGCGGCACAAGGCCGCTCCTACAGGCCAGCGTGCTTCACAACTCCGATGGAACCCCCGCCAACACCGCACAGTCCACCAATCAGGCCCACCCTCCAGAGGCCTAACGAGGAGACACCCATGAAAGGCACTGCGCTATCCGCCCTGTTCGCGGCCGCAACCCTGCTGGCCTCGCCCGTCTTCGCCGCCGACGACCTGTGCGCCCTGAACCTGCAGAAAATCGACGACGCCATGGCCACCGCCGGCGCCACCTCCGAAGGCCTGGACAAGGCCCTCACCGAGCACGTGGACAAAGCCAAGGCCGCCCAAGCCTCCGGCGACACCAAGGAGTGCATCGCCATCACCAGCAAGGTGCTGGAGCGCCTGGAGAAAACCGAGAAAGGCGGCAACGGCACCTGAAACGGCCCGCCTGTCGACGCAGCCCGCGCAAAGGCGTATACTCCGCCTCACGTGCCGAAAGGTACGGTCAGCTAGAGCTGAGTGTGGGGCCGATTAGGATTCGACGCCGGTAGCGAAACTCTAGGTGCATGCCGAGTTGGTAACAGAACTCGTAAATCCACTGTTGCAACTTTCTATAGTTGCCAATGACGAAAACTACGAGGGCTACGCTCTCGCTGCGTAAGCAGCTGAGCCCGCTCTCCTGGTAGCTTCGGCTCCAGCAATCATCAGGGGATGCCTGTAAACCCGAAATGATTGTCATACAGAACAGGATCGTCGTGCAGCACGTTGGGGGCGAAGCGACTAAAACTTACCCAACTCATCCAAAGCACCCTGCCCGTCGGGCGGCTGCGGATTAAATCAGTAGACACGGCTAAGCATGTAGTACCGACAGCGGAGTACTGGCGGACGGGGGTTCAAATCCCCCCGGCTCCACCACCTTCCTTACACAAGCCCCATTTATGGGGCTTTGTGCTGTCTGAACCTTGCATTTTTGCTGGTGTGCCACTGAGGTGTCACATTCCTGTGGGGCATCACTCGGTGCCTAGCATGAAACCATCCCCTACCTACCTGACGCTTAACCGTCACGGAACGTTTTACTTTCGGATCGTCATCCCGCGCCCGCTTCGAGCCTTGCTCAAGAGGCAGCGTGAGGTCCGGCGCACTTTAAAAACCGACAGTTACCGCTTGGCCCAAAAACGCGCTCGGCAGTATGCTGCCCGGTATGAGGCGGCCTTCGACAAGGTGATGAGCGTGGTGGAGCATGACGACCTAGGTTTGACTGAAAAAGATTACCAAGAGATGTTGGAGCTTTTTCCAGACTTCTCCAGCCCCAAAAATGAAAGCAAATCTGCTGAGCCGATCCTTTCAAATGATGAGATTGAGGCTCGCCAACGCCGTAGGGAAGTAGAGCGACTACTAACCGGAGCGTATGGACGCCCGATCCCAGACGAGCATGAGGCATTGGCTAACCAACTATTGGAGCTTTCTCGCCCCTACCTCGCGACTCAACTTAGGACAGTCCTACCGAAGCTGCGAGATGAATTGGTGCTGTGCAGCCTCAGATCCACTCGTAACGAAGCTAGCAATGCAGATATCTCTCAGCCCCCCCCAAAACACGACCCTTCGATGTCCAAGTGGACTCTATATCAGGTTTGGCAACATCAACTAGAGCTTGATAGAGCCGACCTCTCCTCGAATGGCGGGCAAGCGAATCACGGCGGCACCTTGGAAGAACGGGAACGTAGAGCCCGCGTCATGACGGTTCTGACGCAGCACAAACCGGTGAGCCAGTTGAGCAAACAAGATTGGCAGTCCGCCTACAATGCCGCGCGCATGATGAAAGCCGGAGCGAATGCATCGATTGAAACGCCAACGCCGCTGAGTGAGCTTCTTACAGATAACCCTCAGCAGATGGCGGGGCACGAGCGGGTAAGCGCCCTCATTGCATCCATGAAGCAGCTACAAAATCATGCCAGACACCTCGACCTGACGTCAGTGAGAGTGGATGATTTGATTATCAAGCCTGTTCAGAAGAGAGAAAGCATTCGAAGCCGTGAGGGTGTACCATTTTCGCAAGAAGATGTCGAAGCCATTTTTTCTGGTTTTATCTACCAGGGCACAGTACCAAATGGCCGGACCAAAGCGTATCCCTACTGGTTCTGGTTACCCCTAGTCGCCTACTTTACCGGTGCTCGCACGAATGAGATTGCTCAGCTTGATACGAGCGACATTGAAGATGTGCGTGGCCATCCATGCTTCAATTTTTGCGCCGATGATCCGAAGACGCCACAAGCAAAGAGGATTAAAACCGGCGAGAACCGGTACGTACCAATCCATCCATGCCTGATTGAACTAGGCTTGCTTGAGTATGTGAAGAATCAGCGCCTTGAGAAACAGAAGAAATTGTTCGGCGATGGCTTAACTTACCTGCCCTCTCGAAATGGGAGCACTGAACACAACAAGGAAGGCTGGGCTAAAGCTGCCGGAAAATTTTTCAACGAACAACCTAAGGGCTATTTAGTCTCCATTGGTGTACATCGTCCTCATGATGGTAAAAGCCTATACTCATTCAGGCATACATTGGAAACATCTTTATGTAATGCAAAACGGGATGGCAAGCGCATTGATCAGTCGACGATTGACGCAATTACAGGCCATGCTCCTGCGAGCATTGCTGAAAAGCACTATGATGGCGGCGCTACTATTGAACAAATGCTTGCTGCACTACTGCTCCTACCAGTCCCGGCCGCAGTCAAGAAAATCACAAATTATAAAGTTAATTTTGAAGCTCGATTTGGGGATATTTTAACCAAAAGTATACTTTCCCACAGGAAACGGAACGGCCAGAAAACCTGAATAACAAGGGGCTATAAAAGCCCCTTTTTCTCACCGATCATTTTCTCGTTTAATAATCCGCTCAGCCTGCCTATCATAAGAGCCTGCTAGTTCTCGCAGTGCTGCAGCAAAACGAGGGTAGCCCGCATTTTCAACGTCGTTGGCTTTGTCTCGCCATTGGCTAGCAAGTTCTCTTTCCGGGGCACCTGTCGGGTCAACCCAATGGGCTCCTCTAGAGTTGAAAACTTCCGTGCAGAACCCACTTCTGATAGCTTCTCCATCCCGGGAGTTCAGCACCCTAGCAATATCTTCAACTATCCAGAGCCCACCAGGGTCGGCCGGACAATAAAGCAGAACCTCGCCAAGCTTTACCATGGCTACGTCAAGGTGGCCTGACTCACTACATTGCTGCTTGACTGCTTCAAACCACGTATCGAACTTCCTAGAAGAGAAAGTTCTGTCAGCTTGAAGACCCGGAGGCCACTCCCAGTCGTTTAAAAGCCGCCAAGCATTAGTGGCGATCGTCTTTTCTTTCTCAGTCAGTTCATCGCCATCATTACTCTGAGAGTTTTTCGATCTAAAAATCAGACGGATAATCTCACAGAAAAAATCCGGCTGAGCCGCCAGTCTTTCCTGAAGCAATCTTGGCTTTACCTCGCTGAACTTCCCGAGCATAGGCAAGTAAGCCCATTCGACACGAAATAGGTCATCTGCATTAGTGCTAGGATCGCTTTGTAACGCCTTGATGAGCTCAGCAATATCGTGTGAATCCGTTCCACTTGACTCTCCGTCTGCGACAGCATTTAAGAGAGCGGCAACAGTCCGCCCACTTTCAAAAGGAAGTTGCTTGTGAAGTCTGGCGCTTAGACATTCTATGGCCTGCTGAGGTCGTGAAACCCTTAGCAAATTATCAACAGCTATTATCAACTCACCATCTGACTGATAGGGATTCACAGGTACGCTCTCCCAGTAACGATCTTTCAGCGCACCAAGCCATTCATCTACCAAGGTCCAAGTGGTGGAGTCAAAAGGCAGGAAAATCAAAAACTGGCATAATTCCCCAGAGCTCCAGCTACCCCTTTGATCATCAAGGCTCTTAATCCACCCCGCCCCAGCTACATGTTTTTTCGTCCAGATATAGGACCCGATGAATTTTTTATAGCTATCAGAACCGTTAATAAGATATTTCGGCAACAGGAATTTATCGACATCAGCGCCAGCAACAAGAGCTAAAACGGAGCCAACCACGCCAGGGCTCTCGATGCATTCTAAAAAACTTATAACTCCTTCAACGCCTTGCGCATCAAGTATCTCTATAAGTGCTTGCTTCCGGCGCTCTTCAAGTTTTTTGCGTTGACCTTCCCAGTCGCCGTTCTCTTCGAAAAGATCAAAATCTCTTCCCGTAAAAAGTCGGCGGTAAAAAAAGTCTTTGCTAACAGGCGCGAGTTGTCGAGCTACATCGTCAATTTCAGAAACAACTTTTTCATCCAATGACCAGTCTGCGTCAGAGAAGCGGCGATGCTTTGCTACAAACTCAGTCAATGTGCCCCAAATCTCTTGGCGCTGCTCTTCTGAGAGCCCCCGCACTGCCTCTGAAGAAAGGTGAGCCAGAACTCGCTCGAATGAAGGAGGAGGTAAGTTATCAAGATTACGAACTAGCTCCTTGAGCCTATCTAAACTATCTATGGCCATTTCCACGGCCAACTGTGCGTACGCCGTAACTTGATCTCGATATTCTTGATGACTGACCTTCGGCTCCCAATCGTCCGGCACTACCTCTCGCCACTTAGGCTTAAAAGTACCAGTTGAGGTCTGGTGTTGATTTGGTAGCAATCCCTTCAGCACTTCCCATGCTACATCTGGAAATTCAGCTTTTAATGCCTTTACTGAGACTACTCTTTTTTCCAGACTAGCCAGTGTCTGAGGAAACCACGGTAGAATCATCGTCTTCAGCGTATTAACAGGTCTATTACTATGGCTACCACCGGGATCAATGGATGCTAACTCTCCCAAAACCACGACCACGCGCATGAAATTTTCTTCGGACCAACCCAGCGCCTCTAGCGCCCAAAGTAATCCTGCTATATAGCTTCTACTACCTAATCCTTCTTTTCCTTCAGAGAACAATCTTTGAAACGGCGCCTCTGAAGAGAGCAAAGCACCCTCAACGCAGTTTAGAAACTCATTTGGAGCAGCCTCCGCCATATCAGGCAGCAGATCATTCAAGCTCCCCCAAACCCTCCAATCGGCTTGGCCCAACACCTCATGAACGACATTTACCGCAATATTCTCTGGCTTGTGTTGAGAGCAGTTAACAAGAGCAGAACTCTCGGTACCTAAAAGTGCCAAAGTCTCTGACATGCCCCGCCTCAAATCAGCCGAGTACTTGAGAGCTTTTCCAAAGAGAATTGCAGATGCACGCTCATCGCCGATCAAATCAAATCGGGGATCAACTTCAGAAAGAATCGCGACCAAACCTACTCTCAGATTTTCTAAGTGGGCATCAAAAACCCTGCCTCCTGCGCTTTTCCAGAGCCCTTTGCGATTAACAACTTTCCAGTGACCGTTACGGACCTGTATCGGATTTTCATTTTCATGAACAAGAGATCTTAGATTGGAAATCCAGACATTAAAATCCATCGACCAGCCCCCGCACCATTTCGAGATCACAATCATTACCTTCGTTCCAGCTGCCCAGTAGGGCAGCTGCAGCCAAGGAAACTAATTGCTCATGATCTTTTATTATCGCAACCGGCCTTGGGGAATGCGGGACAGCCAAAGACGAAGGTATCCCCTCAATCTTTCGTTGTTTGAACACCAACAAAAGATCTTCGGGCAAACTATCAAAATAGATAGTCCCGGCATTTTGGTTGACCGCCTGTACCTCACCTACCAATCTCGCCCAAGTAGATTCAATATTATCGGCGGAATACAGCCCTATAAGAGAATGCAATAGCGCAAGCGTCACCCCCGCCTTTATGTCGAGATCATAACCTAGCAAATGAAAACGACACAGAAACTCAAACAATTGCTCCTGATCTAACTCAACTCCATCATTCGCCGCCTTCAAATGAAACTTGAAAGCTTGTAACTTTGCCCTCTTCGTTGCACTACTAAAGTGCGCCAGCTCGACCTTTTCGAAAAATTCTTTGGCATTTTCGGCATGCCTTGCCCAATCCAGAATCGTCCTTACGTCCCCTGTGTCCGTAGCACTCAGCGGGCCTGTGATGAGTGCTATAACGTCACCCTTTCTATCAAAAAGCTCGACATTATTGAAATCACACCAAGCTGCTTGAATCACCTCACCAAATACGGCATCCCCCTCAGTTATGGTTATGGAGTGCTTTACTTGACCGAGCAACTTGTATCCTTCAGTTCCGTTCAGCCCTTGCGTGAAAACGATTAAATCATCGGTGCTGTAACCTGCAAATTTTCCTTGCAGTTTAATTTTACTGATCGGTCGGCAGGGCAAACATGGTGCATACCCACCTGTCAGCATTAATGCTAGAAAGGAGGCCTGTACGTGAGACTCGAAATGGCCACCACCCCCTCCAGTTGAAAATGGGTTACTAAGCTTCTTGGCCTTGCCAGTCATATCCACCTCAACTTGAGGGCGGAGATGCCACAAGGAGTATGTAATCCGACTTCCGTGAAAACAGGCATGAGGCCTCCTTAGGACTATTCCTTCACACCAGCTTATCAGGGGTCATCGCTCCTCACAAAAACGCCCCAAACGGGATCAGAAAACGACCGTTAGATGACACCATTCTTGCACGTCAGATCACGGTATCAACAAATACGGGTTTACACGTTGATGACACCATGACAATATGATCCCACCTTTGATGATACCGGGATCATGAGATGAGCCGCCTTTTTGGATATGGTCGGGTCAGCACGACGGAGCAGCATACGGACAACCAGCTTGTTGCCCTTAATGCGAGAGGTTTCGATATCCAACCTAACCGCTGGTTCTCAGAGCAGATCAGCGGCGGTGTCCCAGCTCTACAGCGCCCACAGTTCTCGCGTATGGCTGAACGTATGGAAAAAGGCGACTCGCTGATAGTTCTCAAACTTGATCGCTTAGGCCGTGACGTTCAAGACGTGCTTGCCACGGTTGAGCATCTCGCTGCTGAGGGCATCCATGTCCGCTCCCTCGACTTAGATGGAGTTGACCTCACCAGCGCCGCAGGCAAGCTTCAACTCACTGTGCTAGCTGCCGTGGCGGCCTTTGAACGTGATCGCATCAAAGAGCGCACGAGAGAAGGTCTCGCCCGCTCTACCAAGAAAGCAGGACGTCCCGTAGCGGTAAACACTACCAAGGCCGTACAGCAGCTCAAGCTCGAAGGCATGACGCAACTGGAAGTGACTAAGAGGCTGAATATCAGCCTTCCTACCGTCAAACGCCATTGGAATAAACCCTGAATAGGAGGTGCGAGATGCCTGGTAAGAAGAAGACACCGGATCAGGCTGCTCAGGCGGTCATACTGCGCGAGGCTGGCTTCACGCTTCCAGCAATAGCAAGCAGACTGGACATCAGTGTGAGCACAGCGCAGCGCATCCTCAAAGCTAACAAAGCGATTCCGGGGGCGTCCACGCAGGCGCTGATTGAGAAGGCCAGGGAAGAGCTACTCACATCTGCATTCTCCCTGGACGCCGTACAGCAAACAGCAGCTTCACTGGTAGTAGAAGAGCTGGCGCTGAACCAGCAAATCCGGACCAAGCTTGCAAACGCTCTTGAAGTCCTCGACTCGGCCAACCCAATTGTCTTCCGCTCGCTTGCGGCGGCATCCACTGCACTCAAGCTGACGCAGGACGTGACGCGACGAGCGCTTCCCCTCGAAAAGTTAAACCAAGCCCTCGACATTGAGGAGCTTCCAGAGCTAAAGATTCACCTAATGACTGACGCGGACGTCGCAGAGATGCGCGCACAGCAGCGGCTAGAAGAGGCCGAACACGAGGGGAACCTTGAGGGCGTTGAAGACGAGCTGGAGACATTGCGCTGGCTCGACAGCAGACGCCTCGCACAGCTACAACAGCATGAAGATGACATCATCAGTGAAGGCTCTGACCTAATCTTGCCCGGATGATGACCGGGTAAGTGTCAAACCCTTAGAACGCGGTGTAAGTATCCAATCCCCTAGTCTCATCCAGTAGATCACAATTTTGAAAATCATCCTCGGTGAGAGGCCTGAGACCCCGTTATGAGCACGAAACGCGAAGTCGCCCCATCCCCTAGCCTGGAGCAGGCCCCCCTCCCAGACGAGCTCAACAGCAGCTTAGCGGCATCTCTTTCTCATGCTGCTCATGGTACGGAGGACTTCGACCTTTCTCTGCCCCTGGCGCAAAAACCCGTAAAACCACGCCCTGTCAAAAAGCCTTCAAGCGTAGGAGCGGCGGTATATACGAAGGAATTCGCCATGCCCAAGAGGAGTATCTTAACGAACGACTCTCCTCATATCCCTGAACGAAGAATGAGAGCCAAGACTCTCCTCAATCAACCTATCCCCGGTGATACCACGCTGAATGCATGGAAGCAGGCTGACGAATACGTCAAGCTTGCAGCAGCAGCGACCCCCTTGTATTGGATGGCGGAGAAAAAGGGGTGGGAGCTCAAGACCTTCACTCTCATCCTCAACAAGGAGCTCAGCGACCGCATCGACAATGGTGACGAGACCGCACTGCATTACATCCGGGATCAGCTCACCCGACTCATTCCAAAAGCAGTGGGTACTGGCGCGGAGTTTATGTATGGCATCGAAAAAGCGCCAGCGGCCCTTGCTGATGAGTCCAGCCGCAGACGCTGGCACCTGCATGGGTTGATCATCGGTCCAGCCGGATTCTCCGCTACGGGGAAGACACCTCTTCGAACGGCCCTACAAGCCATCAAAGGAGAGGCAGATTCTGACCTGATGTTCCAGGCGCCTGGTGAACAGATTGAGCGAGACCCACGACACTCAGCGATTCGCTGGAGCGTCTACTCTGTCAAAAACGGATTGTCACTCAAGATCAGCCCAGCATTAGCTGGCGCTTACGAACTGCCGCCAGGAAAACAGACATTTATTTCCGCTCGGTTGAGACGAGAGGCGAAACGATGGCATGAAGGTCGGCTTGCCGGAATGACATTTCAGGATCTGTTACATCGGGCTCCGGCAGACCTGTACCAGCCGGCTCGGTAACAAACTCAATGGAAACTCCCTCAGCGTGAGAGCGGGAGTCACTTCAAAATGAAGTCGTCCAGAGCCCGGATGTCTCGCTTAGCGTCACCAACCTGCCACTCACAAGCGCGCCTCTGACGCTCAATATCTTCATCTGTAGGTGACGGGATGCTCTTAATCCCTAGCCGCCCTATCACCTCTCCCTGGCGCTCGATCTGACGAATCAATGCACGCGCCTTAGTCGGGTCCACTCCGGGGTAAACGCTGAGCGCGTCCCTGAGTGATGTCAGGTACTCAGCACGCAAATCCTGTCGGTCGCATTCAATCAGTCCCCCCAAATTCTGCCCCGAGCGTTCAACGATATCCGAGACTGATTTTTTGGCCGCCGCTGATGGGGCGGCCTGGGTAACGTGCGAAAAAAATGCACACCCTACGATGGATAAAAATACTGCTGGAAATCTGCGCATCCGAATCCCTTCATCGAACTCTACCCGGAACGGGCGTGAGCGCTAACTCTAGTATGTAGAACCATGGTATGCAACGAACGACATTGGGCGCATGCCTATACCACCCAGCCAATGTCAGCTCGTCAAAGTTTTCGCTGCAAACGTGAGACGCAGACGTATGGAGCTTGGTATCTCTCAGGAAGAGCTGGCAGAGCGAGCGGGCGTTCACCGCACCTACATCGGCATGCTGGAGCGCAGCGAGAAAAACGCAACGCTTTACAGCATTGAGCGGCTCGCTTCAGCGCTGGAGGTTCCACCTTCAGATCTTCTGATTGGATAGTCTCAGCAATCTCTTCCCCCTGTCGGCAGCCCTTCAGACCATCTGCTTGTTCATTTACGGACGGCGGTTCAACTCCCTATCTCGCATTTTTTCATGCGCTTTCTTGTGGTACAGGGGCTGAGCACGTATGGTCAGCTTTCTACCATCACTTGACTCCACTAGGGTGTGACACTGCCGTTAGGACATCAGGGCTTAAGGCTTGGATTTCAGGAATTTAGGTGAAGTCGTATGGAGAGGTTTCCCATCCCCCCGGCTCCACCAAATCCGAAGAAGAAGACGCCCTCGGGCGTCTTTTTTTGTGCCTGGGATCTGATAAATGCACCGCTTCCAAGATGGCCAATCCATCCATTCCAGTGGCGTAGGCAAATTCCCGCAACGTTCATTGCCTTTTCCCAGCGCTCCTAAGCTTGCATAAGCAGACCCTAAGGAATAAATTCCCTCCGTCGCCGAAGCATAGGCGACGCGACCTTGGCCGGTCGGAATCGAAAGGCGCAGCAGCGCCCAGTCTTCATCGCAGGCGCTTTTTTTGTGCCCGCGATGTCGCGTCATGGCGGTGGTGCGCGGGACACCTTCGGGTGTGCCGGGCCCCTTTCGTCCCGGTCGGCCAACCCGCGTACTGCTGCCACCTAAACTTGCTTGGCCGCGAGCGGTGGCAGTTCCACAACGAAAGGAACGCATGCATGACCACCAAGATTCTGAGGATCCTCGCATCCGCTCTCCGCCGCCCAACACCTGCGGCCACCCCATCACCAACCTTTTACCCGATCGACAGTCAGTCCCTCGCCACCCGCACAAATCGGGAGGTGGCTCATGACTGACCATGAACGCCTGTCTTCCATCCAGAGCTACGTCTGGACCCTGGAACTGCTCGGTGAGGCGCTGGTTCAGCATGACGAGGTGCTGGAGTGCGAGCACAACCCGCAGTTGAGCTTTCGCAACACGGCGGGAATTCACCAGGCGATCCGGATCATCAGTCGGTTGGCCAGTGAGCAGTTCGGGAAGCTGGAACCGATGAAGGGGGAGGATTGAGCTGAAGTAAGCCTGGGAGAGTTGCCGATACGGTGATGGTGTTCGGGCTCACTGCTGAATCTACCCTTCACACATCCCGCCCAAGGTCTTAAGCCGTCTGGTCCATCTCGGACGTACCGATCCCTTGGGCGTTTTGCTATCTGGTGGAATGACAAGGGTGATGAGGTTTATTACGGAAGCCTTGTCATCGATGAAATTGGAAGCGGCGACTCCATCTTCTATCGGTGACAAGCACTACTTCAATCACTGTATATAAATACAGAGGTGAATGATCGCCGACTATCTTCATCAAAAATTTTTAATCTTGTTTACCATCGTCGACTGATCACGCTAATTTGTATGGATGCAGGCACAGTGCCGCTATTGGGGTGCCCAAATAGCACTCACATGCGCGCACCGATGCTCACCTGGTGCCTACCCTTAATCAGGGCGGGATCATTGATTGTGCGCAGCGACCGCATGAAAACTCTGCGGTTTCGTACTTGTGGGAAGTGTTATGGATGGCGTGAGCTTCAAGCAGGTAGACCAGTATGCTCTGTGTTGTGTTGAAGACTTTTCTGATGAGCTCAAGCTCGCGCTGAGGGAGAACCTCACGCGAATCTGTCACGGTGCCGACCAGGCTAGCAAGGACAGGGCAATCTACAAGTACCCTGCGACGATCAGGCATTTCTGGAACGAGCGCTACTGCAAAAAGCCCTGGGAAACCCGGATCGGCATGCTGGGCGAGCTTCTGTCGCACGTCATCATTCTGAAGCTTTTCCCCGATTTCGACGTCGTCTCGCCGTTCTTCAACATGGAAGAAAAGAGCATTCGGAAGGGCTTCGATCTCCTTCTGTATGAGACCTCAACCAACAACGTCTGGATCACCGAGGTCAAATCGGGTGGTCGAGGGGCTGACAAGACTTCTTGCTCGGCCACCAGTGCGCTACTGCGCCTGGCTCGGGATGATCTCAAGAAGCGCTTGGCTGAGCCGGAGCTCAACCATTGGCTCAACGCGATCAACGCCGCGAAAAACGCCATCCACAACAAATCCAACTACCGGGACTCCGTCATTGAGATCTTGGAGCTGGAAGGCGATTTAGCTGAAGAAGATGGGGCGACTGCTTCGGACAACAATGTGTTTCTGATCTCTGCCCTGTTCAGCGATGTGTCCCAGGCCATCGCCGAGAAAACCGTATCTAATTTCACCACGAAGCTGGTGGCGGAGGCGGTTTTCAAGACGGTGTGGGTACTATCCCTGCACAAGGGCACTATGGAAAAGCTGGAAGAGTTCTTGAAGCAGGAGGCGGAGCAGTAGCATGGAAGAGTTGACCATCAGGAAGCTGGGCAACACTAAGTTTAAGGATCTGTATTTCCAACTCCTCAAGGGAGACGAGCTGGGTAACACGCAGACCGTAAAACTACTGGCCATCGCCGTGCTGCTCCTTAACCACAAAACCCCCGAAATTCGGCGTCTTGGCTACCGCATCATCCTGTTTTATGGGAACGCTACGGGTCAGTACCAAGCGCTGTACGATGTGGCGCTCGACAGTGGCCTACATCCTGTCTCAGCGGTTATCAGCAGCTATTTTTCCGAAAACGACCACCGCAGCGAGTCGTTTATCCGAAACATCGTGGGCAGCTACGTCGATACCTTTCGTGATCAGGGCATCGTGCTCACCGAGCAACAGGACGCCCTGAGAACATTTGTGCAGTCGGAGTACCGTAAGTCGTCAGTCGTGGTTGCTCCGACCAGCTATGGCAAATCTGAGCTCATCATCCAATCGGTGAGAGAGAATCCGGGGCAGCGGGTGCTTATCCTCGTCCCCTCGAAGGCCCTGCTTGCCCAGACGAAGAAGCGGTTGATCTACGCGGACATCGAGGGCTTGGGCAAGGTGGTCACCCACCCCGAGATGTATTCGGTTGAGCGGAATAACAGGGCATTTGTCCTAACCCAGGAACGGCTCAACAGGCTCTTGAACGAGAACGCCGGACTGACCTTCGACATGGTCTTCGTCGACGAGGCCCACAACCTGCTGCAGAGCGACCGCCGAAGTGAGCTCCTGGCGGCTATGCTGTGCATTTTAGGGGCTCGTAACCCGGAGACGTCATTCAAGTTCCTGACCCCCTTCCTGTGCGATGAACTCAACGTCCGTGTGCGCTTCCTAGACATGATCCCGAGCGGGTTCAAAATCGACGAGTACATCAAATCTGAGCGCTTCTACATTAAGGATTTCAGGGCTGGGAGAGGCCGGACAAAGCTCAAGCTCTATGACCATTTCCTAAATGACTGGATGGAGTTTGACCGGAGGTATGCCAACTGCTTCGAACTCATCAAAGGCGAAGCGCTGTCCAAAAACATCGTTTATGGCAACAGGAAGAAAAGCATTGAGTCATTCGCGGTAGAGCTGGCAGCAGTGTTACCGCCCGTGAACTGCCCGCTTATACAGACGGCCTGTGACGAACTCGAAGAGCTTTTTGACCGACGCTACAAACTGATCGGCTGCCTGCGTAAAGGGGTGATGTACCACCATGGTTCGATCCCAGACACCATCCGCCTGTACCTAGAGAACCTGTTCAGCAGCTCCAAGCAGATGAGGTTTCTGGTCTGCAACTCCACGCTTCTGGAAGGGGTGAACCTGCCGATCGAGCGACTCTTCGTCTTTGATTATTTCAAAGGGAAGAAAACGCTGACGCCATCTCAATTCAAGAATCTAATTGGGCGCGTTAACCGATTCAGTGAGGTCTTTGCGCCTGGTGCTGAGGCTGCGTTAAGAAAGCTGGAGTCCAGCATCTACCTGTTGGGCGTGGATGGCTACACCCGCAACAATGCGGCGCTTGAGACCTTCTATGATAAATCGGTCAACGTCTCCAAAGTAGTCAAGGACACGGTTAGCAACGTTCTGCTTGAAGCCACTAAGATCATCGAAGGAAAGGTGTCAGTTCTCTACGACGACGCCGTGGCTCGTCTTGAGAATTTGCATCCTGGCGTGGTTAAAGACCGAGAGTGTCGGTATGTGACCACTCAGGTGGGCAAGCTACTCATCGCGAACAGCGTCAGTGAAATTGATGTATTCGCAGAAGAAGAGGCGATTGAACGGAAGATCAAGCGGGCCATCGAGGCAAACGGCGTTATCAATACCGTTGAAAGGCTGATGCTTGCCATCTCCAAATCGTTCGTTGATCACTTCGATAACAGCCGGGAGTACAGCGACCTCGTACGTCTCAAGCAAGAGCCTGCTCGGAATTTTTACGCCATGATCTTGGATTGGAAGCTGAAGAAACTCAGCGTCAAGCAGACGATCCGGCAGACTCTCGCGTACTGGAAAAAACTGGTGGAGACGAGCCATAGCGATCACGTGTTCGTCGGGAAATGGGGAGATACCAAGTACCGTGACAGCAAGTACGAGAATTGGGTAAGGATCTCCCAGAAGGATGACGCCGAGCGAATTAACCTGGCGATCGTCCGTCTCAAGGATGAGGACGATTTCTTCGACAACAAGATCTTCAAGTTCGTCGAGGTTCTGAATGGAGTAGGTGCACTGGACCCTGGTTTCTACAAGCTCATCAAATACGGCACTGCAGATGAAACCAAGATCAAGCTCATCCGGGATGGCTACAGCCATGGTTTAGCGGATCTGATGCTCGAACGCTACCCCGAAACCGTGCGTGCGACGCTAGCCGGTGACATCGAAGTGAGTCCTCGCCTGGTCAACATGATGATCAATAACGATGAAAGCGATCTGTTGATATTTGAAGCCAAGATGAACCTTAAACCAGCCTAATTGTGACCATAACCGGAAATTTGAGAAGGGCCAAATCAAAATTTGGCCCTTCCACAATCCAAGTCAGCTCCCCATTATGAGTGATTGGCGAGAACGCCCACTAAACTTCAGCATTAAGAACGATCGTACTGGGGTATTTTGCGAGCGCGATAGCCCTTATCTCCAGGATTCCCATGCGCTCTAACCAAATTAATACCCTGCGTAAGCGTACGGGAAATACAGCTTGTGCAGGTCAGCTAGCCAATGATGCAGCAGCAGTTGTTCGACCCTACTAGCCTTCTGCGTCAGCAACCGCGCCAGTACATACTTGATGTAGGCATACAGGTCATGCCCGTTCATGATAAGTGCCCGGTGAACACGACTACCGAACTCCAGCATTAAGGCCATGTTGTCCACCTATTAAGTGGACAACATGGCATTCGGCGGCAGGCTCGGGAAGGCGAGTTTGGCAGACGCTTACATATCTCATTGCCGGCAAAAGCAATGTAGCGGCTGGCGCTACAGCTTACGTTTCGCAATTATCAGTACGCGTATATAGGTGATGGCACTGTCGGGTAAGTCCGGTACACATGACGAAAAATACTTTCGGTGAGCGCCTTGATGTCATCCTCGCTGTAGTCGTCAACCGGAAGCCCTGTGCTGTCGTCGTACAGGAAATCAAAGATCTTCTGCTTCACGGCATCGCGCGTACTTTCCTTCTCTCGCCAATTCTCGACCCTAAGCCGTTCAGCTTTCAGGTTCTCCAGTAGCTCGGAGGCAACTTTCTTGATTTTTGTCCTATCGCCTCTGGTGAGAGGCTTTGAGAGTAGGTCGAACAACGCGAGAGTCTCCTCATCCAGCCCTTCCTCCATGGCGCGGCGTTCTTCCGCACTCAGCTCATCGACGAGCTTCAGCAGCGCCTCAAAAGTCTTTTCGATGGTGAGCCGATCTTTTTCGAGATTGTATACATCGACCAGCTTGTCGTAGTGGGCCTGGAGGTCGGTGCGCAGCGGATTCTTCATCAGCAGGATATTCAGACGTTTTTCGATGACGTCTTTTAACCCCTGTACGGCGGTGTGCTTGGCCGGAGATTTGGCAAACTCCAGACGCAGCCGCTCGAAATCAATCTTGCTGATGTCATAAACCCCAGCACCCTCGCCTGCAGAAGCACAGGTATGTATCGTTTCATCAACGATCCCGTGGAGCTGGCGAATGATGTCGCTGATGTCTGCGGCCTCGCGGTCGGCCTGCAAGCTCTTGTAGATGATATTGATGGCATCCCTGGCGTCGCGCTGCCCATTCACGCCGGGTACGTTGATGCAGGCTTTGAATTTCTTGAAGACCTCGCGCGCCATAATCTCGAAGCGCTTGCGAGTCTGGTCGTTTTCGTTGACGGCTTCCTTGGCTTCGACAATGGCTGCGTTTCGTGCAAAGCCAGTCTTCTCGATGATGTCTTCCAGGCGGAAACCTTGAATCTGCAGGAAGTCGCGCACAAAGCCAATGGCCTCGATGAGCTCTGCGAGAAGATCTTCCTTCGGCAAGGTAGGGTCGAGTTCGCCATCTTCGTCGCCATGCCCCTCATCCCCACGTCCAGCAAAGGTGGAGAGAGCCTGGCGGAGGTTTTTGAGGATGCCGCAATAGTCGACAATCAGGCCGTTGTTCTTGCCTTCAGCGACACGATTCGCGCGCGCAATAGCCTGCATGAGCGTATGGGCCTGCAGAGGCTTGTCGAGATAAAGCGTGGAGAGGGTTGGTACGTCAAAACCAGTCAGCCACATGGCACAAACGATAGCCACGCGGAACGGGTGCTCTGACTTCTTGAAAGCGCTCTCAAGGTCGAGGCGTTTTCCGTCGCCAAGCAGGAAGCCTTCTTTCATCAGGCGGCGATGCGGAGTGATATCGAGGTCCCATTTGCGGAACTTGTCCACCTCGCCTTGCTCTTCACTCACCACAACGGCGATCTGCGCTTCACGCATCCAGTCGATCTGGCGACGACGCAAGATGTCATCCTGCTCGTCAAGCGCGTTCGGTAGATCCTTTTCCAGCTGGGCGATGTGCTCTTGCCAATAGTCATCTATCAGCTTGTGCATCCGCACGCAGGTGATCTTGTCGATGCAAACCAGCATGGCCTTGCCGGTTTCCCAGCCATTGGCGTAATGCCTGACAAAATCCTGTGCAACCTGTTCGAGGCGGCTGGTACTGGTGATGATGTGGTAGTCGCGCTTTAGCTCGCGCTCCAGACGCTGCTGAACGTCGATATCATCGATCTCCAGCTCTTCAAGCTTGGCGGCGATCTTCTCGTTCAGGCCCTTCGGATCGGCAACACTATGTTCATCGCCACCCTCATCCACGAAACGCAATTGCTCGCCGCGCGCATCGTAATAGAGCGGTACGGTGGCGTTGTCCTCCACCGCCCGCTGGAAGTCATAGGTGGAGATGTATTCACCGAAAACCTTTTTGGTGATTTCGTCATCCTTGAACAGGGGTGTGCCGGTGAAGCCGATGAAGCTGGCACCGGGCATAGCGTTGCGCATGTTCAGGGAGAGCGTGCCGTACTGGGTACGGTGTGCTTCGTCAGTAATGACGATGATGTCGTCCCGCTCCGAGTAAGGTTTTTCGGGATCGACCTTCTTGTTGAATTTCTGGATCAGCGAGAAGACGAAAGCTTTGTGCTGACCCAGCAACTCCTGCAAATGCTCACCACTGGTGGCGCGGCAAGGATCGCGGTCGTTATCCACAACCCCGCATCCGCCGAAGGTTTTGTAGATCTGGGTATCCAGGTCATCGCGGTCGGTCAGGACAACAAAGGTGTAGTTGCCACCCAGCTTGCGATGGACCTTACGGGCGAAAAACACGATTGAATAGGACTTGCCGGAGCCTTGAGTGTGCCAGAAGACACCAAGCTTTCCTGCAAGGGCTTTCCGATCCTTCACTGCTCCGATGGCCCGATTAACGCCCAGAAACTGGTGGTTCCGGGCAACGATCTTGACCAGCTTCCCCGAGCTTTCATCGAAGAGGATGTAGTTCTCGAAGATGTCCATCAGGTTCGCTTTGGAGCATGTGCCTTTCAGCAGCGTCTCCATGTCCACGACGCCGGGACTGTCCTCATGCAGGCGCTTCCAGTCGTTGAAGTGCTCAAACTTGCTGGAGACCGAGCCGACCTTGGCATCCACGCCATTGCCCAGAACGATGAAGGCATTGTGGTGGAAGAGATGCGGGATGGTGTCTTTGTAGTCCGCAAAGTTCTTCTCGTAGGCTGCCTTGATGTCCTTGTGGACATTCTTGAGCTCCATGAACACGAGTGGGATACCATTCACGAAGCAGACGATATCGGCGCGGCGGCGATACAGGTCGCCTTTGACCCAAAGCTCCCGCACGACAAGGAAGTGGTTCTTGGATGAGTCATCGAAGTCGAAAAGGCGAAGGCGCTTTTTGACGCGCTCGCCCTTCTCATTGCGGAAGCTCACCTCAACACCGTTCTTGTGAAGATTATCCTTCTCGCGATTGGTCGCCAGCAGCACGGAGCTGCTGCTGTACTCATTCACAATACGCAGGGCGTCTTCATAGGCCTCCATCGGGAGGCCGGGATTAAGGTCAATGAGCTTCTGTCCAAGGTAGCGGTTTAACACCACCTCGGTTTCACTGGTGCGACCGAGGGTGCCTTCCTTGCCCAAAACCTCCTGCATGGCGTAGATCGACTCATCCCACTGCAGGTCATGCAGCAGGTAATTGGCAGTCGTCTCCTGCGCCAGGTGATCCTCGGTCATTGCGTTCATACAGCGATGTCTCCATTCATCAGTCGAGGTAAAAGCAAATCACGTGCGGCTACAAGCTTAGTATTTAGCTCTTCTAACTTTTCAATCTGGGCGCGGATTGGTTGAACTTCATTCAAAAAGCTTTCCAGGATGGATGAAGATGGGATTAAAATAGTCCTACCGTAAGCCACATCCCTATTTAAGCCAGGAACAGCAACGTCTGTATTTATGAACTGGACATACTGCAGCGCATAATACAAATACAAATCACACTCCTCTTTAGAGATAAAGTAGACAGTATCAATAGGCCAGTAATCCTTTGTACTCCAATGTATAGACCCTACATTGCCTTTCCGACCGACTATGATCCCTGGACCAGCGACAAGAGACTTACTGTGAGTTCCAACTACACCACTTGAACCATATACGGGAAATTCCCCCTCAACTCTATCGTTAGACTTTAAAGCCTTCCCGTAGTTAAGAGTCAAAATCTCACCAATTTTTTTTATGCTCCAACCAGCAGGAGCACCATCGGTTATCTTTACATGCTCATGCCCTGGAAACCTAAGATGTACAAACCATTCTTTATACAAAACCCTGGCAGTATCATCGAGCAACTTTATACGGCGATAATTGTTAGCTATAAAGTCATCGTAAGTTTTTATGAATCCAACCAGCTCTTTTTGCTCTTCGATACCCCTGTAAAATATTTTTAGTTTTCGTTGCGCAGTAATCCCGATGTATGGCCTTGTTGATTGCTGAGCTAAAGAGGCCATGACTTTTCGAAACCCGCTCTCTCGAAAGCAATACATCAAGTATTGATTATCTAGCAAATCTGGATTTACTCGATAATAGGTTACCTGCGGGGTAAGCATGACATAGGGCGAGACTTCTGGCACTATTGCTGTATTTCCAATAGTACCCTTATGCGTCAATAAAACATCACCTGATTTTGAGAACCCAATCCTCAGCTTTTCAGCAAGCCCTTCTGGTATTTTTGCCGTCGCAAGCGGATTTAAGATCCCTCTATTCAAGTCATTAGCCATCACAAAAGAAATCCCCTCATCCACATAGTCGGATGCCTTGGGATGTTTCTCCCCGTGATTTCCATCTTGAATCGCCAAGATTGCTTCAGCCTTTAACAACTCGCCAATCTCTATAAGGCCGGGCTGCAGACTCATATCCCCAACTCCTCAATATTTCTAGAGATTTGGGCAGCTAAAATTGCGGCTTCTTCATTGAGGCCTTTTAACTCTGTATGAATATCCCTTAATGTCTCCTCGAAATCGAATTCTTCATCAACTTCCTCCGGAGCCACTTCAACATAAACAGCAGGATTCAAAGCCCAGTTCGCCGATTCAATTTCTTCTATCGAAACTAGTTTAACCAGACCCTTGACATCACATAGTTCGCCATTTGGAAAGCGTGACAACAGCCAATGTGCTTGCTTGTAGAAATAGCGAACCAGCTTAAGTTGGTCCACTGCAGTTTTTCTCGCCTCGTCTGTAGCCTTCTTTAGGCTAGTACGACGAGTACCGTGTATACTAGCGTAATCCCAATGTTCACTATTTCTTGCCGCGTGCTCGTTCTCACAAAGCTCAATTAGCCGCGCGCTTAACTTGTAAGCATGATCAATCAGCTTGACCAAATCACGACCATTCTCCGCAAGATCTTTGAGACAGATGTCGCTCTCAGTGAAATCGGTCAAATCTTCTGCTGTGTCATACGGATGACGTCCCCACCACTCATGGAGGTCATTTTTCAGGACTCGGAAGTCAGACCAATCAGCATCAATTTGCTCAATAGCTTTCAGCAGCTCAGCATGGAGCGCGACGTGCAACTCTTCAGGATCAGCGCCCTTCTCTAACTGCTCCAAAAACGGACGCATAGCCGCGTAAAGACTTTTAAGTGCAGCAATAAAATCAGGCACCGGCTCTGCCAGCAGGCTCTCTGATTTTTCACAGGCACACGCCTCCAGCAGAGCGCTATCAATATAGCTCTGCACGAGCTCAATAAAGCGATCGGTTTGCCCCCGGTATAGCCAAACTATAGAAGTCAGATTTTTAAGCTGCTCAGGGCTAAAGTCATAAATCTTTCGCGTGACCTTGCGATAGACATTGCGCGCATCAACCATCAACACTTTGTCCTGATGCGCTTTGGGTTTGTCCTTGTTAAGGAACCAAAGCTGACAAGGCACAGGGCGTGTGTAGAAGAAGTTGCCACGAATGTCGATCATGGCATCGACATGGCCAGATTTCACTAGTTGTTCACGGACCTTGGCATCTTCCCGGCCCGCACCCGAAGCTTGTGAGGACATGACAAAGCCAGCGCGGCCTTTGTTATTCAGGTAGCTGTAGAAGTACTGAATCCAGAGGTAATTTGCGTTGGGAACCTTCTTGGTTTTGTTGATGCCTGGGATGCCAAACGGCAGGCGAGGATCATTCTTGATTTTCTCAGCGTCTACCTCATCTACGTTGAAGGGCGGATTCGCCATGACGTAATCAACGTTACCCCAGAGGTTTTCATGGGGATCGTTGTAGTAGGTTATGGCCTGCTCGCCGCCCACCACATTGCCTTCGAGACCATGAACCGCGAGGTTCATTTTGCACAGGCGGGTGGTTACCCGGTTCTTCTCATGTCCGTAGAAGGTGAGTTTATTCGGGTCATCCTTGTGGACTTCCAAGAAGTGGGCGCTCTGCACGAACATGCCGCCGGAGCCGCAGGCAGGGTCGAAGACGATACCGTGATCCGGCTCCAGCACGTTGGTGATGAGCTGCACCAAAGACACAGGGGTGAAGAATTCACCGCCGTCATGAGCCCCTTGGTCGGCAAACTCAGTCAGGAAGTACTCGTAAATCCGACCAAATATATCGCCGGTAGCCTTCTTCAGCTCGCCCGGGTTTAGGGTACGCAGGAGCTGACCCAGAACGTCGTTGGGGATGCTGCGATATTCGTTCTTGGGCAACTGGCCCGCTAGATTGGCGTAATCCTTCTCGATGGATTCCATCGCCTTGATGATGGCCTCAGCACGATCATCGGCATCGGTGAGCGCTACCAAGGCGTCAAATTCAGCCTTGGGGTTCAGGTAGATCGCACCTTTCTGTGAGAAATCTTCTTTAGTAAGGTCGCGGGTCTTGCCGCCCCGGCTGGGCAGGGTTGTGACAATCTCATCCTTCACAGCCAGGAAGCGGCTGTAGGCGTGGCGCAGGAAAATCAGGCCCATCACGGGCAAAAAGTATTCGTTACTGGCCAGTTCAGAGTTGCCACGGAGGGTGTCTGCTGCCTTCCAAAGCCGTCTTTCAATCGCCTCGATGTTCTCTAGCTGAGCCAAGTCTCTATCCTTTTGATTTTTCGGGGTTACGAGGACTGTTCATGGCGCTCCGGTCGGGTCGTTCCGCTCACCTGGAACGCCTAGCCTCTATCAACCGCTTATTCTAGATTTTTATCGTATGCATTGGTAGTCGGCAATATCTTTAATTATCAGCTAGTTAAGCGAATATGGCAGACGTTTTCGGCATTCAGAGCGCCCTTAACGATGACTGCGAGTTTGTACGATTCAGAGCCTCACTTGAGTACGGCTTTGGTCTGATGGATTCGCCACAGACTCGCCACAGCTTTGGAACCGACCTAACCACGCTGTCAATACGCTGCTGAAAAGCAACAATCCGATTGGAAAAATCTATCACGCCACGAAAGTCAGAACTCGGATGGGAGTCAGTATCCAAAGAGGTGCTATGCGCAAAGTCAGCAATGGGCTGGTATGTGGACAACGAAGCTTTCCACGCTCACGTGAAGCACAGGTCGTGAAATTAAAATAATGTGCTAGGTCGATCCCTTGTTTAGAGTTCGGGATTAGGTATTCCA
>NZ_JAMSHW010000119.1:0-388 GCF_023757525.1 Pseudomonas sp. MWU13-3659 | reverse complement strand
GTCTGGTCGTCGCCGAACACCAGCTGGTGGCCGTCGGCGCTGTGGCGGAAGTGGTAGTGGATACCCTCTTCTTCGCACAGGCGCTGGATGAACTGCAGGTTGGACTCGTCGTACTGCACGCAGTACTCGCGCTGCGGGTACGTCGCGCCCAACTGGAATTGGTAGGCGTTGGCGAGGATGCCGTGTTCCTCGAGCACCTGGGCGATGATCTCCTGCACGGTCTTGTGCTGGAACATGCGCTGGTTGATGCGGTGGGCCAGGTAGGCCAGTTGCGGGCGCAGGGTGACCTGGTAGCGGGTCAGGCGCTTGCCGGCCTCGCCTTGCGCGGCGCGGTAGATCAGGCCGTGCAGGCCGCGGCCGTCGTCGCCCAGCTGGAGGAACGCGGGCT
>NZ_JAMSHW010000118.1:0-429 GCF_023757525.1 Pseudomonas sp. MWU13-3659 | reverse complement strand
CAGGCTCTCCATGGCCTGGAAGCCAGCCGCCAGGCTGTAGAAGAACGGCGCCCGGGTTGAGGCATAGGGCCGATCGGGTACGCGAAAGCGCAGGCCGGTTTGTTCGCTGACGTGCTCAAGCACGCCGCGCAGGTCGATGTGACGCAGGTTCATGGGCAATGACCGGCCCAGGATCGCGGCCAGCTCGCGGCAGAACAGCACCTGCTGCTTGGCGTTGGCGGCGGTGCTGCGCTCCACGTAGCCGATGAAGTGGCGCTGCAGGGGCTTGTCGTTGTAGCCCACGTCGAACGTGACCAGCCCCTTGAGGGGCGCCCCGGCCAGGACGGTGAACGTCGCCCGCCCCGGGTTGTGCAGCTCAAGGCGCACGTCCGACTTGACCAGGTCGTGGACCACACCGTTGACGGTGATCACCTGATGCAACTTCATTGA
>NZ_JAMSHW010000117.1:0-429 GCF_023757525.1 Pseudomonas sp. MWU13-3659 | reverse complement strand
GAGGCTCTCCATGGCCTGGAAGCCAGCCGCGAGGCTATAGAAGAACGGCGCCCGGGTTGAGGCATAGGGCCGATCGGGTACGCGAAAGCGCAGGCCGGTTTGTTCGCTGACGTGCTCGAGCACGCCGCGCAGGTCGATGTGACGCAGGTTCATGGGCAATGACCGGCCCAGGATCGCGGCCAGCTCGCGGCAGAACAGCACCTGCTGCTTGGCGTTGGCGGCAGTGCTGCGCTCCACGTAGCCGATGAAGTGGCGCTGCAGGGGCTTGTCGTTGTAGCCAATGTCGAACGTGACCAGCCCCTTGAGCGGCGCCCCGGCCAGGACGGTGAACGTCGCCCGCCCCGGGTTGTGCAGTTCAAGGCGCACGTCCGACTTGACCAGGTCGTGGACCACACCGTTGACGGTGATCACCTGATGCAACTTCATTGG
>NZ_JAMSHW010000116.1:0-419 GCF_023757525.1 Pseudomonas sp. MWU13-3659 | reverse complement strand
GGGGATCCGGTTGGCCGGGACCTCAACCTGCCGGCTGTGGCCCAAGGTGGCCGCCAGCGCTGCCACCGTCGGCTGGCCGAACAGTGTGCGCACATCAGCTTGCAGGCCGGCCTGGCGCAAGCGCGCGGTCAGGCTCACGGCCAGCAGTGAATGGCCGCCCAGCTCGAAGAAGTTGTCGTGCCGCCCTACTTGCTCGACGCCCAGCAGTAGCGCCCAGATATCGGCCAGCAGTCGCTCGGTCTCGCCCTGCGGTGCTTCGTACTCACGCCCCTGCACGTCCGGCACCGGCAGCGCCTTGCGGTCGGGCTTGCCGTTGGGGGTCAACGGCATCGCGTCGAGGTGGATGAACAGCGCCGGCACCATGTATTCCGGCAACTGCGCCAGCAACACCGTGCGCAGGTGATCGGCGACTTGTGGCC
>NZ_JAMSHW010000115.1:0-419 GCF_023757525.1 Pseudomonas sp. MWU13-3659 | reverse complement strand
AGCCACAGGCCGCCGATCACCTGCGCGCCGTGTTGCTGGCGCAGTTGCCGGAATACATGGTGCCGGCACTGTTCATCCACCTCGATGCGATGCCATTGACCCCCAATGGCAAGCCTGACCGCAAGGCGCTGCCGGTGCCGGACGTGCAGGGGCGTGAATACGAAGCACCACAGGGTGAGACCGAGCGCTTGCTGGCCGATATCTGGGCGCAACTGCTGGGTGTCGAGCAAGTGGGTCGCCACGACAACTTCTTCGAGCTGGGCGGCCATTCGCTGCTGGCCGTGAGCCTGACCGCACGCCTGCGCCAGGCCGGCCTGCAAGCCGACGTGCGCACGCTGTTCGGCCAGCCGACGGTAGCGGCGCTGGCGGCCACCCTGGGCCACAGCCGGCAGGTGCAGGTTCCGGCCAACCTGATCCCG
>NZ_JAMSHW010000114.1:0-449 GCF_023757525.1 Pseudomonas sp. MWU13-3659 | reverse complement strand
GGGCGGCGCCTGAACTATCGCGCACCAAGATCAAGAGCCGGGCGAGGCGCTACGCGCTCGCAGAAGCAAAGAGCAAAGAGCAAAGAGCGGAAAGTTTTATAGCTATGTAATGCCGTGAAGGACGTGTTGTTTGTACGATTGGTTCGCCGGCAAAGCCGGCTCCTACAATGGTGCGGTGTGCACCCTCCGGTAGGAGCCGGCTTTGCCGGCGAATGTGTACTGAAGGCCACGAATAAACGACTAGCGACAGCTGCGCCAGCCCAGGCGCCGCCCGTAACTTCGCGACTTCAGGAGGCTGAGCGAAGGCGTCTGGAGGGCCAGGTCCGCAGCACCCTTCGGCGTAGCCGAAGGCGCGAGATGTAGACTTGCGCAGCAAGTCGTAGGCCGCGCGGGCCCGGAAGGCGCCGGAGCGAAGGGACCCCGAAGCGCAGCGTAGGGGCCGTATGATA
>NZ_JAMSHW010000113.1:0-455 GCF_023757525.1 Pseudomonas sp. MWU13-3659 | reverse complement strand
ATCGCCCTGCGTAGCGACCACGGCGCCAGTGCGCTGAACCTCGGCTACCTGACGCACCCAAGACCGTCGGGCGGCGCGCCCCGTGGCGAAGGCTTCGAGCTGCGCACCGACCGCCACGGCGCCGTGCGCGCCGCTGGCGGCCTGCTGATCACCACCGAACCCCGCGCCAACGAAGCCAAGCACCACAAGGACCTGCCCGAGACCGCCGAACGCCTGGCCACCGCCAGCGAACAGCAGGACAGCCTGGCGGAACTGGCCAAGCAGATGCAGGCCCAGGAGCCCGGCGACCAGGATGCCGTGGCCAAGGACCTGCACAAGCAGCACCAAGGCATCCTCGGCAGCGGCCCAGGCGACCTGACCAAGAACGAGTTCGCTGAATTCACCCAGCCGCACCTGGTGGTGTCGAGCCCGGCCGGCATCGCCCTGACCACCCCTGGCCCGAACCACCTCACCAG
>NZ_JAMSHW010000112.1:0-488 GCF_023757525.1 Pseudomonas sp. MWU13-3659 | reverse complement strand
GTTTTGACGGGGGATGGTCCGTTGCGACTGGAAATCCCTCGCGATCGAGACGGAAGTTTTGAGCCCATTCTGATCCCCAAGCATGAGCGCCGTTACACCGGATTCGACGACAAAATCATCGCCATGTACGCCCGTGGAATGACGGTCAGAGAGATCCGAGCTTTCCTGTCCGAGCAGTATGGAACCGACGTTTCACCCGATTTCATCAGCTCCGTGACAGACGAGGTCATGGAGGAGATTGGCGCGTGGCAACAGCGGCCACTGGAGCCGATGTACCCGGTCATTTTCTTCGATGCGCTGCGGGTGAAAATCCGCGAAGAAGGCCTGGTGCGTAACAAGGCCATTTACTTGGCGTTGGGCGTTCTCCCCGACGGGACGCGCGATATCCTGGGCATCTGGATCGAGAACACCGAGGGTGCGAAGTTCTGGATGAAGGTGTTCAACGATCTCAAGACACGTGGCGTCGAGGACGTGCTGATTGCCGTGAC
>NZ_JAMSHW010000111.1:0-489 GCF_023757525.1 Pseudomonas sp. MWU13-3659 | reverse complement strand
CTGACCCTCGGCGACAACACCATCACCACTACCGTCACCGATGAGCCTGGCACCGGCACCCCAGGTACCGGCAACGAAGGCGACAAGGTCGCCGTGACCATCGTCAGCAATGGCGACGTGAACGAAGCCCAGCAGCCGACCTTCACTGTGAAGGTGAACCAGCCGCTGGATCGCGACCTGACTGTCACCCTGTCCAATGGCGACAAGGTGGTGATCACGGCTGGTCAAACCGAAGCCACCTACAAGGCTGCGGCTCAAGGCGACGACGTGTTCAAGGACGGCAGCTCGCTGACTGTCGGCATTACCGATGCCTCCGTCACCGGCAAAACCTTCGAGAATCTGGAACTCGGTGGCAACGCCACCGTGCAGATCACCGACACCGTCAGCGAAGTCGTGGCGACCCTGACTGCCGATAAAACCACCGTTTCGGAAGGCGGCCAGGTCACCTATACCGTGACCCTGACCAATGCCCAGGGCCTGTCGGTCACC
>NZ_JAMSHW010000110.1:0-503 GCF_023757525.1 Pseudomonas sp. MWU13-3659 | reverse complement strand
AGACCTTGTCGCCTTCGTTACCGGTACCCGGGGTGCCGGTGCCAGGCTCATCGGTGACGGTGGTGGTGACAGTGTTGTCACCGAGGGTCAACTTCTCGAAGTTGTCCGCACCGGTAACCGATTCGATCTTGTTGACGATCGAAGGTTGGCCACCGACGTACACATCATCCTTGGCGGTGATGGTGAAGGTGCCCGAGGCGCTGCCGGCCGGGATGGAGACTTTGGTGCCATCACTCAGGGTGAAGGTCAGGCCGTTGTGGCCGGTGACCGACAGGCCCTGGGCATTGGTCAGGGTCACGGTGTAGGTGACCTGGCCACCTTCGCTGACGGTGGTCTTGTCGGCGGTCAGGGTCGCGACGACTTCACTGACGGTGTCAGTGATTTGCACGGTGGCCGAGCCGCCGAGTTCCAGGTTCTCGAAGGTTTTGCCGGTGACGGAGGCATCGGTAATGCCGACGGTCAGGGAGCTGCCGTCCTTGAACACGTCGTCGCCTTGAGCCGCG